>DATAWX010000268.1:0-2771 GCA_036266995.1 Pseudonocardiaceae bacterium | reverse complement strand
CGTTGCCACTCAGCTTTACGTTGCCGATCCCACGTTTGACAGTCGGATCCCGTGGACGTCAGGAACAACTAAGAAGGAACGGGCCCCTGACCTCGTCCAGACGCTCTTCACGTACTGAATGTCGGCCCCGCACACCCCGATTGAGCCACTGAAGAAGTAATGGCATCAAGATCGAGGTCACGTAGTGCCGTGAATGAACGTACCAAATACGGTGGTTGCAACGTCAAGGAGTAAGCATTCAGCCGGTCATCTGACCTGCGGTTGAGCTGCTGGCGATGGATCGTTCGGCGGCATGGGTGTGTTGGTCACGGTGTGCTCGCCTGGTGTGCGCTTTGATCTTCGGGTGTCCGGGCCGGAGGGGATGTCGCGCGACGAGCTGGTCGTCGTGGTGCATCGCCAGGCCGACCGGATCACCGCGCAGGACCAGCAGATCACCGGGCAGGCCGATCAGCTCGCGGAGCTGATGGAGGCCAACGAGGCGCTCGCGGGCAAGCTGGCGCGGTTGGAGCATCTGCTCTCGCGTAACTCGGGGAACTCCTCGATGCCACCGTCGAAAGACGATGACCCGGGCAAACCACCGTCGCCGGAGCGCCAGCGCGGCCGGGGCGGGTCGACGCGGTCGAGGGGTAAACAGTCGGGGGCGCCGGGATCGCATCTGGCCTGGTCCGACCGTCCCGATGATCTCCAGGAGCGGTTCCCCGAGGGTAGTTGCGGCTGCGGCGCCGACCTGAGCAGCGCTCGGGATCTCGGGGTTGTCGATCGCTACCAGTCCCATGAGATCCCGGAGGTCAGCGCTTGGGTCATCCAGTACGACCAGCATCAGGTGGAGTGCGACTGCGGCGCGGTGCACACCGCAAACCGTCCCGCCGGCTCCCGAGCCGGACCTGTCGGCTACGGCCCGAACCTGCAAGCGTTCGCCGTGTATCTGCTGGTGGTGCAGTTCGTGCCCGCGCACCGGGTGGTCGCGCTGCTGGAATCGCTGACCGGTGCGGCGCCCTCGGTCGGGTTCGTGCACGGCATGCTGGGCCGCGCCGCCGGGCTGCTCGCCGCGGTGCACGACCGTGTCCGCGCCCTGATCGTGCTCGCGCACGCGGTGTGCTGTGACGAGACCCCGCTGCGGGTCGGGCCTCGCACCCCGAAACCGGGCCGGAAGAAAGCCGAGCGGTACTTGCTGGTGTTCTGCACCGACCTCTACACCCACTACCTGCTCGGCGACCGGTCCCTGGCCACGTTCAAGGACTCGGTGCTCACCGAGCTCGGCGCCCGCCCCGACGCTACGGCGATCATCGTGCACGACCGCTACCAGAACTACGACTCCACCGAGCTCGGCGCGCTGGCCCACCAACTCTGCGCCGCGCACCTGCTGCGTGACCTCGATGGCGCCGCGCAGGTCTACCCCGACGCGGTGTGGCCGCCCCAGATCGCCCAGGCGCTACGCGGGCTGATCCACGAAGCGAACCTGGCCCGTGAGCATGGGCTCGACGCGATCACCGACGATGTCGCCGCACCGTTGCTCGACCGGTTCCGCCACGGCGTGCTGGTCGGGCTGTCGGCCACCACCTATCACGGCGAGCGGCCCGGGGAGAGAAAGGCCCGCAACCTGCTCGAAGTCCTGCGCGACCGCCCCGCGGATGTGCTGCGCTTCGTCCACGACCTGGCGGTGCCGCCCACCTCCAACCAGGCCGAACGCGACTTGCGGCCCTCCAAGGTCCAACAGAACACCTCCGGCCGGTTGACCAGCGAAGACCGTACCCGCGACCGCTACACCATCCGCGGCTACGTCTCCACCGCGACCAAACACGGACTCGACGCGATCACCGTCCTGCGCGACGCGCTCACCGGCCACCCCTGGATACCCGCGCTCCCCGCTGCAACCTGACCACACACCCCCACCGACCCGCACCGCAGGCCGAACCGGCCGACCGGCGATCAAGCGTGCCCCGACGGGCTGAATGCGCGGATGAGTCACGGTGGCATCTATCTGAGGCATCAGGGTCGTCAGTCCCAGGTAGTTGAGTCATGATCGCTCGTGGGCCAACATGTGGTGTGTGGATGGGCCCGAATTGAGACCTTCTGGCAACGAGGTGAACGAGCCAGTACGGGTGGTTGCCTATGATCCGCACTGGCCAGCGCTGTTCAAGCACGAAGCCGCGCTGCTCGACGAGGCGATCGGGTCGTGGATCACCGGAGGCATCCACCACGTGGGCAGCACGTCTGTGCCCGGATTGGCTGCGAAACCCACCATCGACATCGCGGTCGGAGTGGCCGACCTGCCCACCAGCCGCCCCTGCATCGATGTCCTGGCTGAGCTGAGCTACCGCTACTTCCCCTACCGCTCGGAGGTCATGCACTGGTTCTGCAAACCACACCAGAGCAGACGCACGTATCACCTGCATCTGATCCCGACCGGCTCGACTCGCTTTCGTGGAGAGATCGTCTTTCGCGACTACCTGCGCGCGCATCCCCACAGCGCCGAGCGCTATCAGCGGCTCAAGCGGCGCCTCGCCCGGGCACACCCTCACGACCGCGAGGCTTATACGCGCGGTAAGACAGACTTGGTCACCGAGCTGACCACGGCCGCGCTCGCCTGGCGCGACTCGTGGCCGCTGCGGTGACTTTGACCGGCTGAATGCTTACTCGGTGCAACGTGAGCCGCGGTTCGGCATATGCTCGGTGTCTCGGTTGTCTCGGGCATGGTTCTCCTCCCGCGAAGTTGGGGAATGATTCATCGGTCGACAAGTTCGCCCAGCCACCCCGGAAACCCGCCCGAT
>DATAWX010000267.1:0-1854 GCA_036266995.1 Pseudonocardiaceae bacterium | reverse complement strand
GGGGCTTACAAGAGGGAGACTTCCGCAGGCTAGAGCTACCCCGACGTCGCCACCGTCTGGAGCGAAACCCTCCGGTGGAGCGCCTGGTATAACAACACCCGTCGACACTCTATCCTGGGGCAACTCTCACCAGGGGACTTCGAGAACCGTCAAGGCCAGGCTAAAATACAGTTGGGCATTTAGGGGCTCTTCCGGTATGAGTGTGGGTGATCTTGCCGGGTGGTGAGCCTGCTTTGGGCTGTACGGGGGAAGATCGGCGGCGTGGGGCCGGGGAATGAGAGAGCGCACGGAGCTCGCGGCTATTTTCGCTGGTGACTAAGCCTGAGAAAGCAGCGTGAAGGAGCATCCGTGCGCGCGACCACTCTAGTGAATCAACTGTTGGATCTGCCTGGGATCTCGGTGACCGGCGTGTCGCCGGAGCCGGGGCTGCTGGCCGTGCAGGTGCGCCTGACGGCCAGGAAACTGTGGTGCCCTTTGTGCTCGTACTCGACCTGGGCGCGGTATGACACGCGGCCGGTGGCCAGCCGGTGGCGGCATCTGGACTTCGGCGCGTCCAAGGTGGTGCTCTCGGCGAACCTGCGCCGGCTGCGCTGCCCGGTGCACGGGGTGCTCACCGAGTGGGCGCCGTTCGCCCGCTACCGCTCGGATTTCACCGGTGACTTCGAGGACGTCGCCGGGTTCCTGGCCACCCGGACCGATAAGAGTGCGATCGCGCGGTTCCTGCGGATCGACTGGGACACCGTCGGGCGGATTATCGAGCGTGTGGTGGCCACCGAGCTGGACGCGGGCAGGCTCGAGGGATTGGTCACGATCGGGGTGGACGAGGTCAGTTGGAAGAAGCATCACCGCTATCTGACGCTCGTCTCGGACCACGCCACCGGCAAGATCGTGTGGGGGAAGGCGGGCAAGGACGCGGCGACGTTGGACGGGTTCTTCCAGGAGATCGGCGAACAGGGCGCCGGGGCCCTTAAGGCGGTGAGCATGGACATGGGCCCGGCCTTCACCAAGTCGGTCACCGCCAACGCGCCGCGGGCGGTGATCTGCGTCGATCCGTTCCACGTGGTGAAACTGGTGACCGACGCGTTCGACGAGGTGCGCCGGACCCAGTGGCAGGCGATGCGGGAGATCGACCCGGTGGCCGCGAAGCTGTTCAAGGGCGCCCGCTGGTGTCTGCTGAAGAACCCGGAAAACCTCAGCGACCAGCAGGCCGGCACCCTGCGCCGTTTCCGGCGACGCGGCGGAATCCTGTGGCAGGCCTACAAACTCAAAGAGGCGCTACGCGCCATCTTCCACGGCGACCTGGACGTCGACCAGGCGGTCACGCTCGTGTCCACCTGGTGCCACCAGGCGCAGACCAGCGGCATGAAGCCCTTCGTCAAAGCCGCCGCCACCGTGCGCAAACATCTGATCGGCATCACCGAGGCCCTGGCCCGCAAGGTCAACAACGGCCGCCACGAAGGCATCAACAGCAACGTCCGACTCATCATCCGCCGGGCACGCGGCTTCCACACCGCCGAAGCAGCCCTCGGCCTCGTCATGCTCACCTGCGGCCCGATCACCATCCACCTACCCCACGAGAAGAGGGCTGACTAGTCCACATTCATACCGGGAGCGCCGAAATACGGCTGTGGGTGGCGGTTGGGTTATTCTGCGGCGCCGGGCACAGCACACTTGGGATTGTGAGTGGATGCTGATCTCGCTGACCTATCGCCCGACTCGCAATCTGCTCGGCGCCCTCGCCACGGTGGCGCGCCGTGACATCTCGAAAGACGCTGAACTGCTCGTGCTCCGGCACGAAAACACAGTGCTGCGCCGGCATATCCCACGGGTCCGCTACAAGCCCGAAGATCGCCT
>DATAWX010000266.1:0-1937 GCA_036266995.1 Pseudonocardiaceae bacterium | reverse complement strand
TCCAGACGATCACCAGCTGTCGACGGCGGCGCGGCCATGGCGTTGTCGTTCAAGCACATCACACCCGAAGTTGATCACGCCGTGACGGACTCCATGGTCACGACACGCCGATCGAGATCACACACTGCGGCTGCCGTACTAAGAAAGGCCTGATGGGTCTCACTCGGGGTCGACATGGGCGAGCAGGTCGCGGTAGGCCCGCTCCACTTCTCCGCCGACGGTCAGCACACTGATAGTCCCTGGCCGGGTTGCGACGACCTCGAGCAGCCGGTCGTACATGGCGGGCAGCTCGCCGATTCCGCCGCGTCGTTCCAGCAGAGCCTGAGCGTCGCGGTGCACGCCTGTGTCGGTCTGAAGCGAGCGTCGCACGAAGCGGTCAGCGGCCTCCTGCGGGTTGCTGAGCAAGACCACCTCGACGAAGTCGGCGCCGATTTCGTCGCATAGGTGCTCCAGCTCGAACACGAAATCCAGGCGGCCGGTCGACGTACATCCGAGCGAGCGTTGACTTGCCACTGCCAGGCGCACCGTTGATCAGCACCAGGCGAGCCATATCGACACCTTACGAGCCAACCGTCGCGGGATCGGGGTCGGTGCAGATCAACGCCCACGGGCGGTCGTCAACCCGGGTCATGACGAGGGTGGCGCGTCGGGTGCCCCGCAGCTTGAGCTGCCGGTGCAGTTCCTCGACATCGCCGGCTAGACCTCTCCGCCGGATGTCGACCGAGCCGATATCAAGGGCGCGCAGCCGGAGTCGCAGTGCCTTCTGGTCCCAGGGGCCGGAGTCGATCACGCACAAGGTGCGCGCGAACGGTGTGCGCAGCGGTCGGTCGCTGGACAGGAACGCGATCTGTGGATCGATCTTCCACGCTCCGAGGCTGCGCGCTAGGTCCTCGACGAGACCGGCACGGGTGACAGCAGGGTTCGGGTCGAGTAAGAACGCGCCGGGATCCCGGTGCTCCACCTCATCACCGGGCAGCGGCAGCAGCACATCGCCTTCCGGCAGGATCGTGGCGCGGCTGGTACCGGTCGCCAAGGCCGGTGACCACAACGCGGCCTCCTTCAGATCACGCCGGTCGGCGATGAACTCCACCTCCCAGCCGGCCGGAACGGTATCGTGGGCGATTCCCGGGGCCGCCTTGATCCCGACCGCTTCGACACGGTCCACTAGGCTCGTTGACCAGGACAGCGGCGGCTCGCTGTCTCCCGCGCGCAACCGGTGGCCCCGCGCGCGGCGGGCCGGGTCGATGAACACACCGTCAATGCCGCCCAGGTGCACATCGCGGACATCGGCGTGTACGACGGTGACCGCGTCAGCCACTCCGTAGGCGTCAGCGTTGAGCGTCGCCATCCGCAGGTGCAGCGGGTCACGATCGACCGCGACCACTTCCCGCGTGGCTGCCAGAGCGATGAGGTCCCCACCGATGCCACAACACAGATCCGCCACCCGTAAGGCCCCGGCGAAGCGCGTCGCTCGGTGCGCAGCGATGACCTCGGCCGTGGCCTGCTCCAGACCAGCACGGGTGAAGTACATCCGGTGCGCTCTGGTGAACTTCGTCCGGGCGCGGCGGCGCAGCTCGTGCTGACCAAGGGCTGCGGTCACCAGCTCCGCGGGGTAGTCGCGGCGCAGCAGCGCACCGACTCGCAGCTCTGTCTCCGGCGTGACGTCCAGCCGCGCCAGCCGATCCAGCAGCTCCTGGCCGATCGGTGAGACCAGCGCCTCCACCTGCGAGAGATTCTCCGCGCTTAGCTCCAATCCGTCGTGTCCTTCGTGGACGCCCAGGTCGCAGCTTCGCCGATCTTAGAGCCTGTTGGTAAATGATGTTGGTTGGGTTGGCCTGAGGTGACGGTGGGTAGCGATTTGATCACGGTGGCGTGTCGCGCCGGGCGTGAGAACGGGCTCCTGATAGCCGAGGAGTACCACCTACCCGACCGACCAG
>DATAWX010000265.1:0-41215 GCA_036266995.1 Pseudonocardiaceae bacterium | reverse complement strand
TCTCACCCAGACGAGGGGTATCCCTGCCCTGCGGTATCTGACAGCCGTCCGTCGGGATCGTCCATGTAGCCGGGGTAGGAGCCTCGGCTGCCGTTCAAAGCAATACGGCGGTCAACATGGAACACGGTTGGAAACATTGGCTGAGTGTTTGCGCGGCTGCGATGGTCCTCGCTGGTGGGTTAGCCTCGATCTTTCATCACGGCAACGCAACAGCGCTCCCGCAGCAGTCCTCGGGTCACTGTAGCGGTGCGTGCCCGTGCGGGACCATCTGAAGCGTGGCGGCTGGGCGCCCCAGTAGGATCCGCGAGGCTGGTTTGCCAGAACGCCGACGGTCACTGGCACAAGCTGCGCGTGGGCCGTGAGTGGGTCGTTCAGCGCGATTGATGTCCCTTGTGGGGTTTCCCGTAATCCCTTGTTCGATTGCTCGTTTCCTCCCGTTCTGGTTGGCGGTTCAGCGTCGTCGGATGGAAACCGACTTCGCAAGCAGTGTGACGACCCCCTTCATGGGAATTGGCACCATGCTGCTCGCCGCGCGCACCCTCTCGATCGGCTTGCCATCGGCGCAGACATCCACACAGGAGCCGTCCGCACGAGTCCGGAGCATGTTGG
The DNA here is from genome assembly GCA_036266995.1 of Pseudonocardiaceae bacterium. Taxonomy (GTDB): domain Bacteria; phylum Actinomycetota; class Actinomycetes; order Mycobacteriales; family Pseudonocardiaceae. Next base: position 40,606 of record DATAWX010000265.1, on the reverse strand, counting down.
CATGAGGGATGAGAAATACGGCACGCGAAGTCTGGTCTACTCAAAGTGGCACCGTTTCTACCTCGGTGATCTCGAACCGATGATCGATCTCGACGGCATCGAGTGGTGTCCCGAGAAAGGATGCAGCAAACCTCTCGTGCTGATCGAGACGGCACGTGATGTAGGCCAGGCCAATAAGCCGACGACGGTGTTACGTCAGCTGGCGGATATGAGTAAGGTGCTTGCGCTCTGCGTCCTCTACAGAGTCTCAGAGACAGCCAATTCTGCAACCGGCTGTGCATGCGAACCGCGCAAACGTATTACAGCTTGTGACCACGGGATTAGCCGCTTCCGGGTCCGTCGCGTCTGGCCGCCACCACCCAAAGGAGGACACCGGCACTGGAAGGTCATGACCCCCGAAGAGTTCCGTGACCGACTTCGAGAGGTCCGCATGGCTCACATTGACACCGAGCACCGGCTGTGGGACGGCGATGCGGCATGAGTTGGTTCGCGAAAAGTCAACGACTCGTTGCCGCTCGTTCGCCAAGTAACCGAAAATTCAGGACGCTTAGCTGGACAGGATGTAACTCTGAGTCAACCTGCGGACACCGCAAATTCCGCCAGTCTTATTTTTACAGGACGCGGTAAACGGCCATGATAGACTCCCGGAAGGGTGGTGTGAAATGGTCAACGGGCAGGGTGTTACTCAGCACGGTGGGCATAATTTCTCGACGGTAGTCGAGGCGCAGTGGGCGGTGTTCTTCGACACCATGAACGACCCCTGGTTCTATGACCAAGAGGCGGAATGGGGCCTGGCTAACGCTCAGCACTATCGGCCGCAGTTTTCTCTCCCACGCCTCAATGCGTACCTAGAAGTGCAGCGCCTTGACGACCACCGGATCCGCCAGCCCCTGCAGCACTACTACCCAGGGTTCGAGGAACCCGTTGTCTACCTCGCCGTGGGGGAGCTGCCCGACGAGCGGCAGCTGGGCACCACTGGTTGGTGGGACCCCGGGTGCGGCCAGGGCGTCAGGAAACTGATTCCCGGAGACGATTGGGAGGAATGGTTCCCGCCCGATTACCCCCACGTTCTCCAGGCCATAAGAGTCGCCAGGGCCATGGAGTTTGAGTCAGCAGTGCCTCCAGCGCGTCAGGCCGAAGAAGAAGTCAGGGACATACCCGAAAGGGAGCGGGAACAACGTCCGGAGTGAGGCCAGTAGCCCACCCGTCCACGGTCTGACCAGTACGACTGCGCATCCTTAAACCGGACCGCCGCTTAACGGCCTACCAGCGCCTACCTCTCACCAGCGTCGTAGCTTGTCGAACCGGACGTCACGGGCACCCGAGGTCGGCGGCTTGACCTCGTAGCCAAGCTCGTCGCATAAGACCCGTACCGCCTCCTGGGGGTCGTCGCGGACCATCGCCGCAAGTTGCCGGCGACGCCACCTGACGCGGCCGGCCTCGATGGCCGTGATGGCGTCTGGCACCGAGTCAAACTGGAACTCCTCCACCAGCAGCTGCAGCAGATCCTCCAGGGAGGGCCGCATGCGGGCGCCGCCGACAGGCAGGTGCAGCTTGCACAGCTCGCCGCTGTGGTCCGGGTTGTTCCGGGCCAGCAGGTTAGTGATCGCGCCGCGCTCGGCGTGGACGTTCCAATGGCAGCCCGGCACCGTGTGCATGTCGCGGTCGAAGTCGAGGCGCAGAAGCGGATGACGGTTGATCCGCAGCTCAAACTTGGACTTGGTCACGGCTGGGTACCGATCGGCGGAGTCCGCAACGAGCCGGATCAGGATGAACAGCTCGGCGACCTTGCGGCCCTGGTGCAGCAGCGGAATTGTCTGGGCCTCCCTCGCCTTTGCCGTACCCAGCTCCACGGCGAAGGCCAGACGAGACGCTGTGACTGTGACCTGGCGCAATTCGGGGTCGGCGCCCCGTTCATAGGGCAACACGGCATCAAGCAACTGCTGCAGCTCTTCGCCAAACTCGCCCGCTGCACCGGCCAGATCGAAGGTCACCCGGCAGAGGCTAGGCCCCCAGGAGGAACGCGACGGTGTCGACTTCCTGCCACGCGTCACGCTCCTCCGGCGTGGCACTGCCAGCCTCCACGCGGGCCCGGAGCTCGTCCTCGGAGAGCCGAACCGACGACAGAGCACGCTCCCGCCGGGCAGCCAGCTCTACCGGATCAGCCTTGACCACAATCGCGTCCACGTAGTCCACCCCCGTCGTTGCGCCCGACCCTCACAGGATGCCTCACACCACCGACAACGAGACAGAGCTGCCGCGGGTAGTTGCCTACGTACCACGAAGTGTCGGTCCCCCGGAACAGCTAGCAGAGCCAGGCGGGTATCAGGCCAGATTGCTGGCGTTTACGCCGAGCTGGCGGCATTAGCCCGTGATTTGCCGAGGTTTCGGTGGCTTTCCTCGGGCACCTGGAATCGAGCCCGAGCTGATGTGGCTCCGTAGGACTGCTCGGCCTTGGCAGCGTGGCCTGGGGCATGGGAGCAGGTGGAGCATCGGATGGGCTGAACAACTGGGACCTCTGTCGCAGGGAGGAACCGGGTGCAGTGCCCGGTATCGGGGGTCTGCTGGCTGTACTCGCGGGACTCTGTGCTCACCGTCTCGGTTCATGCCGGTGGCCCTTCCGGTGCGGCGGCGGTGGGTTGGGTGTCGGGGGGCTCGATCTGGGCGTGTGGCAGCAACACCACTCGCTTGCGGGTAGCGGGTGGCGAGGAGCCATTGGGCCCGCTGGCTGCGCTCGCGGGGCTCTGTGGTCGCGCGAGGCGCCGGCTCGACAGACGAGAAGTGAGGCGGTGGCGCCACCGATGCCGCCCACGGGCAGCGCCACCGCCGGGACCGGCCGCTGTACTCCTCTCCCGAACCCGCACCCAGGGTTCCGGGGCGCCGGCCACCGCATCCGGTCAGGCCGTAGCCCACCGGAAAGCGTGCAGACCAACCGACGAGCACCCACACCACGCCAGACGAACACGAGTAACCACAGGAAAGAGGACGAGCAACACCCGGTAAATACGTCAACGCTCAACCCCGACCGGGTGAACCTATGCATTGGAGGCCGCAGGATCTTGAAAGTCGGTCAGCGCGGCGGTCAGGTCGGGAGGAGGTGTCGCGATGGTGCCTCGTCTTGTTGTGCGCGTGTATTTGCGCGTGCGTTCGCGTCTCTGTGAAATATGCGGACAAAGTGGTTGCGCGCCGGGCGCGGGGTGGTCAGGGGCACGTCGTTCATCCCGGGGTCGGTGTGCTGGGTCGATGTGTCGAGCACCGATCCGGCTGGTAGTCGCGAGTTCTATAGCGGGCTGTTCGGCTGGACCTACCGGATCGACCAGCACCCGGCCCGCGAGCACTACACCACCGCGCTGTCCGGCGGCCGGGTGGTAGCCGGCCTGGCGGGCGTTGCGGTGGCGGTAGGTGAACCGGTGACCTGGACGCTGTATCTGGCCAGCGCCGACATCACGCACACCGCCACGGCATTCACCCAGCGGGGCGCCCGGGTGCTCTATGGACCGGTGGAGGTTCCCGGACAGGGCAGCGTGCTCATCGGGGCGGACCCGACCGGCGCGGTGATCGGTTTCTGGCAGCCCGCGACGCGGTGGCCATTCCACACCACCACCCCCGGGGCGTTGTACTGGGCCGAGTTGAACACCTGGAACGGCACGCGGGCCGATCAGTTCTTCGGGCACCTGTTCGACTACCGCCAGCAGCAACTCGGCGGCGGGCGCTGGGTGGACTACACCAGCTGGTCCCGGGGTGAGCAGATGATGCTGGGCCGGCTCCAGATGAACACGGACTGGGCGGCCCCGGGAACCACTGCGCACTGGATGCTGCACTTCGCGGTCGACCCACAGACCGGCACCGACGCCACGGTCTATCGGGTCCTCAAACTAGGCGGCCGGGTGGACATCGAGCCCTACAACGGCGAGTGGGGCCGGATTGCGCGAGTCACCGATCCCTGGGGGGCCAGCTTCGCGCTCATCGACCCCACCGCGCGGATCCCGCCCGCCGAGCTAGCGGCCGGTTCAGCCCGCGTGGACGATCCCTACGACGACTGACCCCCTCAAGGCCCAGAACATCCTGCTGTGCCGTGTGCCGGGCGGATAACGGATAACGGGCTCAACACCACTGTGCAATGCGGCACGGACGCGAGGCGCGGCGCCCCGGTCGCCCGAATCACGCCCCGTGGCTGACGCGCCCTACTCACCCTCTGCCTCGTCGAGGCTTAGGCGACGGTCAGCGCAGTCGCAGCGCAGCTGCCCAGAGAGACTGTCGAGGTTTCGGTGGCTTTCAGGGGGTCTGCTGAGCCTGCCTACGGCGGCCGACGCAGAGTGGACGAACGCCCCGATCGTCACGTTCCTCCATTATCGAAACGATATATAATTTGGTTCGCCTTCAGGCCCGTGTTTTGAACACTCTCCGTGACTGCACGCGTCTTAATCAGTCACAGGTTACTGAATCGACGCGTACGGGGTCTACTATCGATTGAACACGCCCCAGACCCCGCGCCCACCGTCACTGCACTACAGTTATCGGCAATTGACCTCTATACTCGCATGGTCAATTTACCGACAGTCACAAGAAACCAGGAGTGATGGAACACAAGATCACCGTACATGACAGCCATTCTGACTACCCCGACGTCTTCCCTGAAGACTGGAAGTACATGGTCTGTTCCTGCTCCTGGTCTAGTCAGCACCATCCCACGATCGAGCAGGCACGGCCTGAGACCATCCACCATCTCCAGTCCATCAACCGCCTACCACGATATACCGCCGGATACAAAGGTGATGGCAGCGTTAACTTCGTTAAGGCGCTCACTCGGCCATCTATCGGTGTATGGGAATTTCCGGACTGGGCGCAAGACGACAGCCACCGGCCCACTGGAATCACCCAAGGCAATCGAAACGACAGATACGGTCTTCCGATTCACACCTGCGGCGACCAGCTACCGACACTGCCATGTCGCGCATGCACCAAACTGAAGACACCATGGCGATTCACACAAGAGCTAAGCTAGGACGGTTTCGGTGATTTCAAGAGTTCCCCTAACGTCTGCCCACGGCGGCCGACGCAGGGACGACCAGCAGTGACTACCCTGCGTTTTATGATCATTTTAGCAAAATTCGTCCCGAGAGAATTGCCAGGCGATCTGGTCTCCTATTACAGTCAGTCACTAAAAAAATGAAGTTACGTGCATTCCCCGGCGATGTATTCGATGCGCCCGGCCAGCAATGCACAGATCAGACATCCAAACATCCGCTACGCAATCCTTGTCCTTGGCGCAACCGCTAGCCGACTGCGCAGGTTGAGCCTTCGACCGGATAGTCCCCGCCAGCCTGGAGAGAGATTTCCGAGGCGCCAACCGACTGCGTGCTGCGCGTGCGGCGTAGGACCGCGCTGCCGCTGAGGCTCGCAGCTGCTGACTAGATTGCTCAGCCAGTCCCCGCCCGAGGAACCCTCCGGGCGACAGTCGGTGAACCCAGGTCTCCGTAGCGGAATGGGTTAAAAATGACCGACCCGATGCGCTTTGCGTCACCAATTCCGGGAGCCTCGCACGACAGGCGGCAGCGGCTCACGGGGCTTCCGAGCGAAAGCACGCAGTAGGTTGCTGTGCCGCGTGTTGCAGCCACGATGTGCCGGCGTGAGGTTGGCCGGATCGAGCGGGTCGCCGCCTTGGGCCAGGCCGACGATGTGATGCACGGTGCCCGCAAGACGGTGCAGTGGCCGTGCGCGAGTGAGCTCGTAGTCGATGGGTCGGCCACACATCCAGCATGGTGTACGGTTCGCTTCACCGGCGGCCATGCACAGCGCCTGCGCCCGCCGCCATCGGGAGCCTTTGCGTCCTGCCCCTGTGCTCACCATCTGTGGCACCCGGCCGTCGCCAACCGACTGCGTGCTGCGCGTGCGGCGTAGGACCGTGCTGCAGGTGCCTGCCTCAGTGCCGGGGCTCGGTGGGCTCGGTGCACGGTCACGGCCTTGCTCCGACTGGCGTGGCGGAGGTGCTGGCCTGCCAGCCACACGAACATCAGCACGCCAGCCAGTGGCCAGGGGGTAGATGATCCTGATGGTGCCCGGGACTCCCGAGACGCCCCGAGGTAGGCACCCGCTGGTTGCCCCGAGGCTCCGAATCCATGATTATTTCTCCCTAGTATGTCGATCTTGCTGTGGCTTGCACCGATCAGCAGTAATCGCCGACGTAATCGCGAACTGTTCGCGATTACCCCTGTCCGCCTCTCCTGGCGAGGTCGCGTGCGCGCTGTAGGGGGGTTTGGGTCGGGGTCCTTGGTTCGGGTTGCTGGGTTTGCCGAGTTTGCTGGGTTAGTCGCCGGCCCATTCTGTAGATGCGGGGGTCGTGAGCCTGTCCCAGTTTCCTGACGACCCCTGTCTTCCGTGTGAAGATGCCAGATAAAGTCGACAAACTCAGCAAACCCAGCAAGATCACGACCTTCGGTCCTTCGCGGCTTCGATGTGCCAGACTGTGGCTCCGGTTCGGTCTTTCCGCACGCCACCTGCTGGATCGCGGTCGCAGCGCGCCGTGAGCCCACCGGCCCATCGTCCGTCGCGGTTGGCCAGCCAGCGGCCGAGCGACTTCCCGATCGCGGTAGCAGGTGGGGCTGACGAGCGGGCGACCTTCTCGGCTAGCTCGGTCGGCAGTGCGTCGGCGAGCGTGGTAGCGGGCGGTTGTGTGCCGAGCGCATCGAACGGGCCCGATGGTTCCTGGGGTGTCCCCGTGAGCGATGTGTCTGCGTGGGCCAGAAGCTCTTTAGTCGTCCAGCCCTTCCAGCTGTTCTTAAGTTGGAGCCGGTAGGCGGCGTCGAGGAACTCGGCCCACTCGTCGTCGTCGGACCCGAGTATCCTGCTGGTCGTTTCGGGCGAGTCGAAGCTGCCCGCAATCCCCGCCACGTTCAGGATGCCGTCGATGGCCTCGATCCAGCTGGCAAACGAGTCGCTGCCGCGCGGGTCACCTGCTGAGCGGCCTGCTGCTACCCAGGCACTCACCAGGGTCAGGAGCGCTGCGAGCAGCTGCCCCCGATGCTCCCGCGCCCAGCCCTCCAGATTGCGGATGGCGAAGTTGGTACGCAGGTGCGGGTTGGGCACGCCCGGGTCGATGGTCACCGACACCGTGCGCCGTGCGAGGTCGCCGCTGATGCAGATGTTGTTTCCGGTGATGACCCAGAGACGATCGTTGGGACAGGAGATCTGCGTTTGGGTGCCCAGGCGCCGGCTCTCCCAAATACCGCTCGTGAGTAGCCCGGCGAGCGTCGCGGATCGCAGGACGCCCGTGACGTTGTCAAACTGGCATACCGGCGCGGTGGTGGTGTCGAGAATGGCACTGATCTGCTTGCCCAGCTCGGCCTCATCAGTGGGGACTTCCGAGCGGAACACGCCGCCATGGACGGCGCGCATGACACCCGCCAGCAGCGACTTACCGGAGCCTGGCTGGGGTGCGGTGAATGATCCGAGTTTGTAGGGCGGGGGTACCAGCTCACGCAATATCGGTGTCACCAGGAGGCCGAAGTAGTTGGCTCGGTGGCCGTCAGAAACAAAGCTGAACTCGGCCACCATACGGCTGAGCAGCCCGACGGCGTCGGCGATCTCTGTCCTGCTGGGGTTCGCGCTGACGGCGGGCACCACCAGGCCAGGCTCTGGGAGGTGCAGAAGTCTGGTCGCCCGGTCGTAGCCAGCCTCATAGAGGATCGAGCCATCACTCCGCACGATCGGGACGTGTACGACACCGCGGAGTAGCCGCAGATTCGGCAGCAGATGCGGAACCTCGACAAGGTATTGCGCGGGTGTCTTCGGAAACAGGACCGATGCTCTGACCCGGGTGGTCTTGGTGGTGGCGGACTCGTCGCTACCGACCTGTTCCTCCCTGGTGTGTTCCCTATACGGGCTGTACGTGCACTGAACGAGGGCCGTGATAAACACCGCGTTCGCCGGGCGAATCTGCGCGGGACCGTCTGACCCACCGTCTGAGGTGAGCGGGATGTAACCCTCTTCCCCTTCGCGGGGGGTGTAGACGATGACGCCGTTTCGATTGAATAGGCAGGCCAGATGGTTCTTGCCGATCTCCTCCCGCAGCCATTCCGTGGCGATAGCGGGCGACCCTACGCGAAGAGCGGGCCTACTCGCTCGGGAGCGTCTCGCGGTCGGTCCCATCTCTATCGAGAGGGCATCGTCAACCGTGCCATTGGCGCTTTGAGTGGTGTCTCCAGCAGTGCGCAGTCGGTAGACCGGTCGGGCGGCGGTAGACTCGCCACTGTCCGTTTCCTGGCCCCCGCTCTCGCTGCCGTGTGAGCGGGGGTTATTCATGCGGTCGTAGCCGCCTCGGTGTCGTGGCGGTTGGCTGGCGCGGCGAGCAGAGCCGCGATCTGTGAGCGTTCCTCGTTGGTGAGTGGCGGCCATTCGGCCAGCACGTGGCGCATGTGCTCAGCTAGCTTTTCAATTCGGTAAGCCTGGGCAGCTGTGCTGCACGCCGCGGGGGGACTGTCCGTCTTGGTCATCAGGCTGTCCCAGCCCCGTCGGCCAGGCTCTCACCGAGAGCCCGCAGCAGCGCAGCCCTGGTGACACGATAGCTGTTGCCGAGCCGCAGCACCGGTACGGGGAACTTCCCGGCCCGCACCAGCTCGTGCGATTTCGTGCGTCCGATCCCGAAGGCCCGCCCGGCGGTCACGAGGTCGACAACGCTGGGGAGGTTGTGGAGCTCCGTCAGCAGCAGCGGCTCAACCATTGGTTGATCTCCTTTCAACCGTAACAGCATCGAACTCTGCCGGATGCGGTCGTTGCGTGTCAACAGAAGACGCGATATGTTTCTCTGGTGGAGCAAGAAGAGCCAGAGCGGCAGCGAAAGGACCCGAAGCGCGCGGACCCGATCACACGACTGATCGCTAGCAGGGTGCGAGAGATTCGACAGCAGCAGCGTCTGTCCGGCGCGGCGTTAGGCGCTGCCGTCCGTGACCTCGGCCTACAGGGATGGGTCGATTCGACGGTCGGCAAGTTGGAGACGAGCCGCCGGGAGTCGGTGACGGTCAAAGAGCTGTTCGCCCTCGCGAAGGCGTTGGACGTGCCGCCGGCTTGGCTTCTGATAGATCCGAGCGGCGCCCCGGTACCAGTAGTCGAGGGTGTCGAGCTGGACCCCTGGTCGGCATTGATGTGGATGATCGGTCGCCAAGTGATCGGCGAGCCTGCCGGGACGAACTGGAAAAGCGAGGAGCTCGACCTGTTGTCGCAGGTTCAGCGACTATGGGAGGCGCTGACTGAGCTCGGTGGGTACCTGCATCGTTTGAAGACCTCCAAGCTGAGTGAACGGCATCGAGAGGTGCTAGAGAGCATGATCCACGAGGATCTGGGTCAAGTTAGGGAGTGCCTCCAGCGCATTGCCGACGCGGGAGCGGCTGTGCCGCAGCTGCCAGCCGAGGTGGTCAAGCGCGCCGTCGAGCTGGGCATCGAACTACCCGGCCAACAGGAGGTTGCGCCGTGAAGGGCTCCACATTCAAACGGTGCGGCTGCCTCGGCGAGGACGGCAAGCAGCTGGGCAAGCGCTGTCCGAAGCTGCACCGCAAGGACGGCAGCTGGAACCCCCGGCACGGCACCTGGTATTTCCAGATCAGCCACCCGGGCAAGAATGGCAAGCGCACGCAGGTCGTCCGGGGCGGGTTCGCCTCCGAGGCCGAGGCGCAGGCCAAGCTGGACAGGGTGAAGGCGAAGATCGGTAGAGGAGTGAAGGTGACCGGCGTACCCACGGGTGCGTACCTCACGGAGTGGCTGGCGACCAAGCAGGACATCCGCCCGGCTACCCGGCTGAACTACTCCGGGCACATCACCAACTACCTCAACCCGCACCTGGGGCATCACCAGCTGGACGACCTGCGCGTGGAGCACGTCGCCGACATGCTGGCCGAGGTGCCGGGCAGTGACGCCACCCGGCAACGGGTGCGGGCCACGCTGCGCTGCGCGCTGTCCGACGCCATGCGCCAGGGCCTGGTCATGGTGAACGTGGCATCACTAGCGAAGTTGCCGGCCGGGAAGCGCCCGAAGGCCCAGGTGTGGACTACCGAGCGGGAGGCGCACTGGCGGAAGGCCGTGGTCGCGCACATCGCGGACGGCAAGACGACGACCGAGGCACGGGAACTTGCACCGCGGCCGTCGCCGGTGATGGTGTGGCGCCCCGACCACCTCGGTGCGTTCCTGGACGCCTCAGCCGGTGACCGGCTGTACGCGCTGTTCCACCTGATCGCCTACCGCGGGCTACGTCGAGGTGAGGCCGCAGGCCTGGAGTGGGAGGACGTCGACCTTGACGGCGCTGCGTTGGCCGTGCGGCGGCAGCGGGTGCTGATCGGGTGGGACGTCATCGAAGGTGACCCAAAGTCCGACGCTGGTGGGCGCACCGTCCCGCTGGACGCGGGCACCGTGGCGGCGCTACGAGCGCAGCGGCGGGCCCAGCTCGCCGAGCGGATAGCGTGGGGCTCTGGGTGGGTGGACTCGGGGAAGGTGTTCACCCGGGAGAACGGGGAGCCGTTGCACCCAGCCACGGTCAGCGACCGGTTCCACGAGCTGGTGGTGGCGGCCGACCTGCCGCCGGTGCGGTTGCACGACCTGCGCCACGGCGCGGCATCACTCATGCTCGCTGCCGGGGTCGACCTCAAGGTGGTGCAGGAGACGCTGGGGCACTCCTCCATCACGCTCACCAGCGACACCTACACGAGCGTTTACCCGGCCGTGGCCGCTGCTGCGGCCGACGCTGCCGCGGCGCTCGTGCCAAGGGCAGTCGGCACTGACGTTGTCACACCGTTGTCACGTCAGGACGCGGACCCCCGTTCCGAGACGGGGAACCGCTGGTCAGAGAGCGCGCCCGGAGAGACTCGAACTCCCAACCTTCTGATCCGTAGTCAGATGCTCTATCCGTTGAGCTACGGGCGCCTATTCTGTTGTCGGCCAGCATAGGATCCGACCGTCCGCGGAGGCTCCGGGATTTGAACCCGGGAGGGGGCGTAACCCCCAACCGCATTAGCAGTGCGGCGCCATAGACCAGACTAGGCGAAGCCTCCCGGGGCCCTTCGAGGCCGCCAGACGAGCAGCCTACACAGCGGAACCTTGATCGGGCAAAGCGGGTAGCCGAGCATCATGTGCCGCCAACGCCGCTGGTCACGGCCGTGGACGCCCGAACTGTCAGACCCCCGACGTACCCTCGCTGCCATGACCGAGACCCCATCACCCACCATCTGGCCTGCCCTGACTTACGCCGACGCGTCGGCGGCCATCCGCTTCCTGGTCGAAGCCTTCGGGTTCGTCGAAACGCTCGTCGTCCCCGGGGAAGGCGGCCGGGAGATCGCGCACGCCGAGCTGCGCTGGCCCGAAGGCGGCGGCGTCATGCTTGGCTCGACCTCCGATGACACCGAGTTCAGCCGGTTGAAGCCAGGCGCGACATCGATATACGTGGTCACCGACGCACCCGACGGGGTGTTCGGACGCGCCACCATGGCAGGCGCCGAAGTCGTCCGCGGGCTCAAGGACGAGGACTACGGCTCACGCGGGTTCACCGTCCGCGACCCGGAAGGAAACCTGTGGAGTTTCGGCACCTACCGCGGAGCGTGACGCCGCCGCGTCGCCGATCAGCGGAGTTTGGCTCCGACACCGATCAGCTTCTCGCGAAAGTTCTCGTAACCACGGTCCAGCAGCGAGACTCCCGTCACCGTCGAGTCGCCTTGCGCTGCGAGTGCGGCCAGCACGTAGGAGAAGCCCGCTCGCAGGTCCGGGACGTGCACGGTGGTCCCTTGCAGCTTGGTGGGTCCGACCACGACGGCGGAGTGTTGGTGATTGCGCGATCCGAAGCGGCACGGGGTGCGCCCGAGGCACTCGGTGAAGACCTGAATCTGGGCACCGAGCGCCTGGAGCGCCTTCGTGTACGCCAGCCGATTTTCGTGCACCGTCTCGTGCACCACCGTCACACCGTCCGCCTGCGTCAGTGCGGTGACCATGGGGGACTGCCAGTCAGTCATGAAGCCAGGGTGCACGTCGGTCTCGATGACCAGCGGGCGTGGCATGGACTTCTCCCGCCGGAACGTCACCTCGTCGCCGTCGCTCGAGAAGTCGAACTCGCCGCCCGCGCGCCGGTAGACGTTGAGATACGTCCCGAGATCGGCTTGCCGAACGCCGCGCACAGTGATCCGTCCGTTGGTCGCCAATGCGAGGCTCGCCCAGGATGCCGCTTCGAGCCGGTCCGGGATGGCGGTGTGCGAGACGCCCCGCAGCCGGGAGACGCCGGTGACCTGAATCACGCGGCCGGGTTGGACGGTGATCAGTGCACCCATCCGCTGGAGCATGGAGATCAGGTCGATGATCTCCGGCTCGGTGGCGGCGTTGTGTAGCTCGGAGTCGCCTGCGGCGACGACCGCCCCGAGCAGGAACTGTTCGGTCGCGCCCACGCTCGGGTACTTCAACTCGACGACTGCGCCGCGCAGACCGCCCGCTTCGGCCGTCAGCTTGAAGCCGGTATCGGTCCGCTGGCTGACCGCACCGAACGCGCGAAGGACCTCCAGGTGCAGGTCGACCGGACGCTCGCCGATGCTGCAGCCACCGGGTTTCCAGAGTTCCGCGTGCCCGGTGCGGTGCAGCAGCGGCGCGCAGGTGAGCACCGGGATCCGGCTGCGCACATGGAAGTACTCCAGATCGCGCGTCCCCGCAGTGTGGATGCCCCGCGCCTCGATCCGCAGCCGGCCGTCCGCAGGCTGGGCGGTACTGCATCCCAGCATCTCGAGCAGCTCGCTCACCAGCAGGGTGTCGACGATCTGCGCGACGTTGTGGATGAGCACAGGTTCCTCGGTCAGCAGCGCCGCGACCATCAGCTTGGGAACCGCATTCTTGGAGCCACGGATCTTGACTGTGCCGCCGAGCGGGATGCCGCCGGTCAGGTGTAGCGCGTCACCGTCATCAATCATGGGGAGGCACAAGCTCCTCGGGTGGATGTCAGGTCCGACTCAGTAGACGCGCCGTGCGTCGATCCGGTTGTCCGGCTGGATCACGCTACCGTTCGACGGCTGCCACACCCGCCTTAGCGGGCACGCCCGAGCGCCGGGGGTGTCGTCGCGCAACCTCACGGGGCACGCAGGGCCAGGAAGGGGTGCAACGAGTCCGGGTTGCGCAACGCACCGGAGCTCAGCGCGCGCCCCGGGTCGACGCCGGCGAGGATCTTCTTCACCGGCACCTCGCACTTCTTGCCGTTGAGCGTGCGGGGCACCTCGTCGATCACGATGAACCGGTTGGGCACATGCCGGGGTGACAACCCGCCGCGCAGCGCCGCACGCAACCGTGGTTCGACGTCAGCCAGGGACGCCCCGGCGGCCAACACCAGGAAGCACAGCAGCTCGCCGTCGTCAGCGCCCGCGCCGGAGGTGTCGATGACCAGTGAGTCGAGCACCTCTTCCAAGCCCTCGACCACCGCGTAGAACTCGGCGGTACCCATCCGCACGCCGCCGCGGTTGAGCGTGGCGTCGGACCGGCCGTAGATCACGCATGAGCCTCGCGGGGTGATCTTGATCCAGTCGCCGTGGCGCCACAGATCGGGATACACCGCGAAGTAAGCCTCGTGCAGGCGGCTGCCGTCCGGATCGTTCCAGAACGACACCGGCATCGACGGCATCGGCTTGGTGATCACCAGTTCGCCCACGTCGTCGATCAGCTCCCGGCCGGCCTCATCGAGGGCTACCACCGCGGCACCCAGCGCCCGGCAGGAGATCTCGCCCTCCCAGACCGGCACGTCCGGCGCGGCGCAGACGAAGGCGGCACACAGATCAGTGCCCCCGGACACCGAGCAGATCTGCACGACCGAACCGATCTCCGTGGCGATCCAGTGGAAACCCTCCGGGGGCAGCGGGGCGCCCGTCGAGCCGACCGCTCGCAGCGCGGTGAGATCCAGCTCGGCGCCAGGCCGTAGGCCGACCTTGCGGCAGGACTGGATGAACGGCGCGGACGTGCCGAAATAGCTCACCCGTTCCTCTGCGGCCAGCCGCCACAGCGCGCCGAGGTCGGGGTGGGCTGGGCTGCCGTCGTAGAGCACGATCGTAGAGCCCACCAGCAGGCCGCTGATCAGGTAGTTCCACATCATCCAGCCGGTGGTGGTGTACCAGAAGAACCGGGTGTCCGGCCCGAGATCGGCTTGCAGCGCCAGCGCCTTGAGGTGCTCCAGGACGATCCCGCCGTGGCCGTGCACGATGCCCTTGGGCAGCCCGGTGGTACCTGAGGAGTACAGCACCCACAGCGGGTGGTCGAAGTCCACCGCCTCGAATTCCAGCTCAGCATCGGCGTGCGCGGCCAGCAGATCGTCCCAGGGCACCGTGGCCTCCAGCGTCGCGCAGGAGTCCAGATACGGCACCAGTACGGTGGCGCGCAGCGACGGCAACTGGCCGCGCAGCGCGTCCACTGTGGACCGGATATCGAAACGTCTGCCGCCGTAGAGGTACCCATCGACGGCGATCAGCACGGTCGGCTCGAGCTGGATGAACCGGTCGGCGATGGCCCGGGTTCCGAAGTCCGGCGAGCACGATGACCAGATCGCACCGAGGCTGGCGGTGGCGAGCAACGCCACCAGGGTGTCCGGTGAGTTCGGCGCCAGCGCGACCACCCGGTCCCCCCGGCGCACACCCAGCGACGCCAGCCCGGAGCGCGCCGCGGCCACCCGCTGGCGCAGCGATCCCAAGCTCAGCTGGTCCCGGACACCATCCTCGCGACGGAAGATCACCGCCAAGCCGTCGTCCCGCTTGCCGGGTCCGGGAGTCAGTGCTTGCTCGGCGTAGTTCAGCGTCGCGCCCGGAAACCACTGCGTGCCCGGCATCGACTCGTCGGTGAGCACCCGCTGCGGCTCGGCATGGAACCGGACGCCGGTGAACTCGGCGAGCGCCCCCCAGAACCCCGACAGGTCGCCGACCGACCAGCGCCACAGCGCGTCGTAGTCAGCCACGACGACGTCCCGCTGCGACGCCAACCAGCTACGGAAGGCCGCCATCCGGGACCGGGCCACCACAGCCGGCGCAGGCTGCCACAGGATCCGGGGCTCGCTCATCTCCTGTTGGTACCAGGGGTCGTGAGTGCGTAACAGTGTTCGAACACTGTTACGCACTCACGAGCGCGCTAGCGCAGATGGCTGCCGAACCAGTTCAGGGTCCGACCCCAGGCCTCCGGGGCGACGGACTGGTCGGTGTCGAAGCAGCAGTGCACCAGGTCGGTGGCGACGTGGGCGGAATGGGCGGCATCGCGCAGCTTGTTCACCTCCGCCTCGGACACGGCACCCACTCGGCTGTAGATACCCAGCCAGGGGCAGCGCAGCTCGGCGGCAACCTCGACCAGCGCGGGCAAACCCGCCGCAATCGGCTCCATCACCCCGATCCCGCCGATGGTCACCGCCGCGCCAAGATCGCGTTGGGTGGCGACGATAAGTGCCACGGCGCCGCCCAGCCCGAAGCCCACCACCCCCATCTGGTCGCCGGCCACGCAGCGCCGCGCCAACCAGTCCAAGGCGGCGTCGCTGTCGGCCCGGATGGACTCCGCGGTCAGCCGCTCGACGTGGCGCCGCACGGTATCCCCGTCCTCGGGAAGCTCGTCGGCACCGTCCCGGTGGAACAGATGCGGGATCACGGCCAGCCAACCCTCGCCGGCCAGTCCAGCGGCGAGCCGCCAGACGTCGTCGGTGACGCCCCGGACGTCAGGCCAGACGACGATGCCGCCACGGATCGCGGATTCCGGGGTAGCGACCGTCAGCCGCAGCCCAGAGCCATCGTGGAGCGGGATCTGTTCTAGGCTGCGTTGCGTCATGGCCGCGTCCCACTCGTCGATGGTGAACATCGGGTGACGGCGCATCATACCCGGTCAGTGGTAAATCCTTCGCAAAGATCACTTATTCGGCTGACGGAAGCTGATCACCGTTTATGTGCCATGCGCGACAGATCTTGTCGTCGTCGGCACATAATCGGTGATCACACGTAACGTTCGACCTGCTAGACCCGCGCGCCGCGAACAGGAGGCCCGATGACCGCACGCACCAGGGCTGATCTGGAGTCGCTGCCCGGGTATGTCGCCGGTCGCAGCATCTCGGGAGCGGTGAAGTTGGCCAGCAACGAGGCCTCCGCGGGCCCGCTGCCCAGCGTCGTCGCGGCAATCCGCGACGCCGCCGAGGGAGTCAACCGCTACCCGGACAACGGCGCGACCGCGCTGGTCGACCGCCTGGCGAACAGATTGGACGTGCCACCGTCGCACCTCGCCGTCGGTGCCGGGTCCGTGGCGTTGTGCCAGCAGTTGGTGCAGGCCACCTGCGCGCCGACCGATGAGGTGCTGTTCGCGTGGCGCTCGTTCGAGGCCTACCCGATCATCACCCGGGTAGCCGGTGCCCGGCAGCGCACAGTAGCGCTGCGCCGCGACCACACCCACGACCTGGACGGGATGCTCGACGCGATCACCCCGACAACCCGGTTGGTCTTCGTGTGCAATCCCAACAACCCGACCGGCACAGCTGCGCGACGCGACGAGCTGGTCGCCTTCCTCGACGCGGTGCCCGACGGCGTAGTCGTCGCCCTGGACGAGGCCTACCACGAATTCGTCACCGACCCCGAGGTGCCGGACGGCCTGGAGCTCTACCGGCACCGAGACAACGTCGCGGTGCTGCGGACCTTCTCCAAGGCTTACGGGCTGGCCGGGTTGCGGGTCGGGTACTGCGCGGCGCCGGAGCCGGTCGCCGCGGCCCTGCGCAAGGTGTCCGTGCCGTTCAGCGTCACCTCATTAGCCCAGATCGCCGCCTTGACGAGCCTTGACGTGGAGGATGAGATGCTGGCCCGCTGCCGGGGCGTGGCGGCCGAGCGGGACCGGGTGCGGGCCGGGCTGCTCGCGATGGGCTACGTCGTGCCGCCCTCGCAGGCCAACTTCGTGTGGCTGCCCTTGGGTCAGCAGACCGCAGCCTTTAACGAGCACTGCCTGGAAAACAAGGTCGTAGTCCGCCCGTTTCCCGGCGACGGCGCCCGGATCACCATCGGCGACCCCAGCGAGAACGAGATGTTCCTGGCCGCGGCCGCAGGTTTTCAGCCGCCGATGTAGCTCATTTCGACCTTCGGGAGGCCGAGGGTCGCGGTGGTGCGTTGGGCTGAGTAGCGGTCGGTTCGACCCTTCCAGATGCCGGTGATCCGCTCTTCCAGGTCCTCATCACTGGCCCCCTCGCGCAACGGCGTGCGCAGGTCGTGGCCAAGCCCGGCGAACAGGCAGGTGTACAGCTCACCCTTGGCGGACAGGCGAGCCCGGGTGCAGGTGCCGCAGAACGGCTGGCTGATCGAGGTGATCATGCCGACCTCACCCGCGCCGTCGAGGTAGCGGTAGCGAGCAGCCACCTCGCCGACGTAGGCCGGATCCACTGGCTCGATCGGCCACTGCGTGTTGATGGCCTCGACGATCTCCGCCGCCGGAACGACGTCGTCCATCCGCCAGCCGTTGGTGGCGCCGACATCCATGAACTCGATGAAGCGCACGATGTAGCCGTGTTCCCGCCCGAAGGCAGCGAGATCGAGAAGGCCCTGGCCATCGTTGAGTCCGCGCTTGACCACCGTGTTGACCTTCACCGGGGCCAGTCCGGCATCGGCGGCCGCGGCGATGCCCTCCAACACCCTGGCGACGGGGATCTTCACGTCGCTCATGGTGCGGAACGTCTCCGCATCAAGGGAGTCCAGGCTGACGGTCACCCGAGACAACCCAGCATCGCGCAGGGAGCTCGCTTTCTTCGCCAGCAGTGACCCGTTGGTGGTCATGGCCACGTCGTCGATGCCGTCGATGCCGGCCAGTTGCTCGACGAGCCCCTCGATGCTGTGCCGCAGCAATGGCTCCCCACCGGTCAGTCGCAGCTTTTCAACGCCCAGACCGGCGAAAACCTTCGTCACCCGGACGATCTCTTCGAACGAGAGCAGTTCCGACGAGTCCATGAACGGGAAGTCGGTGCCGAAGACGTCCCGAGGCATGCAATAGCAGCACCGGAAGTTGCACCGATCGGTGACAGAAATCCTCAGGTCCCGGAGGCCGCGCCCAAGCTGGTCGCTGACAGCGTTCATGGCTTCCATCCGATCAGAGTACTCGGGTGCACCCGTCGTTCTCCTTCGTCCACACGCCTGCGCTGGTTCACCAATAGTCCAACGCAGGCGAATCTCGGGTTATTTCACACTACTTTAAGTGACTAAATCACTCTTTCGAGTTGTTAACGAATCTGTCTCTCGGAGCGAAAACTAGAGTGACTGCTACCACTGGTCACCGGCATGGGTCGGTCGCGGCACGCTGTTCCGCACTCTCCTAGGAGGCTTCGTGTCCGCACCTGCGTCGCCGTTTAGCTCTCTGGCACCGCAGTCGCGCCAGCTTCGGGCGACATACCACTTCGGTGTCGTGAGCTTCATGCTCGGCCTGCTGGTCGCGTTCGGGCTCGTGGTGTACGCCACCTGGTTAGGCGTCGCCGCGTTGACCGCCGTCGAGGGTGCCACCCAACACGTCGGGGTGACTGACGCCAGCGCGCACCTCGCATCGGTTCCGGCGGTGGCCGCACCACCACAACCTTTGGCGGCGACCCCCAGCGGCACCACGATGGCCTTCGATCAGCTGTGGACCGCCAGCGACGGCAATACGATTGTTGCCGGGACACCTACGATGGGCACCTCGGCGGAGACCGGCGAATCGGTGATCGTGGTGCCGGTGACGCTGACCAATAACGGCGAGCGAGACTGGAACCCGGTGTCCACTTCCTTCGTCGGAAAACTCAACCACGCAACGGTGCCGGAGTCCGCTGAGGGCGACTGGATGTACCGGTCTCCCATCGTCGCGCACACCTCGGTGACGCTGACCAAGGTTTTCGTCGCCGGCCCCGGCCAGTTCAGCTTGACCGCGAGCACCCCGAACGGCGTCGCGTTGTTCAGCGGTCACGTCTAACTTCGCTAGGCCTAACTTCGCTGCGTCTCACTTCGCTAGGTCTGACGCTGGGTACCCGGACGGAGATCGTGGTGCCGGTGCCTGGGACGAGATCGACGATCAGGCGGGCGCGCTCGCCGAAGGAGTCCCGCAGCTGATCGTCGATCGTGCACAGGATGTCCCGGAAGTCTGCCTCCTGCCTCCCGGGCCCGTCGTCGGCGACGGTGATCAGGCAGTCCGGACCCGCGGGGTGAGCGGAGATCGTGACGGTGCCGCCGAGCTGCTTGCGCTCGATGCCGTTGCGAACCGCGTTGTCGACCAGCTGCTGCAGCGCCAGGAACGGCAGCACCACGGGCAGCACCACCGGCGCGACGTCGAGCTGCACCTGGAGGCGTTCCCGAAACCGCGACCGTTGCAGCGTCAGGTAACGGTCGACGTTCTCCAGTTCCTCGGCCAGCGTGGTGTCGGGGACGCTGCGCAGTGAGTACCGGGCGAACTCGGCGAACACCATCAGCAGATCCCGAGCCCGTTGCGGGTCAGTGCTGACCAGGCCGACGATGGTGCTGATCGTGTTGAACAGGAAGTGCGGGGAGATCTGGCCGCGCAGGGTCCGTAGTTCGGCGCGAACCCCCGCGACGGCGCGGTCCAGCTCGGCGAGTAGTCGTTGGTCTTCCTCCCGGCCGTCGGCGGCCCGCAACACGACTGGCGCCTGGACCGCCGCCACGTGCTTGGCGGGACGCAAGCCGCGCCAGGTGGGATACCCGAGCCGGCCATGGGCGGTCCACTGCCGGTAGAAGACCTCACCCAGCAGCCGCGGAGCCACCCAGTGCACTCGCCGATCGGGCAGCTCATCGGCGTCGACGAACGGGCTGGACGGCTGGGCCAGCTCGATCAACCGGTCGAGCAACTCCCGGCGGGTCGCGTCGGTGAAACCCGTGGCGACCTGGCCGACGTACCGTAGACCCTCTTCGGTCGGCACCCCGACGAGCAGTGCACCGATCGCGGCGGCACGATGACGTTCGGGCACCCAGCCACCGATGATCACTTCCTGGGACTGGCGCAACGTGGTCTGCACCCAGCTGCGGGAACGACCCGGCTGGTATGGCGAGTCCACCCGCTTGGCGACCACGCCCCGCAGGCCGTGTTCGGCCGCGGTGTCCAGCACCGTCTGGCCGTCGGTGTCCAGGAAGCAGGGCGGCAGCACGACCGGTCCCTCGCCGAGCCCGAGTTCGGCCAGCAGCTCCCGGCGGCGCTGGTAGGGCAGCTCGGCGGTGGACCGGCCGTCCAGGCTCAGCAGATCGAACACGTAGTAGGTCACCGGCGCCCGGCGCAGCACCGTCGAGGTCGGACGTTGCACGTTCATCCGCCGATGGAGCTGCGCGAAGCTGGGTCGTCCGCACGAGTCCAGCGCGACGATCTTGCCGTCGAGCAGCATTCCGCGCCGCCCGGCGAACGCTCCCAGTTCCGGGTATGCCGCGGTGATGCTGCGGTGGCTGCCGCTGAACAGGCACATCCGGTCCGGTTCGGCGCACGCCAGTGAGCGGATCCCGTCCCAACTGAACTCGAAGGCCCAGCCCGGTCCCGTTGGCAGCGGGCCCGCTGTCGGCAACATAGGACGCACCAGGTCTGGCATCGTCAACTCATCTTTGACGGCTGGCTTGCTTACCCTTGTCACCGGACTTGTCACGGGACTTGCGCGGTGTCGGCAGGTCCGGCGGGTCGCCGCGAGCGGCCTTGGCCGCCTCGACCGACGCCTGCAACGCGCTGATCAGGTCCACCGACGGGGCGGGCTGCGCGGACGTCGGCGGGGCGACGTACTCCTGGCCGGCGGTCTTGGCTTCGATGACGGACAGCAGCGCCTCGCGATATCCGTCGTGGTAAGTCTCCGGGGTGAAGTCGCCGGACATCGCCTCGATGAGGCTATCGGCCATCTTCAGTTCCGCGCTGCTGACGGACACCTCGCGGTCCAGCACATCGAACTGGGCCTTGCGCACCTCATCCGGCCACACCATCGTCTGCAACGCGAGTACCTCACCGCGGGGTCGCAGCACGGCCAGCGATTCCTTGCTCCGCACCGCGATCTTGGCCAGGCCCACCCGGTTGGTGCGGTCCAGCGCGGCTCGGAGCAACTCATAGGGCTTGCGGCCGGCCGGATCGGGTTCCAGGTAGTAGCCGCGGGCCAGCGCGAGCGGATCGATCTGGTCCGCCGGCACGAAGGCGACCAGCTCGACGACCTTGGTGGTGGGTAGCGGCAGGTTCGCGAAATCCTCGTCGGTGAGGATCACCGTCTCGCCGGACGGCAGCTCGAAGCCCTTGGCGAGGTCGGCGTAGGCGACCTCCTGGTCGCACACCGTGCACATCCGCTGGTAGCGCACCCGACCGGCGTCCTCGTCGTGCACCTGATGGAAGGACACGTCACGGTCCTCGGTCGCCGAGTACAGCCGAACCGGGATGCTGACCATCCCGAAGGCCAGTGCGCCCTTCCATATCGCCCGCATAACACCACCCTGCGACACTCCGAGCCACGTGTCCAGCCCAAACCGTAGGCAACGGCGTACCGTGATGTGGTTTGAGCATTTTCCTCCCTGAGCGGGGGTGCGCATGACCGTCGACATCATCACGGCGCTGATCGCGATCGTGTTCCTCGGGGCGCTGTGGTTACTGTCCGGTGCGCGGGTGATCAGCCAGTTCGAGCGCGGGGTGGTGTTCCGGTTCGGTCGGGTGACCGGTACGCCCCGGCAGCCCGGGCTGACCTGGGTCACCCCCGGCGTGGAGAAAATGCGCAAGGTCAACATGCAGATTGTCACCATGCCGGTGCCCGGGCAGGACGGCATCACCCGCGACAACGTCTCGGTGCGGGTCGACGCGGTGGTGTACTTCCGAGTCGTCGACCCGGTCAAGGTCGTCGTCGACGTGCAGGACTACCTGCAGGCCGTGTCGCAGGTCGCGCAGACCTCGTTGCGCTCGATCATCGGCAAGAGCGACCTGGACGATCTGCTGTCCAACCGCGAGCGGCTCAACGAGGGGCTGGAACTGTTGATCGACAGCCCCGCGCTGGGCTGGGGCGTGCAGATCGACCGGGTGGAGATCAAGGACGTCGC
Organism: Pseudonocardiaceae bacterium; assembly: GCA_036266995.1. GTDB lineage: Bacteria > Actinomycetota > Actinomycetes > Mycobacteriales > Pseudonocardiaceae. The sequence continues at coordinate 18,599 of DATAWX010000265.1, read as the reverse complement.
GCTGCCGGAGTCGATGAAGCGGTCGATGTCGCGCCAGGCCGAAGCCGAGCGGGAACGGCGCGCCCGGGTGATCAGCGCCGAAGGTGAGCTGCAAGCGTCGGAGAAACTGGCCCAAGCCGCCGCCGCGATGGCCGACACCCCCGCCGCCCTGCAACTGCGCCTGCTGGAAACCGTCGTCCAGGTCGCCTCAGAGAAGAACTCCACCCTCGTCCTCCCCTTCCCCGTAGAGCTCCTCCGCTTCCTCGACGCCGCCACCCCCCGTCCCGACCCACGTCCCGACCTGCATTCAGCGGATGGAGATCGCGGTGACGCCGGTGGTGGTGCCTAGGTAGGCGTGGGTGCCCGCGAGGGTTGGGGAGGCGAAGTGGGGGAGGTCGCCTACCTGAATCTGCTGGCGAGGGGTGCCGGTGGCCGGGTCCAGGGCGTAGAGGATGCCGTGGTCGGTGTCGGTCACCCAGACCGCGCCGCCACCGACGACCGGGGACCCGTCCGCTGGTACCGACGCGGTCCACCGCACTCGCAACCCACCGCCCGGGTCCAGGTCCACCGCGCGGGTGCTGTCGGTGCAGGGGATGTACACCGTTGAGCCGGTCACCGAGGGGCCGCCGAACGCTTGGCAGACCGGGGTCCTGGTGAGCTGGCCGCCGATACCGCCGAGCCGGGCGGCGTCGAGCAGGTAACCGACGCCGCGCTTGCCGACGGTGAGCACCCGATCGCCGAGCACTGCCGGGCTCATCGACCCGAGGTCGAGGTCGGCTGCGTTGTCGGCCATCCACTGCGCGGGGCTGAAGCTGTCCGCCAGGGTCAGCTGCGGGGTCAGCGCCAGCACCGAGTCGCTGTGGTCGTAGTCCTGGGTGGACTCGCCGTTGCCCACCGCGTAGAACAACTGTCCGTTGCCGACGGCGGCACCGCCCGGTGCCCAGATTCCGCCTTCCCGGGGGGTCGGCACGGCATAGCTGCGCAGCGCCCCGGTGCCGGTGGTCGGTGCCGCGACCACCGATCCGATGTAGTTGCCGCAGTCGCCGTACAGGCCGCCGTAGGCGACGAACACCCAGCCGTCGAGCACCGTCAGCGCGGAGCGTTGCTGGTGGGCGATCTCGTCGCCGTTCGGCGGGGGCAGGGCGCGGCGCAGCGTGACCGCGCCACTGGCCAGATCCACGCCGGCCAGGGTGTGCCGGCCGCCTTCGGTTTCGGCCACGACGAAGATCAGCCCGGTGGCCTGGTCGTAGGCTGGTGTGCCGGTGATCCCCAGCGGGTCGATGTTGCCGCAGGGCAGGTCCGAGCCGTTCACCGGCATGCCCAACGACGCCGACCACAACACGTGGCCATCCGCGGCGTTCAGCGCGTAGACCGTGTTGTGCTCGGTCGCCGCGATCACCCGGTCGCCGATCACCAGCGGCTGGCCGTACACCGCACCGTCGAGCTTCGCTTGCCACGCTGGGCGAAGGGTGCCCAGTGGGGCGAGCTGACCGGCGACACCGGTGCGAGCGTTGTCGTGGTGGTAGGTCGGCCAGTCGGCGGGCCCAACCACGACCGGCGGAGCCGCTCCCGGCGGGCGGGGGCTGCTCATCGGTGGTGGCACCGGTGCCACCCGGGGGGCCGAGCAACCGGCCACAGTGGCCAGCACGACGACGGCGGTGACGGCTCTCATGGCTGACAGTGTGGAGGACCTCTACGGTGCGCGGTCCCCCGGTTTGGCCGCTTGCACCGCTGTACCCGCGGGGCGACTCTGCTGGGGGCTTCGGCGACCGCCCGAAGCATCAACGACAGGCAGGAGGCCGCCATGGCCGGGTTCGTTCAGATCGTCGAGTTCAAGACATCGCGCATCGACGAGGTCCAGGACCTCATCGACGAGAGACAGCCCCAGATGGAGGACGGCAGCACCGTGCGGCGGTTGATCGCCACCGCCGACCGGGACCGCCCTGGCTACTACCTCACGATCATCGAGTTCGACTCCTACGAAGCAGCGATGGAGAACTCCAACCGACCGGAGACCAGCGAGTTCTCCGCTGCCATGGGCAAGCTGTGTGATGGCCCACCGAAGTTTTACAACCTGGACGTCTGGCAGACCTGGTAGTCGCCGCCCGGTAGTTGTCAGGGTGGAGATGTAGACATGCAGTCGTCGGATTGAACCGCCTTACGAAAGGACCTGACGATGCCCACTCGATCAGAGCCGTGGCCCGCTGGCACGCCGTGCTGGATCGATCTCTCCGCCCCCGACCTCGACGCCGCGAAGAAGTTCTATGGCGCCGTGTTCGGCTGGTCGTTCCTCGACCTCGGACCAGACTTCGGCCATTACCAGATCTGCCAGGTTGACGGCCGCGCGGCCGCCGCCATCGCCCCGGTGATGACCGAGGGTCAGCCGGCCGCGTGGACGACGTACCTGGCCAGCGACGACGTGGACGGCACCGCCAAGTCGATCACGGCGAACGGCGGCACACTGCTCGCTGAGCCGATGGACGTACCGAGCGCCGGCCGGATGTGCATCGCGCTCGACCCCGCGGGCGCGGTGTTCGACGTGTGGCAGGCCGGCGCCTCGATCGGCATCCAGGTCTACAACGAGCCCGGCGCGCTGGTGTGGAGCGACTCTCGCCAGCCGGATCCGGACGCCGCCCGGCAGTTCTACGCCAACGTCTTCGGCTACCGCTACCAGCCGGTGGAGGGCGCTCCGGGCGACTACACCACCATCCATCTCGATGGTGACCCGCTCGGCGGCATGGGCGGGATGATGGGCGCCCCGGCCGGCACGCCGGCGCACTGGGTCGCGTACTTCTCGGTCGCCGACGCCGATGCGGCAGTCGCGGCGGCAACCGCCGGGGGCGGCTCCACGCTCGCCGGTCCGCACGACACGCCGTACGGCCGGATGGCCTTCCTGACCGACCTCAACGGTGCCGTGTTCGCCGTCATGGGCCCGGTGTCGCCAACCTGAGCGTCGGTTCGGACCGGTCCGACGGGTTCGGTCAACACCCGCCGAACCGGTCCGATCGGCGTTCGCTGCACTGCTGACCTGGTTCCCAGCGCAGTCCCAGCCGACCCAGACAATTCCGGCAGCCGGTGCAGTCACCCCAACCATTCCCCAAGAACGCCGAACAGCGCGGTCCCGGCGTTCCACGGACCCGCAGGAGATCGCAGCGCATGCGAGGGCGTTCGAGTTGGCTCGCGAGGCCGCTGGCCCAGATCCCGTGACCCTGATCCAGCGGGTCGCCGGTGAGCTAAGGGGCTGAGCGCTCAGCGGTGCTCGTCGTAGCCGGCACGGCGTAGTGCGTCGGCGAGCGCGCCGCCAGCGGCAGGTTTGCTGGGAGCCGGCGGCCGCTTGGTGGCGGCTTTGCGGGGTGCGGCGGCTGGCGGCTTCGCGGCGGTTTGGCGCGAACTGCCGGCGGGCGGCGTGGGCTCGGCGGGGTCATCGAGCCGCAGGGTGAGCGCGATGCGGTTGCGCGGCACGTCCACGTCGAGCACCTTCACCCGCACGACGTCGCCCGGCTTCACCACGTCGCGCGGATCCTTGACGAAGGTCTTGGACATCGCCGAGACGTGCACCAGGCCGTCCTGATGCACGCCGACATCAACGAAAGCCCCGAAGGCGGCGACGTTGGTGACCATTCCTTCGAGCACCATGCCCGACTTCAGGTCGGCGATCTTGTCGACACCCTCGGCGAAGGTGGCGGTGGCGAAAGCCGGTCGGGGGTCCCGGCCCGGCTTCTCCAACTCGGCGAGGATGTCGCTGACGGTGGGCAAGCCCACCGTGCCGTCCACGAAGTCGGCCGGCCGCAACGACCGCAGCACCGTGGTGTTGCCGATCAACGTGGTGATGTCGGTGCCGGCGGCGGTGAGGATGCGGCGCACCACGGGGTAGGACTCGGGGTGCACAGCCGAGCGGTCCAGCGGGTCGTCGCCGGCGGGGATGCGCAGGAAGCCGGCGCACTGCTCGAACGCCTTGGGGCCCAGCCGCGGCACACTGGTCAGCGCCCGCCGGGTGCGGAACGGGCCGTGCGCGTCACGGTGGGTCACGATGTTCTCGGCGAGCCCGCCGGTGATGCCGGATACTCGCCGCAGCAGCGGCGCGGACGCCGTGTTGACGTCGACGCCGACGGCGTTGACGCAGTCCTCCACCACGGCGTCCAGCGAGCGTGACAGCGCCGCCTCGGGCAGATCATGCTGGTACTGGCCGACACCGATCGACTTGGGGTCGATCTTGACGAGTTCGGCCAGCGGGTCCTGCAGCCGGCGCGCGATCGACACCGCGCCGCGCAGTGACACGTCGAGCTCGGGCAGTTCCTGGGAGGCGTAGGCCGAGGCGGAGTACACCGAGGCGCCCGCCTCCGACACCACAGCCTTGGTGACACCGAGTTGCTTGACCAGCTCGGCGGCGAGCTTGTCGGTCTCCCGCGACGCGGTGCCGTTGCCGATCGCGATCAGTTCGACCCGGTGCTCAGTGGCCAGGCGCGCCAGCACGGCCAGCGCCTCGTCCCAGCGGCGTTGCGGTACGTGCGGGTAGATGGTCGCGGTGGCCACCACCTTGCCGGTGGTGTCGATGACGGCAGCCTTGACGCCGGTGCGGTATCCGGGGTCCAGGCCCATGGTCGGCCGAGCACCCGCGGGTGCGGCGAGCAGCAGGTCCCGCAGGTTGGTGGCGAAGACCCGCACCGCCTCGTGCTCGGCCGCTTGGCGCAGCCGCATCCGCAGGTCGATGCCCAGGTGCAGCAGGATCCGGGTGCGCCAGGCCCACCGCACGGTGTCGGCGAGCCAACGGTCGGCCGGGCGACCCCGATCGTCGACGCCGAAGGCCGCGGCGATGGCCTGCTCGTAGCGGCTGGGCCCCGGCACCTCGGGGACATCGGGCGCGGACTCGGGCTCAGGGGAGATATCCAGCACGCCTTCCTTCTCGCCCCGGAACAGCGCCAGGATGCGATGCGAGGGCAGCTTCGTGAAGCGCTCGGAGAACTCGAAGTAGTCAGCGAACTTCGCGCCAGCCTCCTGCTGGCCGTCGCGCACCCGGGCGACCATCCGGCCCCGCGACCACATCTGTTCGCGCAGGGACCCGATGAGGTCGGCATCCTCGGCGAAGCGCTCCACCAGGATGGCGCGGGCTCCGTCCAGCGCCGCGGTCGCATCGGGCACCCCTGCCTCGGGATCGACGTACTGCGCGGCGGCGGTCTGCGGATCCCGGGCCGGATCGGTGAGCAGCCCCTCGGCCAGCGGCTCCAGCCCAGCTTCCCGAGCGATCTGCGCCTTGGTCCGGCGCTTGGGCTTATACGGCAGGTAGAGGTCCTCCAACCGGGCCTTGGAGTCGACCGCCATGATCTTGGCCTCAAGCGCGTCGTCGAGCTTGCCCTGCTCACGGATCGAGTTGAGGATCGCCGTGCGGCGCTCCTCGAGCTCGCGCAGGTAGTCCAGCCGCTCCTGCAGGGTGCGCAGTTGCGCGTCGTCCAGCCCCCCGGTGGCTTCCTTGCGATACCGGGCGACGAACGGCACCGTGGCCCCGCCATCAAGCAGCCCGACAGCCGCCCCCACCCGCCACCCAGCCACCCCCAGCTCCTCGGCGATCCGCCCGTTCAGCCCTGCCGTCACACAGCCTCCTCCCGGATCAACCGCCAAGTGGAACCTATTGCACGTCTCACGAGGTCGTGAGCCGCCAAGTGGAACCTAATGCAGGCTCGGTCGGGGGTCGGGGAGAGCCTGGCGGACTCGGCGGATGGCTTCGGCGTTGGCTTGCGGGTCGCGGGTGAGGGCTTGGACGTCGGCGACGATGCGGTCGATGTGGTCGAGAGCTGCCTGTTCCTTCAGTGCCGTGACCTGCTCGGCGAGTGTGTGAACCTGGTCCAGCGCGTGGAGGTCCGCCTCGCCGAGGCCACGTCGAGACTGCCGCCGGGCTAGCACGTCGACCGCCTCGAGGAGCCAACCGAGCTGACGGCCGTAGCTCGCCACCTGGGTGATGATGCGCTGCTCCAGTTCGGGGTCACCGGAGCGCGTGGCGTTGATATTGAGCAGGCCGAGTTGGCCACCGATCGAGGGCGCGATGTTCTCGGACACGTCGCCGGACAGCGGCGCCCGGATGCCGAACATCGACAGCCACGCCTGCCACGGAGTCAGCGGCTGCGAGCCGCTGCGATCATCGGGCATATTTTGGGCTCCTCTCACGTGGCCCGGCCACGCCGCCACACTCACCGAACGTTAACCTATAAGGATCGATATGAGCTTCGCGCTGTTCAGACCCCTGAATAGAAGCCAGATCCAGCACGCTGAGTAGTGACTCAGGTGCGGCACGGGTGATTTAGGCTAGCGATCAGTGTGGCGCGCACACGATCACGGTTTGATAACGGTAGCCTGTGGCGTACCCGGAGATCGTGGGTCGCGCTGATCGGGCGCAACTCTCGCGGGCTCAAGTGGCGATGTCCACGGGCGCCAGGTGAGTCCCCCGGGAAGTCCGTACGGCGCCGATCAGCCGCCCCCGCCTCAGACGCGGCGCCGTACGGACTTTCCGCACTCGCGACGACGATCCGATGACGAGGGGTGATCAGTCGGTGAGGGCGCGCAACGCGTCCTCGATGCCGCGATGAAAAGTCGGGTAGGCGTAGATCATCCGCCGGAGGTGCTCGGTGGGCACCTCGGCGTGCACGGCAACGGCGAGCGCGCCGAGCACTTCCCCACCCACAGGCCCGGCCGAGGTGGCGCCGACGAGAACGCCCCGATCGGTGTCCTCGACCAGCTTGATGAACCCGTCGTTACCGGTCTTGTGGATCCACCCGCGCGTGGTTGAGGGGACACGGATCAGCCCGGTGCGCACCCGCAGGCCGTCGCGGCGGGCGGTGGCCTCGGTCAGGCCCACGGCGCCGACCTCGGGATCGGTGAAGGTGACCCGGGGGACCGCGCGGTAGTCAGCGGTCTCGCCGTCCCCGCCGAGGATGTCAGCGGCGGCGATCCGCGCCTGGTACATCGACATGTGAGTGAACGCACCCTTGCCGGTGACGTCCCCGATCGCCCAGAGCCGGTCTGCGGCACGCATCCGGTCGTCGACGTCGATCGTGCCGGCGTGCTCGTCAAGCCCGGCCGCGCCGACGCCCAACGCAGCCAGATCGGTACGCCGACCCGTCGCCACCAGCAGCCGTTGCGCGCCCAGCACGTCACCTCCCGGCAGCGCCACGGCGAACTGACCGTTCGGGTAACCCACGTGTGCTGCCGAGACCCCGGCGCGGACGTCGATTCCCTCGGCGGCGAAGGTTCCGGCGAGCAACTCCCCGGCCTCGGGCTCGTCGCCGGGCAACAGCTGTGATGCGACCTCCAGCACCGTGACCTGCGCCCCGAACCGGGCGAAGACCTGCGCGAATTCGCAACCCACCGGGCCGCCGCCCAGCACGATCAGCGACTCCGGCACGTGCACCACCGCGACCGCTTCCCGGTTGGTCCAGTAGGGCGTGGCGGCCAGGCCGTCGATCGGCGGGATGGCCGGCTCGGTACCGGGATTGAGCAGGATCCCTCGACCGGCGCGGAAAACCCGGTCGCCGGCCAAGGTCGACACGGTGACCTCGCCGGGCGCGGTCACCGTTGCTCGGCCACGGACGAGCCGGCCGCCGGTCTTCTCGAACCGTTCGACGGCGATCGTGTCATCCCAGTCGTCGGTGGCCTCGGCCCGGATGCGCGCAGCGACCGGCGCCCAGTCGGCGCGCACCCGCGCTGAACCGGCCAACTCCTCGACACGGCGGGCTTCACCCAGCGCGTCCGCGGCGCGGATCATCATCTTCGTCGGCACGCACGCGAAGTACGGGCACTCACCGCCGACCAGGCGCGCCTCGACTCCGATCACGGTGAGTCCAGCCTTGGCCAGCTTGGTCGCAGCGTCCTCACCGCCCGGGCCCATCCCGATCACGACGACATCGACGTTCTCCACCGGCCTGCTGATCGCTTCCACGCTGCGAATACCAGCACGGCGAGGGTTCAGTGTCCACCGCCGGCCAGGCGGCGAGCGTCCCCGAGGTTGTCGGGGCGGTAAGGCAGACTCCGCCGGGTGACACTCCAGCTCACCTCCGACACCGCGCAGGCGCGAAAGGCGCGAGGAGCTTTCTTCACGCCGCCCGAGCTGTGCCGGTACGTGGCGGACTGGGCGATCCGGTCGGCTTCGGATGAGGTGCTGGAGCCGTCATGTGGGCAGGCCGCGTTCCTGCTCGCAGCCGGCGAGCGGCTCGACGCGCTGGCCGCGGTGACGGGCCAGAACCGCGGCGGCATGGAATTACACGGGGTCGAATTACACCGGGACAGCGCCCGGCAGGCGGAGGCGTTCGCCCGATCCGCCGGCTATCAAGCGCGGGTGCTCGCGGGGGACTTCTTCCTCGTCCCGCCGATCGCACGCTACGACGCGGTCATCGGCAACCCGCCGTATGTCCGGTATCAGGACTTCGCGGGAGAAGCCCGGTCCCGCAGCCGCGAGGCGGCGCTGCGAGCCGGCGTGTGCCTGACCCGGCTGGCGTCGTCGTGGGCGGCGTTCACCGTGCACAGCGCGCTGTTCCTGAAACCCGGTGGCCGGCTGGGACTCGTGCTTCCCGCCGAGCTGCTATCAGTGAACTACGCCGCCGAGGTGCGCAGGTTCCTCATGCAACGATTCGCGCGGATCCGCCTGGCGCTGTTCACCGAGCGGGTCTTCCCGCTGGTGCAGGAGGAAGTCGTTCTGCTGCTCGCCGATGGTTATGGTCAAGGGCCAGCCGACCATTGCGAGCTCCAGCAGCTCCGCTGCGCTGCGGACCTGGCGGGAGCGGCGCCGCTGATCCGGACCTGGAAACCGGACCCGGTCGAGGGCAAGTGGACGCGATCCCTGCTGTCCACCGCGGCGCTGGAAACGCACGTGGCCGTCGAACAAAGCGGGTATTTCACCACACTGCAATCGTGGGGTGAGACCACCCTGGGCATGGTCACCGGCAACAACAAGTACTTCGCCCTGCCCGCAGACCGCGCTCGCGAACTCGGGCTGCGCAGCGACGAACTGCTGCCGCTGTCCCCGCCCGGGTCGCGCCACCTGCGAAGTCTGACCTTCACGGCCACCGCCCACCAGCAGCTGACCAGCACCGGGTCGTCGACCTTGCTGTTCCGGCCGCCACGTCAGCCCTCACGAGCAGCGCGGCGCTACATCCAGGCCGGCGAGCGACTCGGGGTGCACACCGCCTACAAATGCCGGGTTCGCTCACCCTGGTGGCGGGTGCCACTCGTGGCGCCCTGCGATGTGTTGTTGACCTACATGAACGCGGACAGCCCGCGACTGTGCGCCAACCATGCGGGGACTCACCACCTCAACTCGGTGCACGGCGTGTACCTACGGCCTGAACTGCGCGAGCTCGGGATCGACCTGCTGCCGCTGGGCACGCTGACCTCGATGACCTTGCTGAGCGCTGAGACGGTCGGCCGTGCCTACGGTGGCGGCATGCTCAAGCTGGAGCCGAAGGAGGCTGACCGGCTGGCGGTTCCCGAGCCGGATGTCCTGCGCGGCGCCCGGACCGCGTTGGCTGCGATCCGCCCCCAGGTCACCGCTTGGTTGAGCAGGCCCGGGGGGCTGACCGAGGCGGTGCGGCTCGTGGACGACATCCTGCTCGTCGGTGCACTCGGCATCGCCGTGTCGGAGGTGACTTCGCTGCGCGACGCGCATGCCGAGCTGACCGCGCGACGCGCCGCACGAGGAGGTGCCAGCCGTGCCCTCCTCCGCACCTGATGATCTCTACGCGTTGCTAGAGCCGCTCGTCGCCGAACGTCCGGAAACGAATCCCTGGGTGCTCATTTCGCCGGGGGGCATGCAGTACTTCCCGGACTACCAGCTGCTGGAGGCCATGCTGGGGGTCCCCATCGGCGAAGGCGCCGGCTCGCAGTCCGGCCGGCTGGCCAAGGCGACCGATGCGTGGGTGGCCCACGAACTCCGGCGCGCCGGCTTCGGACCAGATGAGGTCTGGCCGCGGCTGACCGCACCGAGAATCTTGCCACGGGAGGTCGACCTCTTCGTCAAGTCATTACCCACCGCAATTCGCGGCGTCGCGCAGGACTGTCTCGCGCGTAACCGGGCAGTCGCCCCGTCCGACGCCCGCATTCTTGGGCGCGCATATGTCAAACAGGTCGACGTGTTGATCGCACAGTGGTCGCGCGGGGCGGAGTTGCTGGTCTCGACGAAGACGATGGTCGCGTCCTTCCGCAAGAACCTCGCCAACCGGTTCGAAGAGGCCTACGGCGACGCCAAGAACCTCCGGGGTCGCTACCCGCTGGTGGCGATGGGATTCCTGTTCGTCCTGCGGTCGACCGCGCTGACCGAGCCCGGCACGGTAGAGCGGGCGATAGACATGATGCGAAAGCTCAAAGCGGAAGCCGACGTCTACGACGCGACCCGCCTGCTCGTCGCGGAGTGGAGCGACGTCGATCCCACTGCCGACGTCCGTCTTCGTCACGACGCCGTACCAGATGATCTGACGGCGGCGACGTTCCTGGCGACGCTCGTCGATGCCGTACTGGAGCGAACTCCGGTCGAGATGCACGTGGAAGTACGGCAGCGACGAGAGCACCGGAACATACCGCTAGACGAGGATGACAGTGGCCGGCTTTTATGACGTCGTGCACCGTCGGCGTGATGTGCGCGGCGAGTTCACTGGCGCCCCGGTGCCGACCGAGGTCCTGAACCGGATCCTGGGTGCCGCACATGCCGCGCCCAGCGTCGGCCTCAGCCAGCCCTGGGACTTCGTCCTCATCCGCGACATGGCCACCCGCGTCGCATTCCGTGATCACGTTCAGACCGAAGGTGAGATCTTCGCAAGCCAACTCGACGAGCAGCAGGCCAGTACCTTCGCCCGGATCAAGATCGAGGGGGTGCTGGAGTCAAGCGTGGGTGTCGTGGTCACCTACGATCCGCAACGCGGCGCGCCTGCGGTGCTCGGGCGCCACGTCATCGCCGATACCGGCCTGTACTCGGTGTGTCTGGCCATCCAGAATCTGTGGTTGGCAGCGACCGCAGAGGGCCTGGGTGTGGGCTGGGTCAGCTTCTACCGCGAGCAGTTCCTGCGGGATCTGCTCGGCATCCCCACCCAGATCCGCCCGGTGGCCTGGTTGTGTCTGGGCCCGGTCGCCACCCTGCAGGACACACCCGACCTGGAGCGGCACGGCTGGCGGCACCGCTTGTCGCTGGCCGAGGTCGTCCATGCGGACCGATGGTGAGTCCGCTTGCGTTAAAGTATGCACATGTAGCAATGAGTCGTTAGGATCACGGCCGTGAGCGACGCTGCGGGGCACGCGCATGGGCACGGAGTCGGCCAGGACACCGACCGACGATGGTTGAGCATCACGCTCATTATGATCGTCGTGTTCATGGCCGGTGAGGTTGTCGTCGGCCTGGTTGCGCAGTCACTGGCGTTGCTGTCCGACGCTGCGCACATGCTCACCGACGCCGGCGCGATCATCCTCGCGATAGTGGCGATGCGCCTGGCGGCGCGCCCGCCCCGGGGTGGATACACCTACGGGCTCAAGCGAGTGGAGATCCTCTCCGCCCAGGCCAACGGACTGACCCTGCTCCTGCTCGCCGCCTGGCTGGCCTACGAGGCGATCCGCCGGCTCATCGTCCCGACACCGGTTGCCGGTGCCCTGGTCGTGGTCACCGCGCTGGTCGGTGTGGTGGTGAACCTCGTGGCGACCTGGTGCCTGTCCAAGGCCAACCGGTCCAGCCTCAACATCGAGGGCGCCTTCCAACACCTGCTGACCGACCTTTACGGATTCATCGCCACCGCGATCGCCGGCGTCATCGTGGTGAGCACCGGGTTCGCCCGCGCCGACGCCATCGCCACCTTGATCGTGGTTGCCCTGATGACCCGCGCCGGGGTGGGGTTGGTGCGCGACTCCGGCCGGATCTTCCTCGAGGCTGCGCCCACCGGCATCGACACCCGCGCACTGGGCAGCCGGCTCGCCGCGCACCCCGACGTCGTCGAGGTCCACGACCTGCACGTCTGGCAGATAACCTCCGGCCAGCCGGCACTGTCAGCGCACGTGCTCGTCCAACCCGGCCGGGACTGCCACGCGGTCCGCACGGACCTGCAGGCCCTGCTCGCCCGCGACTACGCGATCACCCACGTCACCCTGCAACTCGACCACCCCCCGCCTGACCTGCTCACCATCACCCGGGCCGACCCCGCCGTGGTACAGGGCCACTGCGCCGAAAGTCCGGCCGGAGGACGCAGCGCTAGCCCCGGGGGGAGTCAGGGTGAACCGGTCGACCGGGTGAGGTCGCCGTAGGGCCCGCTGGCGTGGCCGCGCGGCAAGACTTTGATCATGTGCACGAGCTGGTAGTGACCGGCGGCCGTCCGAGCGTCCTCGAGGTAGCCGTGCCGCTGGTAGAGGCGCTGGTTCGCGAGGCTGTGCTCATCGGTGAACAGCCGCAGCCGGTGTACCCGTGCGGAAACTTGTTCCTCCGCATGGCGCAGCAGGCGAGCGCCCTCCCGCAGCCCGAGAGCCAGCACCTGAGGGTCGGCCAGTTCCGCTGCGAGTTCCTCCAGCGACTGCACCAACGGTGGCAGTTCCAGGTCGCCATGCGCCTGCGCTTCGGAGACGTAGGCCGCGCGCTGCAGCGTGAGAATCTCGCCACTATCAGCTGGAGAGAGCCGGACCAAGATCGCAGCGCTTGGTGGTGAAGCCATGGCCGGAGGGTAGCCACGCACACTCTGCCTGCTATCAGTGCCGTACGGTCCGTGGGTGACCGGCCACAGCGCTGTTGTGACGATGGTGGCGACGGAGGGGCGTGCGTACTGGCGAGTTGATCGCTGGCCGATACCGGCTGAAAGAGATAGCCGGTTCCGGGGGAATGGGTGAGGTCCGGCGTGCCGTCGAAGAGCACGGCGGTCGGGAGGTCGCACTCAAGCGAGCCACCCGAGGAGCCGAGGCGGACAGCGGGCGCACGCGTCGGCAGCTGCAGCGCGAGGCCAAGCACGCAGCGAAAGTTAGCCGTCCTCGACCCTGCGACGAACTGAGCAACGCTCTCACGCACTGGTGCGGTAGTGGAGGTGAACCATGCCGTTGCCGAAGCGGCGTTCGTCCAGCAGTTCGAGCTTCAGGCGGACATCGTTGGGCAAGGACTGTGTGCCGGCGCCCACCACGATGGGCACGACGAACAGGTGACACTCGTCGACCAACCCTGCCTTGATCGCCTGCGCGGCAAGGTCGGGACCGCCCACGGAGATGTCACGTGTCGCTGACACTTTCATCTGCCGGATCGCTTCAGGGTCGAAGTCATGCTCGATCCGCGTCCTGGCACTGGATACCGTCTCCAGCGTCGTGGAGTACACGATCTTGTCGGCTGCCTGCCATATCGCCGCGAAGTCCTGCATCAGGGCCGGCTGGTCGGCGCCGGTGTGCGCGGTCTCCCAGCCGACCATCACCTCGTACATCCGGCGCCCGTAGAGGTAGGTGCCGATCGGCCGCTCGAGGTCGTTGACGAAGGGGTGCACCTCCTCGTCCGGCACAGCCCAGTCGAAGTTGCCGTCCGCGTCCGCTGTGTAGCCGTCGAGCGACGTGATCACCGAGTAGATCAGCTTGGCGATGGTGAGCCTCCCTTCACCCATGCTGACGGCATCTCGCAACCAGCTGGCGAGGTTACCTAGGGTGGTATCGACACAGGGGTGGTCGGGGTCGCTAGGAAGTCTCGTGGATGTGCAAGCCCGGCGGCTATAGCAGAGGTATCGACGGTGCCCGGCTCGTCCAACGGTTTTAACGGTGCGGGTGGCCGGCCGAGCTGGGTACGCAGGGCCGCCAGCGGCAAAGCTCTGGTGGCCAGCGCGCGGCCGAGTCTGGCGATGCCGTGTAGGTCGGCCAGCGCGGTGGCGGCGAGGTCAACGCGGCTGTCCGTGTCGTCGATCCAGTCGACGGGCACCTCGTGGATTCGCAGCCCGGTGCGTTCGGCGAGCACGAGCAGTTGTGTTTTCCTTCCTTCTGCTCCCACTTGCACGCTGGATCACTTCAGATCAGCAATAGGTATCGCGGCGCCCCTAGGCGGGTGTATCGCCGGAAAAGTCCCTTCGTCCTTTCAGTCTGGCCTACTCCATCGTGAACGTTCTTGCATCGGTACATGATGCCCGGAAGGGAATTGCACGTCACGTACTCGCTCTTGCACCCCAATGCAACGTCTGCCACGGTAATCATAGGCAGCGAAGTGCTGATTGAACCACCCAGAGCAGGGCGGCTGCATCGTGAGGTTCCAGAGGCTAACGCGACTACGACCATCCCGGGTCAGGCACGCCATCGGCGGGTGGCTGGGTGGGATCGCCGCTATGCGAGCAGGTCGAACGGTGGTAGGTCCGTGAAGCCGCCTGCGTTATCCACTCTGGGCTCCAGCGACGAAGCGTGCTTACCGTCGGCGGTAGCGCGGCTGCTGGTCGACGTAGTCACTGATGGGTTCGTCCTGCACTGCTGTGGACCCAAAGCTGCGCCGTTCGCTCTGGTCGCCTCCTACCAGTGGGAGGACTTCGTCGATCTCATCACCATCCGGCGTGTCGACCAAATCACCACGGCCAGGGTCCCGGCACCCCGACACGGTCGGATCGACCTGTTCGCCCCCACGGTCGTGGTGTGGACATATGAAGGGCCGCCACAGTGCGCGCTGCGGGCATTACTTCGTCTGGCTCACCCCCGGCACCCCGACGCTCCCGCCAGCGCGTACCCCGCGCCGCCCGCTTTGCAGATTCCCTTAGCTGAGCAACGGCCGATGACGATCCGGTTTCCGCCGCCCGGCCGGGCCGGGATTCGCGCTGCCCGCCTCCTCGCTGCGATGGCAGCGCCAAGCCGCGACCCTCAGCTCAAGTGCACCACGAGTGCGTGAGGTGATCTGATGCCGTTGCGTCCCACCGACGTTCACAACGTCGCGTTCAGTAAGCCGCCGATCGGCAAGCGGGGTTACCACGAGGAGGAGGTGGACGCCTTCCTCGACCTCGTTGAGGCCGAACTGGCCCGGTTGATTCAGGAGAACAATGATCTCCGCAGCCGGGTCGAGCGGCTCGATCAGCAGCGGAGCGCAGCACTAGCTGGGACCGGTCGTGACCGACGCCCGCTGGAGCCGCCAGGGGCCGTCGCCCTGGTCCCGCCGCCGATGAGGACGCAGACCTCGTCAGGTGGTGATCACCACGACCAAGCGGCCAAGGTGCTGGGCCTGGCCCAACAGATAGCCGACCAGTTGACCAGCGAGGCCAAGGCCCAAGCGGACGGGATGCTGCGCAACGCCCACATCACCTCCGAGCAGCTACTCTCCGAGGCAAGAGCCAAAGCCGACGGTATGATCAACGAGGCCAGAAACCGGGCCGAGACCATGCTCAAAGACGCCCGCACCAAAGCCGGGACTCTGGAGCGACAGTCCCAGGAGAAGGCTGCGTCGCTGGAGCGCGATGCCACACGCAAGCACACCGAAATCATCGGTTCTATCAGTCACGAAAAGAACCTTCTGGAAAAGAAGATCGACGAACTGCGCACCTTTGAGCGCGAGTACCGCACCCACTTGACGACCTACCTGGACTCACAGCTCCGAGAGTTGGACAGGCGCGGATCCGTCGTACCAGCAGATGCGGTGGGCAACCCGCACGGTTTCGTCGCAGCTGAGTTAGGCGGGCATGTCGACACCGGAAGTCACCGAGGTCCTGACCCGAAAATAACCACGGTTGATGCTGGTGCCGGTGTGGCGCGGTTTTCAGCCCGCAGCGGGCCGCCAGACACGCGGATAAATGACGAACCCGGTATGAGTGGGATTCAGTGGAAACCCGCCGTAGAGCTCGATTATGTTGGATTCCGCGAAGTGATCAAACAGTCCGGTTAATCAGTTGCGGCGTGCCCAGGTGAGAACCAGGAAAGCCCCGGGGACGTGCCTCGCCCTGGACCTGTGCGGTCCTAGCGCTGCGGCGATCAGCAAGTTTTTCGGGTCGACGTGACGACCCGCCGGCCGACGCTACTTCACGCTCCTGGTCGCCATCGGTACGTCTGACCTGCCTGGACAGCGCTCGGTGGTGGTCAGCGTTCGCATGCCTTACAGACGTCTCACGGCATGGAACGGCATGATCTTGATTGGAGATCGCCACTGCAATCTCCGTATGGACGTCGCGTACCGATGCAAGAACGTATTAGAATTGCGTGTAGTCTCTCATGCTTCCGTCGTTTTGGGCGATTTGACCGCTCTGGTGGATGCTCGGGAGCCTATGGGAAAGGAGGGAGATGCCACAGAGTGCCAACGGCATGCTGGCCACGCTGCTTCTGAAAGCCACCTGGAAAAAGAGCAGGCACAGCAATCCTAGCGGGGACTGTGTGGAGTTGGCGAAGCTGACAGGTGGAAGGATTGCCGTGCGTAACTCCCGGCACCCGAACGGCCCCACTCTGCTCTACCCGCATGCCGCGATGGCCGCGTTCCTCCGCGTTGTCAAGGAGGGTGAGCTCGACGAGATGACCAGGTGATCCCTCCTTCCGGATGGAGAGCGGCTCGCCGGAGTTTCGGTTGGTCTGGTTTGCTGTCTATGATCAGACCTCGTTGATACTTCCCCTCGTAGGAGGAACGGTGCGGGCAGCTCGATCGAGTCAGGATCCGACTGTCGGTCACGCTCCGGTACGATCACAGGGGCCGACCGCGCTGCGCATCGTGCTGGGCAATCAGCTGCGCCAGCTTCGCGAAGCGAGCGGAATCACTGCCGGAGTGGCCGGTCATGCGATCCGGGCGTCCCATGCCAAGATCAGTCGCATGGAGCTCGGCCGGGTCGGGTTCAAGGAGCGCGACGTCGCAGATCTGCTCACCCTCTACGGTATTACCGACGAACGGGAGCGGAGCTCGTTCCTCACGCTGGCCCGGCGGGCCAATGTGCCCGGCTGGTGGCACCAATACGGTGACATCCTGCCGAGCTGGTTCGAGATGTACCTCGGCCTGGAACAGGCCAGCTCTGTCATCCGAACCTATCAACCCCAGCTCATACCCGGTCTGCTGCAGACCCAGCAGAGTGCGCGCGCCGTCATCCAGCTCGGCCACCCAAGCGCCTCCGCCGCTGAGATCGAGCACCGGGTCGCACTACGAATGACACGTCAGGAAGTCCTCACACGGCCCGGAGCGCCCAGCCTGTGGGCCGTGATCGAAGAAAGTGCACTATGGCGGCTCGACGGGCGTTCGGCGATACAGGAGCAGATTCGACATCTGATTGAGATGGCCGAACTCCCCCACATCACGCTCCAGGTGATACCGATCTATTCAGGTGCACACATGGCGGTAGGTGGCCCGTTCACGATCCTGCGATTCACCGCACCCGACCTGCCGGACATCGTCTACCTTGAACAGCTGACGAGCGCCCTCTACCTGGATAAGAGCCAGGATGTGCAGCACTACCTGATGCTCATGGATCACTTGTGCGTCCAGGCCAAATCCCCTCTCGAGACGATCAGGTTCCTCAGCGGCATGCTCAGCGAGAGCTAAGCCACGCTACCCAATCGCTGCGTTCCGAGGGCCACAGCGACACCGCTCCAGGCGGCCGACGCACTGATTGGGTTCGCTGTCCGAAGGACAGAGCCTCCAGCATCGGCGGTGTCGCGAGTTCAACGGCCTGACCGGTCTTGGGTCGATGAAGCACACAGTTTCGCTGGTGTCCAGCCGAGCCGGTAGCCAGCCCTCCAGTACCCGCCACCGCTACGGCGCAGGTGGCCTCGGACCCGCTAAGGGTGCCGTCACGCTCATGTACCGGCGGAGTAGGGTGATCAACTGCGGTGACTGAATGAGGTCAGACAACTACAAGGAGTAACTGAGATGTTCCGTCGCGTCGGGCGCACAGTCATGGCGGCCGCTGCTGTCCTTGCTATGAGTTCGCCGGCTCTCAGCGTGCCTGGACTCCAACGCCACTGGTCGGATGTACACGCACGACTGCAGCGGTGGCAGCTACCAACAACCCCTAGTGGGCGACCGCCGCGCAGATCCACTGCTGCGCAAATAAGTTAACCATTCTCCCTCTGGACGCTACCCATCGCAGCAATACCATCATTCCAGCATGTTTAGACCGTATCCGGGACACGGCGCGGACTTCAGGTCCGCAGACTAGTCAAGAAATCGAGTGGAGAAAAGCGTAATGGATGGCTCATACACGCCGGTCCAGAAAAATCCCTGGCTTATCGATACTACTGTGGTGCACTCCGCTCGGTTCTGGAACTATTTGTTGGGCGGGAAGGACAACTATGAGGTCGATCGCGAAGTCGCGGAGCAAATTCTTGCTCTCATCCCAAGCCTCCGCGATACCGTCCGTGCCGAACGGCGATTCCTGGTCCGCGCTGTCCGGTATCTGGTAGGCGATGTGGGGATTCGCCAGTTCCTCGACATCGGAACCGGTCTGCCTACAGCCAACAACACTCACGAAGTCGCGCAGGCAACCGCGCCGGAGTCTCGCGTCGTCTACGTCGACAATGACCCCCTGATCATGAGCCACGCGCGCGCCCTGCTCACCAGCACGCCAGAAGGCGCCACCGATTACATTCAGGTTGACCTTCGCGAACCAAGCGCGGTTTTGCAGGAAGCCGCCCGGACCCTGGACTTCACCCAACCAGTCGGACTCATGCTGTTAGGAATCCTGAACTTCATCACAGACACCGACGAGGCTTAC
>DATAWX010000264.1:0-12979 GCA_036266995.1 Pseudonocardiaceae bacterium | reverse complement strand
ACGGTGTGCTGGTCCGCGTCCTGCAACGCATCCTCGCCCTGACCACCGCCATCTGGCACAACGACCACACCGGCCAACCCATCAAGCGGTCACTGCTCGCCTACGACCACTGACTGACCCCTTGGAATAGATCATCTAGTGCCGGCACGTGAATCGAGGCTGTGCTCGCTCGGACCGTTCCCGATCTTGTAAACAGGCGGTCAAGGGGTGCCCGCGCAGCATGCCTTCAGGTTGTCCGCCCCGCAGCGGTGCGTGCCCCTGCGGGACCATCTGAAACGCGTAGGAACCGTTGAGGTCTGACGCGGTCTTGACCGAGCAGCTCGACGCGCACGCCGACGCACACATCTTCACCAGCTTGCCCCGCTCCGGGCGGGTGCGCGCCGCGCGCCTGCTGACCGAGATCGGTGACTGCCGTGCCCGGTTCCCCACCCCCGAGGCCCTGTTCTGCTTGGCCGGCGCCGGACCCTCGACCCGCCAGCCCGGCACAGTCAAGGTCGTCAGCTCCGCTGGGCGGGCGACAAACAGCTGCGCGACGCCGTCTGCGACTTCGCCGGACAGCCGCACGGCCAACCCGTGGGCAACCAAGCTCTACACCGACGCCATCGCCCGGGGCCACGACCACCCGCACGCGGTGCGTCTAATTGTTGGAATGCAGCTGACAGCATCTGGCGAGTGCCAGCACCAACGGCGGTCGATTGACCAGCGCTTTTGCTGACGTCTGCCGAAGCGTTCGCCAGATCGGCCGCACGGCATCGCACCAATTTCCCCACCGTGTCAGGAGTTCTGGGGTCACCGACGCGGAGTCACCGACGGGGCTCTTTTGCGGCTGCTCCTTGCCCACGGAGGCATTGCTTGCGATCATGAACACACACGGATCAGCAACGCCCCGTCCCAGGTTCTTGGCTAGATCCCAAGACCCGACGGGTCCACCCGCGCCAGCGCCGCCGCGCGCTCCTGCACCTCATGAGGGTGCCTTTTCGACCGCGCCGTCTCTGCATCCTCCGCTGGAGACGGAGTCTCCACCAGAGCCGGGGTGGTTCACTGTGACGCGGCACCTGTCCACTCGGACGGTGGCTTGGCTGGCTAACCGACCCCGAGCCCGTGAGTTGGTCGACTCGGTGTGGGACACGCTCACCGATCTAGAGCGGGCGGGGCATCACCCTGGCGTTATTGCCGCGCTGCGGTTTGTCCTGGTGCATCACCAACCCCCTACCCCTACCGGCCGGTGCCCTCACTGCCGCTGCACGTGGCGCCGCCTGTGGTGCCGCCGGCGCTGGCCATGTGTGGTCTGGAGGCAGGTTCACCACGAGCTACTCGGCCCGTTCGCCCGCAGTGCCCACCACCGGCAACGACCGCAAACAACATAGACACCGTCGGTGGCACCGAGCCAGGGTCCCGTGGCCTCGCCCGTCACACCCCTCAGCGGGCGCTCAGTGCTTGATGGAGGAACGGATCAAGGACAGATGCACTCGTCATATGCTTGCTGTCCGGCGTGAAGACAGCAAGAACTGGGCGCCGGTACCGCATCGGTCGCACGCCCTTAGCCCACTGCTTTTCCCACGAGCGACAGGAACCAAGAAACTCTGACCCCATCGCGACGCGCTCGCGCACGTTGCCGCGCAGCGTGCCGCCAGGCCAGCTCGCACGCAGGATCGGCCTCGTCTGCTCCCCGGTCGTAGGCTCCGGGCCGTGATCGACCAGATCAGGACGCTCGCTACCCCGCGAGTCGCCGCGGGTGCGTTGTTCTTCGACCCGGCGGGGCGCGTGCTGCTGGTCCACCCGAGATATAAGGGCACTTGGGACATCCCGGGCGGCTACGTCGAGCGCGGGGAATCCCCCGCCGCCGCCTGCCGCCGCGAGGTCGCCGAGGAACTCGGATTCGACCGACTGCGCCACCGGCTGGTCTCCGTGGACTGGGAACCACACGGACAGCAAGGCGACACCATCTTCTTCCTGTTCGACTACGGCGACCTCGACACAGACGAACACCGCCTCCTCCGCCTTGACGGCGACGAGCTAAACCGCTGGCGGTGGGTCGAACTCGCGCAACTAGACCGCTACGTAAACCCCCGCATCGCCCGCCGCATCCGATCCACGGCCGACGCCGCCGCAACGAACGGCACCGACCCGAGCTACCTAGAAAACGGTGAGCCGCCAGCTCAAACACACCTGCCGATGGCGCCACCCGCACCAGACCCAATCAACGCCACCACAACGACGCGACGGGCGTTACCACCACCCGCGTCGCTGCTAGCTCACCCACTTCGCACAGGGCTTGTCCTCGTCGCATCCCTTGTGTTCCTGGCCACCGTGGTCACCGTGCTCACGGTGGCCAACCTCGCTGCGCGAACACCCATCAGGACCACCATCCCCACCATCGCTGTCGGCTCTAACCTCAGGGCGATGGCCGTCACCCCAGACGGCCGCCACGCCTACGTCACCAGCAACGACGGCGTGTGGGTGATCGACACCGGCAGCAACACCGTCACCACCACCATCCCCATTGCGATCCCTCACCTGCCCCCCAGACAAGCCCCATTGGCGCTGGCGATCACCCCCGATGGTCACCACGTCTACGTCACCACATACAAGGGCCTGTCAGTGATCGACACCATCAGCAACACCGTCATCGCCACCATCCCCCTCGGCTCCAACCCACACGGGGTCGCGGTCACCCCAGACGGTCGCCACGTCTACGTCACCACTTACCGAGGCCTGTCGGTGATCGACACCATCAGCAACACCGTCGCCACCACGATCCCCGTGGCCGCTAGCCAAAATGGGGTAGCGATCACCCCAGACGGCCGCCACGCCTACCTCACCAGCAGCCTCTCCAACACCGTGTCGGTGATCGACACCGCCAGCAACACCATCACCACCACCATCCCCGTCGGCCTAGGCCCCGTGGGAGTGGCGATCACCCCAGACGGTCGCCACGTCTACGTCACCACCACCACCCACCACGGGACGGTGTCGGTGATCGACACCGCCAGTAACAGCGTCACCACCACCATCCCCATAGACATTGACCCCTCCGAGGTAGCAGTCACCCCAGACGGCCGCCACGCCTACGTCACCAGCAGCTTCTCCAACACCGTGTCAGTGATCGACACCGCCAGCAACACCATCACCACCGACATCGCTGTCGGCACTGACCCACGCGAAGTGGCGATCACCCCAGACGGCCGCTACGCCTACGTCGCCAACTACGGGTCCGTGTCAGTCTTCGACATCACCCACCGGTGACCGCCGCAGCACACAAGGTCAACCCCCGGTCAACCGCACTTCAATCAAGCGCGTACTCATCATCTCCGGAAGTCCCGTCGTCGGCTACCAACCGTGGCCCGCCAGAGCCGCCCGCACATGGTCGCGAGCTCGGGAACCTCATAGCGCTGCCCTGGCCCAGGCCTTGACCTGCGGTCGGTCGTGGTCACGGGTCAACCCAGACGACTGTTTCTGACCGAGTCTTGTGGCACGCAAATAGCACGTCGTACCGTGCCCGACCCCCACCCTTGTATGCGTGATCAGCCCTATAACCGCAACCGACGTGTTCGGACGGTCAGACCGGGCAGATGTTTTCGGCCTGCAGACCCTTTTGGCCCTGGGCGATGTCGAAGGAGACCTTCTGACCCTCCCGCAGTTCCCGAAATCCTTGGGCGGCGATGTTCGAGTAGTGGGCGAAAACGTCCAGACCTCCGCCTTCCTGTTCGATGAAGCCGAACCCTTTCTCCGTGTTGAACCACTTCACTGTCCCTGTCGCCATGATGCTCCCCTTTTTAGCCTGCACAGACTGCACTCAGCCTATTGCAGGCAGCCATCTTTCGTAGTGCACCCTACCGCCACCGCGCGTGATCGTCCTTGACCTGCTCATGTACAGGCTGTCCGACTGGTGGGACAAGGTTGCTGCACTCCGGTGCTGTACCCGATGCCATGGTCCAGCTGCTTCTCGATGCAGCTGCTTCTCGATGCCCCCAGAGATGCGCTCGGCAGTCGAGCCTTCGATGGTCGGTCACTGCAGTAGGAGGGGAACGTCGACCTCTCGCTTAAGTCCGGGGCGGCCCACGTGTCGCAGTGTGCCTGTGGTGTCCGACCTCGAAGGACGCCCGGACATGATCTGGGGCCGTTGCCTTCATGTCGAGGTCGTTGCTAACACGGCTGCTGCACGGTGGGTGAACAAGCACCCGGTCCCGCTGGGTGGCCTTTCGCTCGTTCCTCACTATGGACCACTGTCCGTGCCAGCGCTGGCACAGGCGTAGAGGGCTCCGGTCAGGTCGTCGTACACGTCGAAGGATGCCTCTAGTCCAACAACGACGTACAGGTCAGCGATGGCTTGGGAGTTTGAAGGGACTACGACTACCAGGTGACCGCCGCCGTCGATGTTGTGTTTGTGACGGGCTTCGAGAAGGCTGCGCAAACCGGCTAAGTCCATGGACGTGACGGCGGACAGGTCGATTTGTCATCGCGCGGGGCCTGGGCGAGTGCGCTCCTTAGGACCGGTGTCGTGTCCCTGTTTATCGCGCCGGTCACGGTGCACACCGTCGTGTCGGGCTGGGGCTGAGCCAATGCCGCTGTTATTGTCAGCACCCCAGGGTGACACGGTGTCATGTTGCAAGATGTGTCATGAGATGATGGTTCATCGATCACAGTCCAGCTCTCCCCCCGAGAAGCATGCTGAGACACGACTGTACACATTCGCAAACACCGGTCATGACAGAGCCCCCACATACTCCACTGCGCGCGCGAGTGCCCCACAATTTCAGCTGCACGTGCATACGGTCTGGGTTGCGGCTTGTGATTGCGACCGGAGAGATTAGGTCCACGCACGAGAGGGCCCCGCGAGGCTGACAGGGTCGGGGGAGTCCAATGACATCACGGGGCCATCAGGGTTATCGGCAGTGCGCTACGGCACTGTACGGATCCCCGCCGATTCGGCCGACGATTCACGCGTTCAGCCTAGCCGCACGTTTTACCCCCTCCTCCCAAGCCGGTGCCTACGTGCCATCCTGTCGCCTGGCGTAGCCCGACCACGTCGCGACAAGGTGGCTCCACTGCGAGCTCTACGACGAACACAGCGACTGGGCACCCCCAGGGCCGGGAGCCGCTGACGCCCCCTGACCCCGGAACTGTGGTAACGCTCTGACCTACGATAACAAGGAACAGGACGACATCTCTGAGCACTCACGTCACGGGTGGGCGCCCACGACGCTGATCTCCCGGTCCACAGTCGGTCCACGGCCGGTCGCCGCTTACAGGTCTAGGGTGAGCCGCTCACTGCGGGGCGGGAGACGCAGATCAGCATCGCGCCGGCCCCGCGCGCTCGGCGCTGTGAGCAGTTTGTCGCGATGGTCGAGTTCGCCAGCGAGGACCATCGTGCGACACGCCCCCTAAACACCCTGTTCGCACCCGGTCGAAACAGCGGAAGCGACGTCGCGGGGGTCCGGTAAGAGAATTAACGTAACTCACGCGGGCCGATTGAGGTCCGGCTAAACGACCATTGAGCCGTCTCCTGAGCCGTCTCCTGAGCCGTCTACTGAACGGTCTACAGGTCTCATCGGTCTTTTTCTGCACCTCGGCGTGGCGGGGGCCAGAACGTAAGGCAACCGAAACCTGGTCTTATGCTACTGAACCTAGGGAGAGGCACAATCCTGTCTGCCTGATCTGAGGGGATGCACAGCAAGCGGTTTGGCGACGCAGGTCGCTGCGCCCGGCTTGTCTCGCTGTCCGGGCCGGACAGCGAGGAGGAGGAACATTAGAAAGGGCAGTGAGGGTGAGCGGCGTGTGGAGCAGTGTCACCACTAGGCGGGGTGGCGCGTCATTAGCGCATCAGGCGTTGCTGTACGGGTCTGAGGAGGTGTTCCTCGGGGGAACTGTTCCCTTCATCCGGGATGGCCTGGAACGCGGTGACTCGATCCGGGTGGTGACCACGGACCGTAATACGGGTTGGCTGTGGGCTGCGCTGGGTGCGGATGCCCGGCATGTGGCGTTCGGTGAGAGCAGCCAGTGGTACCGGCATCCGATGCGGACGTTGGCTGACGTGCACCGCACCGTGCAGGCGGCGAGTCGGTGCGGGCAGCGGTTGCGGATGATCGGAGAGCCGTGGTCGACCACCCGCACCGCGCAGCAGAGCACGGAGTGGACTCGATACGAGTCGCTGGTCAACGCCGCACTCGCCTGGTCCAACGCCGCGCTGATGTGCACCTATGACACCCGCATCGTTAGCCCCGATGTCGTAGCCGAGGTGGCCCAGACACACCCCGAGCTGGTCATCGACGGAGCCGCCCGGCTCAGCCCGAGCTACCTCGATCCGGCGGTGTTCAACGCCGGATGCGACACGACCCCGCTGCCTGAACTGCCGCCCCCGGCTCTGCGGCGGAGGTTTGACGAAGTGGATCAACTGGTCACCTTGCGCGCGTTGGTGACCTGCTACGCCACCGAGGCGCGAGCGACTGCCCCCGACGTCGAGCGGTTTGTGCGGGCGGTCAACGAGGTCGTGACCAACGCGATCGAGCACGGCGGTGGATCAGGCGTGGTACGGATCTGGACTGACCCGAAAACAGTATTGTGCGAGGTCAGCGACACTGGGGCTGGACTACGCGACCCCTTGGCCGGACGCCTACCCTCCGGCCGCTCCACGGCACGCGGACGCGGGCTGTGGTTGGCCCGACAGTTATGCGATCTCATCGAAGTACGCAGCGATTCAGCGGGCACGACCGTACGGCTGCATCTCACCCCACCATGACGATACAGACGGCGCCGCAGGGCCGCGCGCAGTGTCATGCCTGCGCCGACGGCCACGTGAGCTACGTCGCGAGGTGACTACGCGCGCCGCCGCAGGCGACGCGCGTAGTCACCTCTATAGGCAGATTCGGCAATAACTTCGAGTGACACGTGCCCCTTGGCCTGTGCGCGTACGCGAGCTGGTCGCCTACGGCCTGCTCGCCCACGCCGGGGGCGCTGATGGCTCCGTTGTTAGCTACCCCGTTGTGGCATGCGTGTCGAATCCGGAGCCCATGACACCCTGCTGGTTGCCCACCGGGCCTGTT
The DNA here is from genome assembly GCA_036266995.1 of Pseudonocardiaceae bacterium. Lineage (GTDB taxonomy): Bacteria > Actinomycetota > Actinomycetes > Mycobacteriales > Pseudonocardiaceae. Next base: position 5,936 of record DATAWX010000264.1, on the reverse strand, counting down.
GGTGCGGTGGATCCACGCCCGTTGAGCTCTCGCAGCTGTGAGTCCAAATAGGTCGTCAAACGGGTGCGGTACTCGCGCTCGAACGTGCGTAGCTCGTCAATTTTCTTCTCTAGGGTGCTCTTCTCCTGGCTCAACGAACCGACGATCTCGTTGTGCTTGCGCGCTGCATTACACTCCAGCGACGCAGCCTTCTCCCGGGACTGCCGATCCCGGGTTTCGGCTCTGCTACGGGCGTCGTTGAGCAGCGTATCGGCCCGGGTCCTGGCCTCGGTGACCATGCCCTCAGCCTTCGCCCTCGCCCCGGCGAGCAGCTCCTCGGACCTGGTTCGGACCTCGCCTAACATCCCGTCCGCTTCGGCCTTGGCCTCCCCGGTCACCCGGTCAGCCATCTCCTGGGCCAGACCCAGCACCCTGGCAGCCTGGACATTGTGATCACCACTCGGCGAGGTCTGCTCCCTCATCAACGGCACCGGAGCCATCACCAACCGAGGTGGCTCCACCGGACGAAGGTCAGGACCGGTGTCAACCCGCGCAGCACGGAGCTGCTCAACCTGGTTACGGAGACCACTGTTCTCCTGGATCAACCGACCCAGCTCGACCCCAACCACATCAAGGAACGCGTCTACCTCGTCCTCGTCGTAGCCCCGCTTACCCAGCGGCGGCTTACTGAACGCGACGTTGGCAACGTCGGCGGGGGTCAACGGCATCGGATCACCTCACGCACTCCTCGACGGCAACGCACCTGCTCAGCACGACCCTGGGCATCGACCCCGGAGCCTGGTAGCCGCTACCTCCTCGGACCGGCCACCCGTTCCGTATCAAGACCACAAGCAAGATCCTAATGGACAAGTCCAACTCCACACCTAACGATGCGGAGGGTCCGACCGCTCAGTGAGGTAAGCCTGGGGAATTTTTCCAGCCGCGAGGCGGCGGCGCGGACCTCCGCAGGAGGCTCCATCGGGTCGAAGCTTCTCAATTCCCCGAAACTTGATCGAGAGGGTTGAAAGGCTACAGGGCGAATCAGGGGTTGGGTGTCGGCTCCCAGCTGACGCGTGCGCTAACCTCGGTCCGGCTGTTCACCTCAAACGTGAACGCTGATCGGTCCGGTCGCCTGCGGGTAGCACTGCATGCCGCTGACCTGCGGCGATCTTCCCGAGTGCGCCGACTCGCGCGATTCCGGGCGTGCCACTTCCCCGGGCGATCAGCTGACTACGATCACGAGTCAACGCACCAGGTGGGGAGGTTCCGGCCGGCCGCTTCACAGGCCGCAACAGCAAGTCGGGCGACACCCGTTCAGGTGGTGTTGGAGTGTTCCGATTCAACTCCCGAGTTTTTGAGCCGATGTCAGTTTGTCACTTACTGGTCGGTCGCCGCATGAACCCACTGGTGCAGCGCGGAGGACTGGGCCGGATACCCGACAAGGGACGGACCCTTCTGCCGGTTCTGTGTTCATTCGGCGCTGTGGTCGACCGGTGTACGTAGGACTCGACCAGCCTGAGGTGTTCACTTCCCGTACAGTCCGCGGGTACCCCGATGGCGACCGGGTCGGAGGCTGAAGTCCGATATTCAGCATGTCGCGTTCGGTGTGGTTGCTACTAGAGATCTCGGTGTCGCCGGAAACCCGGGTAGGAGGTGAGGACGGTGAGCGTCGCCGCGGCATTCCGTGAAGGCCGCGGAGTGACCAAGGCGCCCCGGAGTACTCCGGAGGCGCCGGTCGAGGATAGTGAATTCGAGCGTAGCGAGCCTGGTTCAGGGTCTCTGGACCTGACCGATGACGATGTCTCGTTAGCCAGTGAGGGCGCCGAGGATCCTGTAGAGCCGGTGGACGACGTCGGGCAGTCCGGGGATTTCGTGTGGGATATGGAGGAGTCCGGGGCGCTGCGTCAAGCCCGTAAGGACGCCGAACTCGCACTGTCCGCCGACTCGGTGCGGGCGTATCTCAAGCAGATCGGGAAGGTCGCCCTGCTCAACGCCGAAGAGGAGGTGGACCTCGCCAGGCGCATCGAAGCCGGGCTCTACGCCGCCGAGCGGGTACACAGAACCGAGGACACGACCCACAAGCTCTCCGCGCAGTTGCGCCGGGACCTGCGCTGGATCGTCCGCGACGGCCAGCGCGCCAAAACCCACCTGTTGGAGGCCAACCTGCGATTGGTCGTGTCACTGGCCAAGCGCTACACCGGCCGCGGTATGCCATTTTTGGACCTGATCCAGGAGGGCAACCTAGGCTTGATCCGCGCGGTGGAGAAGTTCGACTACACCAAGGGATTTAAGTTCTCCACCTACGCCACCTGGTGGATCCGCCAAGCCATCACCCGAGCGATGGCCGATCAGGCCCGCACCATCCGCATCCCGGTACACATGACCGAGGTGATCAACCAACTGGGCAGCATCCAGCGCAAACTGCTCCAGGACCTAGGCCGCGACCCCACCCCGGAGGAGCTCGCCAGGGAGATGGGCATCACCCCGGAGAAGGTGCTCGAGATCCAGCACTACGCTCGGGAACCGATCTCGCTGGACCAGACCATCGGCGGCGAAGGCGACTCCCAGCTCGCCGACTTCATCGAAGACTCCCAAGCCGTGGTCGCGATCGACGCCGTCTCGTTCACCCTGCTCCAAGACCAGCTGCGATCCGTACTAGCCACCCTGTCCGAGCGGGAGGCCAGCATTATCCGACTGCGATTCGGGCTCACCGGCGGCCAACCGCGCACCCTCGATGAGATCGGCCACCTCCACGGGGTCACCCGAGAACGCATCCGCCAGATCGAAACCAAGACGATGTCTAAGCTGCGCCACCCCACCCGCTCCCAGCCGCTCCGCGACTACCTCAACTAACACAAAGACACCAGCCGCAGACCAGCTAGTCACCAAGCTGCTCGGCCACCTGCACCACTATCCAGCCCGCAATGGTGAGGAAGCGCGGGATCTGGGATCTGGCTACCGACACTGCCCGTCATACTTGACCGGCTACACCAGCGGGGCGGCCCGGCGAAACCGGATTCGAGATCAGGCAGCCAACACGGTTGCGGCTGTTGCGACCACCGCCGCCTGCGAGTCCGGCCCGCGAGCCGGTGACCCACAGTTGCATCAGTGCCAGGAGTCCGCTGCGTGACCTGCTGAGCAACACCGTGGGCCACGGGCACGTGAGTGCCGAACGGCGTCCCAACGGTGTTAGGCACTCATATGGCCAGGTCGTCGAACTCACCAGCCTTGATGCCGCCGATCCAAGCGGTCAGCTCGGCGTGGGTGAACAAGATCGTTCCATCGTCGCGATGTTTGCTGTTATGCATAGCGATGTGTCCATCTGGCCAAGCCGCGCGCAGTGTCGTGGCTCGGCCGGCCGGCCCGGGTGGAGTTACGCGGTCCGCAAGCCGTACGCCGCGCCGCCTGAGGCGGCGCGTGATCGATTAAAGGCCAATTCGGCAGCGCACGCTCAACGCGTTGCGAAATGCTGTGGCGCTGGGTGAGCTCGCGACGGTCGACAGCGATCCGAGGAGAATTGAGACCCATTGAGACCCAACAAGGCCAGCCGAGAGCCCGCACCCCCTCTGACCAGGCGCGCCCGGAGAGACTCGAACTCCCAACCTTCTGATCCGTAGTCCCATTGAATACGTGTCGGACGGTGGCGATTAATGTCTCCGATGACCATTCTGACTCGTCAGCGACGCCATTGCGTGCCGATCCATATCACATTCTGTCGGGCTATTCCGGTCCGTGCGTTGTCACGACGTTCTCACGTCCGTGGCCCACCCTGGCCTCTCCAGCCACCGACCCTGAACCGCTGATCTGACCACCCGAGAGATCCACCCCTGAGCCATGCACCTAGCACCTCACTGCCCCGGGGCAGGCCAACAAGCTAGTGAGGCTTCGCCTCGGACCGCCAAGTCTGTGGGCACGCCAAATGGTCCCTGCGGCTTCCTGAGCGCAAGCTCCCGCAGGGACTCCCGGTCTGTGTCGGCGGACCGTCGCCATCCGCTGCGCCGAATCGGGCGACCAAAGCCTAAGTCGCCGTCGTTGTGCCACCCATCGTGGCTGGTCAGGCGGTCGAAACGCCTGTGTGGGAGCGGACGAGAAGAACGCTACGCCCTCCCGGGAACTTGGCTCAAGTGTCAAAGTTCTAGGGACCAAGGATCCCTAGCCGGCTGCTCGCGCTGGACGGCGTGGCAATCTGCGATACCGAGCGGTCATTCCTCACCCTGGTCGGTTGGGTTCGAGGTGCACACCGTGGAGAACCTTGCCGCAGTGATCTCCTGCGCCCGGCAGCCAAGGTGGACGGCAGTAGCCTTTGGTGGTACCTCCTCACCGAAAGGTTCCGCCTCGGGGCGACGGCTCCAGGGCATCGGTGAGGGAACCGGTGAGGAGAGCTTCTCTGTTGGACGTTGAGGAAGCGCGGACGATCGGTGCGCGCGCTCGCATGATCCGCCGTCGCCGCGGGCTGAGCCTGGACGTGGTTGCCGGCCTGGCAGGGATCAGCAAGAGCTACCTGGGGATGTTGGAACACGGGCAGCGCGGATTCAACCGGCGTGGCCTGCTGGAGGACCTGGCTCACGCGCTGGGGTGCTCGGTAGCCGACCTGACTGGTCAGCCCTACCTGCCCATGGACCGGGAGACCGCCGCTGCGGCCCCGGCGATCTCCGAAATCAGCCTGGCGCTACACAACGCCACGCTCGACGACGTGCCTGACCTACCGGCCCGGCCAGTACCGGAACTGGTCCAGGCTGCGGCACGAGCCAACATGCACCGCGACAACGCTCAATATGCAATAGCCAGCCAGGGGCTGGGCGCGTTGATTACCGAGCTGCACGTCTGGGCCGTCACCGCTGCCGGTGATGATGACCGTCAGGCCGCGCTGGCCGCGCTGGCCGAGGCATGTCAGGTGGCATACCTCCTGGCCAGGCGAACTGGGCGCACCGAGCTGGCGATGACCGTAGCCGAGCGCGGCTACGAAGCCGCTCGGCGGGCAGAGCGTCCGGATCTGGCTGGGTTGATGGCGATGAACCGCAGCGGTGGACTGATGAGCCTAGGTGCTCGATGGCGCGCCGCGTCGGTGTGCACGGACGCGCTGGACCAGGTCTCGGCGTTGCCCGGCCCAACACCCGAGGACACCAGGGCTGCTGAAGCGCAAGGGATGCTGCTGCTCACAGCGGGGCTGGTAGCCGCCCGCGACGGCCGCACAGAGGACACCACTGCCTACCTTGGCGAGGCCCGAGACCTGGCGGCACACACCGGCGAGCGCAACCACATGCGCTTCCATTTCGGTCCGACGAACGTGGCCGCGTGGGAACTGGGATTAGCGGTGGAGTCCGGCACCGGCCCAGACGCGGCGGAGCGTTTCATCACCGCCCCCATCGACTTCTCAGTGTTCGCCAGCAAGGAGCGGGAGGCCGATGTGACCTTCGACCTAGCTCGCGCTTGGGCGCAAGCTGAGGGTGCACGTGATGGCGAGGCGTTGCGCGCCCTCGATACTGCCGACCGACTGGCGCCGCTGCGGGTGCGCAACGACCCGATCGCCCGCGATCTGGTGCTTACCTTGGACCGGCGCGCCCGTCGGCGGGTGTGGGAATTGGACAGCCTGCGTAACCGTTTCGGTGTCGGCGCCCAAGGTCCACGGAGTGTGGACAACTAGCGTCGATCTTCACCGCATTGTCTGCCGGGTGAGCGCAGCAAAGCAGCAGCCCGAGACTCAGGGGACCGGCAACGCCCGCAAGGTGATCCACGCTACCTGCGCGCTGCACCGCGGCCCGGCGGGTTTTGCCAACGTTGTCGTAAGCAAGCGTAACGGGACGATCGAACTCGATCCACACGTCCTGCGCCACGAGGCGCTCTGCTGTATCCCCTATCAAGTAGGGAGGGATTTGGAGGAGTATCTCTGGGTCTGATGGCTAACCCGGACCTGAAAGGGCGATGGGGACAATAGCATGCCAGGAAACCAGCGGTCG
>DATAWX010000263.1:0-2978 GCA_036266995.1 Pseudonocardiaceae bacterium | reverse complement strand
CCACGATCTGCTCGGGCCCAACCCCGCGGGTGATCAGGGTGTGGGCGAGCTGGTTGGCCGCTGCGTTGAGTTGGTGGTAGGTCAGGGCGGTGTCGCCGGAGATCACCGCGACCGCCTGCGGGGTAGCTGCGGCCTGGGTTTTAAACAGCCCGGGCAGCGTGGCGGGGGAAAACGGGGTGGTGATGTCATTGCAGGTGTGAAGCAGTCGGTGGCGCTCGGCCGCTGTGAGGATGTCGAGTTTGTTGAGGGGCTGGTCGGGGTGGGCGACGACTGCGTTGAGCAAGCGCACCCAGCGGGTGGTGATGGTCTCGACGGTGGCCGGGTCGAACAGGTCGCAGGCGTACTCCACGATCCCGTCGATACCCTGGGGTGCGCCGTCGGCAGTGTGCCGCTCGGATAGGGCGAACGTCAGGTCGAACTTCGCGACCCCGGTGTCGACCCGGCCTGGGGTGACCTGCAGCCCGGGCAGGTCGACACCGATCTCGGGGGTGTTCTGCACGATGAGCATCACCTGGAACAGGGGGTGGCGGGCCTGGGAACGGGCCGGGTTGAGGGTTTCGACAAGGTATTCGAAGGGCACGTCTTGGTTCGCATAGGCGCTCAGCGCGGTGTCCCGGACCCGGGCCAGCAGCTCGGTGAAGGTGGGAGCCCCGGAGGTATCGGTGCGCAACACCACGGTGTTGACGAAAAACCCAACCAACTCATCCAACGCCTGATCGGTGCGCCCCGCGATCGGGGATCCGATCGGGATATCGTGCCCGGCACCGAGTTTGCTCAGCAGCGCGGCCAGCCCGGCCTGCACCACCATGAACACACTCGCCCCGCCGCGGCGGGCCAGCCCGGTCAGCCCCTGGTGCAACCTCGGCCCTAGCCGGACCGGCACCTGCCCACCACGGTGCGAGGCCACCGCCGGGCGGACCCGGTCGGTGGGCAGCTCCAGCTGCTCGGGCAGCCCGGCCAACGCCTGGGTCCAGTAGCCCAGTTGGGTGGCGAACAGGCTGGCGGGGTCGGTGTGCTCACCCAGCAGCTGGTGCTGCCACAGGGTGTAGTCGGCGTACTGCACCGGCAACGGTGCCCACCTCGGCACCTCACCGTGGCACCGCGCCCCATACGCCACGGCCAGTTCGCGGGCTAGCGGACCCATCGACCAACCATCACCCGCGATGTGATGCACTACCACCAGCAGCACATGGTCACTGGGTGCCAGGGTGAACAGCTCCGCCCGCACCGGCGCCTCGACACCCAGATCAAACCCGCGCCGAGCCGCAGTGGCCAGCAGTCCCGGCAGGTCAGTCCCGCTGGCATGGGTGACCGGCAGCGCCGGGTGGACGACCTGCGCGTCGAGGACCTGCTGGCAGGGCACCCCATCAACCTGCGGAAAAACCGTGCGCAAGCTCTCATGGCGGGCCACCACATCACCCAGCGCGACACGCAACGCGTCTCGGACCAGGTCCCCGCGCAGGCGTAACACCAGCGGGATGTTGTAGGTGGCACTGGGGCCTTCCAGCTGATGAAGGAACCAGAGCCGGCGCTGCGCGAACGACAACGGCATCGGATCGGGGCGCGCGTATCGAGTCAGTGCCGCCCTGACCGGTCCGGCGTCGCCCAACCGTGCGGCCACCCCAGCGACGGTGGGAGTGTCGAACAGGACACGCAACGCCAGCTCCACTCCGAGGGTGGCCCGCAACCGGGTGACCAGTCGGGTAGCTGACAGTGAGTGCCCACCCAGGGTGAAGAAGTCGTCATCGACCCCTACCGAGGCCACGCCGAGTACCTCGGCGAACAACTCGGCGAGGAGCTGCTCGTGGGGCGTCCGCGGCGCCCGACCCGCACCGGCGGACCCGAACCGCGGTGCCGGCAACGCGCGACGGTCCAGCTTCCCGTTCAGGGTCAGCGGCAGCGTGTCGAGGACCACCACCGCGGCGGGCACCATGTACTCCGGCAACCGCTCCCGCAGAAACCCCCGCAACAGGTCCGTCTGAACGACACTGACTGCGGCAGCCACCACGTAGGCGACCAGCCGCTTATCCCCGGGCCGGTCCTCCCGCGCCACCACCACCGCCCGCGCGACATCAGCATGCCCAGCCAACACCGCCTCGACCTCACCAGGCTCGACCCGGAACCCCCTGATCTTCACCTGATCATCGATCCGGCCGGCGAACTCCAGCACCCCGTCGGCCCGCCACCGGGCCAGATCCCCCGTCCGATACATCCGCTCGCCGGCGGTGCCGAACGGGCACGCCACAAACCGCCCGGCCGTCAACCCCGCCCGACCCAAATATCCCCGTGCCAACCCGGCCCCGGCGATATACAACTCACCGACCACCCCCACCGGCGCCAGCTGCAAACCAGCATCCAGCACAAACACCCGAGTATTCGCAATCGGCCCACCAGTCGGCGGCATCTGCGTCCCGTCTGACAGCGGGTCGCTCATCGTGGCGCACACCGTGGTCTCAGTAGGACCGTAAGCGTTGACCATCCGCCGCCCCACTGACCAGGCCTCTACCAGCTCCGGCGAGCACGGTTCACCGGCCACCACCAGCGTCATTCCCGCCGGCAGACCGTCCCCGCCCGGCAGGGCCGCGAGCACCGAGGGCGGCACCGTCACATGGCTCACCTGACGGTCGGTAACCAGCGCGGCCAGTGGCTCCGCGGGCAGCAGCTGCTCGGCGGGGGCGACCACCAGCGCCGCGCCCGAGAACAGGGCCATGCACAGCTCGGAGACCGACGCGTCGAAGCTGGGTGAGGCGAACGCCAGCACACGGCTGCGGGCGTCGATGTGGAGTCGTTCGATCTGCGCTGCGGCCAGGCTGGGAATGCCCGCGTGGGTGACAGTAACGCCTTTGGGTTGGCCGGTGGAGCCGGAGGTGTAGATGACATATGCGGGATGCTCAGGGCGCAGGGGGGTGGTGCGGTCGGTGTCGGTGGGGTCGGTGTCGGGACAGCCGCCCAGGAGTTCGATGGTGTGGGGGTCGTCG
>DATAWX010000262.1:0-26640 GCA_036266995.1 Pseudonocardiaceae bacterium | reverse complement strand
GTTCTCGACACTGGTTTCACCATTATCAATCCAGTGCCGACAATGATGCGCCTGGCACATTCCCGGGGGCCGATCACAACCCGGAAACGCACACCCGCGGTCCCGCGCGACCAGCGCCCGGCGGATGGATAGCGGCACGGTGCGCAGGGCCCGACCGACGTCGAGGGGTTCGGATCTCCCACCCAGAACAACGGGAATGATTTTCGCGTCACACGCCCACCGTCTGGCGTCGGACGCGCTGATCAGCGTCCCGTAGTCCAGGGTCGCGACCCCGAGCCCGGTGCGCAGCGCCTCCCAATCAATGGTCACAGTCAGGTGCGGGGGTTCCCCGGCGGTGCTGGGGCAGTCCTGGGCCGCCCGGGCCAGGCCGCAGACCTCCAGCAACGCATCGGCGTTGCGCTGGGGGCCGCTGCGGGGATCGGGGATGCCCGCAATAGCGGGTCGGGGTGCGGCGAGTTGTTCGATCAACGACCGGACCGCCGCACGGTGTTCGGGTTCGAGGTAGCCCTCCAACCCGAGACGCCCATCTCTGCGGTCCCACATACGCAACTCCCCCGCCCCCGGGTCGGGTTGCGGCTCGTCGCGGGGTTGCCGACCGTCCGGGTCGAGACACCCGAGGATCCGCTGACCGATCTTGTGCAGCGAGGTCGGGTGGAACGATCGGGCGTGGCGAGCCAGGTCGGCTTCGGCGGCGTCGCGCTCCACGGCGCTGACCCAGGCGGGGATCGCGCCCATCGTCTCGGTGATCACCCGAACCTGCGCCGGGCCGATCTCCCCCGCCGCCAGCGCCTCGGCGGTGTTGGGCAACAACGGCGCGAGGACCTCACCGGTCAGCGTGCGACGCGAAGCGAGTTGCGCGGCGTGCGTGACGCGGGTGCCGGCCTCGGTGGGGGAAAGGTTCATCATCGCGGCGAGGAGTTGTTTGGTGTCGCGGAACCCGGCAGTGGCAGCGATGCTGCGGGAGTCCAGTTCCGCGACGGTATCCAGCATCACCGAATACACCATCCGCGACACCGATTCAATATCCCGGACCCGATCCGGCAACCCCGCATCATCGCACTCGACAATGGAGTGACGCCACTGCGCGAGACAAGCGACCATCGCCTGCCTCGGATCCAGCCGCGTCTCTACCACGCCACCATTGTCGCACCCACCCCTGACAATCTCGGCGGGTTACCAGAGCCGCCATCAAGAGGACTTCAGCGAAGCGACGAACGGTCGAAATGAGGTCTACGGACGGCGCTCCTCAACCACTCCTTTCATCAACGACTCGCGGGCCGTAGTAACGCTAGGCGGCGGGTCAGGAATACTCGTTCCGGATCGTTGCCGACGAGGTCCAGGGCGCGGCGGTAGGCCGCGGCGGCTTCGATGGGGCGGCCGAGCTGGCGCAACAGGTCGGCGCGGGTGGCGTGCAGCAGGTGGTAGGCGTCCAAGCCGGTCAGGGAATCGATCAGGGCCAGACCGGCGGCGGGGCCGTCGACCATCGCGACCGCCACTGCCCGGTTAAGTGCCACCAGCGGCGAGGGAGCCACCGAACCCAGCACGTCATACAGTGCGACGATCTGCGGCCAGTCGGTGGTCGCGACGCTGACCGCCTCGTCATGCAGGGCGGCGATCGCGGCCTGCAAGGCGTACGGCCCTGGGGCGCCGCCTCCCAGCGCGGTAACGACCAGCGCTCGACCTTCTTCGATGAGCCCGCGGTCCCACAGTGCGCGGTCCTGGTCGGCGAGCAGCACAAGTTCGCCGGACTGGCCGGTGCGGGCTGCCCGGCGGGCGTCGATCAGCAGCAGCAGCGCGAGCAGTCCGGTGACCTCACGATGCCCAGGTAGCAGCCGGTGCAGGATCCGGGCCAGCCGGATCGCCTCCTCGGCCAAGTCGTCGCGGACCAGGTCAGGGCCGGCGCTGGCCGCATAGCTTTCGGTGAAGATCAGGTAAATCACCCGTAGCACGCCCGGCAGCCGCTGCGGCAGTGCAGTGGCGTCGGGTACCCGGTAAGGGATCCGGGCGTTGCGGATCTTGCGCTTGGCCCGGACGATCCGCTGGGCCATCGTGGCGGGGGGCACCAGGAATGCGCGGGCCACCTCCGGGGTCGTAAGCCCGGCCAGGCAACGCAGCGTCAGCGCGGTCTGCGCCTCCAGCGGCAGTGCGGGATGGCAGCAGGTGAAGAACAACCGCAGCCGTTCATCGGGCACCTCGCCGTCTTCGGTGTCCATTCGGGCGGGCTCCGCGCGGTCGGCCTCGACCTGCAACAGTGCCAGCCGGGCGGCGTAGGCGCGGTCGCGCCGCAGCAGATCCACCGCGCGGCGCCGCGCGACGGTCAGCAGCCACGCGGCGGGCCGGGTCGGCACCCCGTCGACCGGCCAGTGTTGCAGCGCCGAGGCGACCGCGTCGGAAGCGACTTCCTCGGCCAGGTCCAGATCGCCCAGCTGTCGGACGAGGGTGGCGAGCAGCCGGCCCCATTCCTCCCGGAATACGGCCTCGGCGACGTTCCTGGAGTCGGCTGCTCGCCGCGCGCTCATCGGTGGGTCAGGGGTTGTCGAAGACCATGATCGGGCGTACCTCGATGGATCCGTACTTGGCGCCGGGGCAGCGGGCCGCCCAGTCCAGCGCGGCGTCCAGATCAGGAACGTCGAGCAGGTAGAAACCCCCGATCACCTCGCGGGTTTCGGCGAACGGACCGTCGGTGACGACCCGCTCGTCGTCGCGTACCCGGACCGTGGTGGCGGTCTCCACACCCTGCAACGCCTCGCCGCCCACCTTCACCCCGGCGTCGGCGACGGCCTTGTCGAAGGCCCAGTACTCCCCCATGATCTGGTCCATCTCAGCCTGCGACGGGGGCTCGCTGGACTGCTCCCCAGTGATCAGCAACAGGTACTGCACGGTGTGCCTCCAAGAGTTCGGTCGGGTGGAAGCGTTGAGTGCCTCCATCATGACGACGAAGGAGACTCCCCAGGATCGACACCAGCGCGGAAGGCACTCAGAACTTCATCGCTGAACAGCACGAAGCGGGCCTCGCGGACTCGGGTAGGCGTGTTCCGCACGGTCGTCAGCGCGATGTGGGCCACGTCGTCCAGCGGCCAACCGTAAACGCCGGCGGACACCGCGGGAAAGGCGACGGTCTGGGCGCCGAGCTCATCGGCCACCCGCAGCGACTCCCGGTAACAGGAGGCGAGCAGCTCAGAGCGGTCCTCGGACTCGCTGTACACCGGGCCGACGGTGTGGATCACCCAGCGAGCCGGCAAGTCACCCGCAGTGGTGGCGACCGCCTGACCCGTGGGCAGACCGTCCGGGTACCGGCTGGCCCGCAGATCCCGGCACTCCGCCAGAATTGTTGGACCTCCCCTGCGGTGGATCGCGCCATCGACCCCGCCCCCGCCGAGCAATGAGTTGTTGGCGGCGTTCACCACCGCGTCGACGTGCTGCTCGGTGATGTCGCCCCGCACCAGGGTGATCTGCACGGCCATTACTTCAAGGTAGCGAGCGGCTGATGTGGCAGACTCCTCGCACCTGCGTGCACACGGTGGCTCAAGAGGAACACGATGAGTGACGAAATCCAGTGGTCCGGCCCCGCCAGCGACACCGGCAACGTGCTGGACGGAACCCCGCTGGGCGCCCTGCTCAGCGGCAACGGCGCAGCAGCCGGCTTCTCGATCAACTACGAGGCCCTCCCACAAGCCATCGCCGACCTCGAAGCTGCCGCGAAGTGCATCGCGGACGAGGTACAAACAGCGCGAGACCTTGCGAACATCCCGGCTCCTGGCGCGGATGGCGTCAGCCTAAACGCGGTAGTCCAGATCGGCCGGTGGGCTTCGGACAGTGGCACCAACAACCTGGAGGCCACGCTTGTCGCCGGCGCGAAGCAGCTTGACGACCTGGCACAGAGACTACGCGAAGATCTGAAGACGTACCTTCACGTGGAGGAACTGAATATCCCGACGAAGGCCAGCCCTGGACTGCCACTATGAGGGCCATTGTGATAGCGAGCGTCATCGCGGCTGGCTCGGCGATTGGCCTGGCGGGTTGCGGCGGTACGGACAGGGCAGCGCAGCCCACGGGAGCGAGCGCCACGCAGGCTGCGAGCCCGATCCCGCCAGCAAAAAACCCGCGAGATGTCGCGGTCATGGGTCGCCGGCCGTGCGAACTGCTGACCCCACAACAAGCAGCAGGATTCGGGCTCAACCTTCCACCGCATCAAACGGAGGGTGTTCTCGACCGCGTGGGCTGCCAGTGGATCAGCAACACGCCTGACCGAAGAGTGTATCGGCGTGTAGACCTAAGCACATTTACGAATAACCTGACCCTGGAAGCCGTCTATAACAGGCGAGAGAGCCTCCCGTTTTTTGAGCTAACTGAGATTTCCGGTTACCCTGCCATCGTATCGAGAACGAACGCAGACGTCGCTCATTGCGACATTGACGTCAAACCAGCAGAGCGCCAAAGTTTCTCGGTGATCTACGACTCGCATGAATTCGACAACAACCCGCAGCAGGCGTGTGCGGTAGGCAAACAGGTCGCTGCGGCGGTGCTGATGAATCTGCCACCGAAAGGTTGAGGGAAGCAGCGATGGGAACGAGCTTCAGCTACGACGACACGAGCCACCAGATCATCTTTGACCACATCAACGGCGGAGCCGGATCAGACGCGCTGCAGCAGATCAGCACGGCGTGGCAGGGGCTAGGACACCGCGTCGGAGTCTCCTGCAAATCGTTTGTACAGAGCGCGATCAGCACCATTTTGGCGACCCGGCAGGGCGCGGCGGCAGACGCGGCGGCGGCAGCCACCAGCGCGATGGTGCCGTGGATGGATGACGTGGCGCAGGTCGCGAGTACCGCAGCGCAGCGGTCACAGAGCCAGGCTGAGCATTGGGTGACTGCCAAGAACAGCGTGCCACCGGTGCCGCCTACGCCGAAGTCAGCTGGTTTCAGCAGCGATCCCGCGGAGTGGGCTGCGGAAAAGATGGACTGGTTTCCGGGGATCACTTCCGACGAGGAGAAGGCCCAGCTGCGCCAGCAGGACGCCGCCGAGCAGGCTCGCCAGGCGATGCGGGTGTATCAGTCGAACTCCAATGGCAACGTCGATCCGGCACCGGCCTTCACCGCGCCGCAGGCATTGGATGGCAGCATCGGGGCGCTCCCGCTGAGCGACCCCCACGTCGACACGGGCAGCGCCAGCACACCGGGAATCGCCGGTGCCGGCGCGCCGGCCCACCTGATGGCAGCTCACCAACCGGCAGCTCATCAACCGGCAGCTCCGCCGGTGGCGCATCAGCCAGCTGCCTACCATCCGGCGGCCACGGTGTCACAGCTCGCCGGCGGTGGGCCCGCCGGCTCGGGCAGCGTTACGCCACCGCCGAGCCGGTGGGCCGCTGAGCCGACGCCCGGTCAGGCCATGAACCCCGGCGCGCTGCCGCTGCGCGCTGGAATAGTCGAGGGCGGGCGAGGCAGGGCGGTACCCGCTCGCGGTGGTACAACACATACGCGGGGCGCCGGTGGCACTGCTGCGGGCCACGCTGGGTTCGGTCCCCGACCCAGCAGCTTCGGTCCTCGGCCTACCCCCACCGCCCACCCGATGGAGGAGATCAGCAGTGCCCGCGGCAGTACCGGCTCAGCTGGCGCGACGCGCGGTAGCGGGTATGGGGAACCCTTCGGTGGCGGCGCCGCAGGTGGCGGTCAGCGCGGTGAGCAGGACCGCGAGCACCGCAGCAAGTACCTCATCCACACCGACTCCAACGCGATCGTCGGCGACCTGCCACCCACTGCGCCACCAGTGATCGGTGCCGACTACTGAGGGGATCGACGTGCGCGGCATCACCGTTGAGCTGAGCCACGAGGAGTACCGCACGGCCTGGCAGGCCCTCGATCTGGGCACCCGGCCCTGGAACCTGGACCTGCCCGGCATCCCGGAGCTTACCGACCACGAACGCCGGGCCCACGCCGCAAATACGTTGGAGGATCTGCGGGCCCGTGGTCTGGCCGATCGGCGCGGGATGGCCCCCGAGCTCGAAGACTCACTACGCTTAGTGGCCAGCCCGGTCTCCGAAATCAACGGCTGGGTCCAGACCAGCGGGGCTCAGGTGCGGCTGCTGGCCGGCTCACGGGGCGAATGGGCGGTGCTGGCGATGCTCGATGAGCAGCGACTGCTGGTACGCACCGGCCCAGCCAGCGAACTGTGCACCGCAGTCGCCCGGCAACTACCAGATCGCCCCGCCGGCCCGGGATCGTCGGTGTCGGTGCCGTCAGAACTGCTGGCCGAACCCGCGCAGGGTGGGCAGCCCGGGCTCACCGGAGAGCAACTGGAGAACCGGTTGACCCGCGGCGGGGTCAAAGCCGCCGACGCCCAGTCCGTCGCGGCGATGCTGCGCGGACCCAAACCCAGCGCCGGGAAGTTCGGCGCCGCCCGCCGCGACCGCAACGGCAAGCGCCACCCAGCCGGCGCCGCACTGGTCTACCTCGCCACCGAACACGGCGGGTACACCCTGCAACCGCTGCGCGGACCCGACAGCGCAGCCTGGACAACCCTCGCCCCAGCGACCCTCACCCAACTCGCGCAGCGCATCGACCAGCTCCTTGCCAGCATCCGAATCGGGTGACCTGGTCCGGACTTCGGGAGCGCAGCACGTGAGCGTCGGCTGTAGGATCGATCCACTATGGCGCTCACCCTCAGCAGCCCGGCCTTTGCCAACAACGAGTTCATTCCCGCCCAGTACACCTGTGACGGCGACAACGTGTCGCCCCCGCTGTCGTGGTCAGAGGTACCGGAGGGCACTGCGGAGTTCGTCCTGATCCTCGAAGACCCTGACGCCCCGGGAGGCACTCACGTGCACTGGGCTCTCTTCGGGCTCAACCCCTCCAGCGGCGGCCTCGAGGAGGGCAAAGTGCCCGCGGGGGCGGTCGGCGGCAAGAATGACTACGGCCGCACGGATTGGGGCGGCCCCTGCCCCCCGTTCGGCAAGGCCCGCCGGTTCATCTTCACGCTGCTAGCCCTGTCGGAGCCCAGCGGCTTGGCCGAGGGTGCCAGTCCACGTAAGGATCTGCCGGCGGCTCTTTCCGGCAAGGTGCTGGCCCAGGCCCAGCTCACCGCCAAGTACGCCCGCGGGCGCTAAGCCCGGACACCCTCGGGCTGGCGGGTGATCGTGATCTGTGTGCCTCAAGCGACAGGATGTGTCGCCCAGCGCACATAACCGACGATCACGGCGTGCGTTCGTGCACCTGGCCGTCGACGACCGCCCAGCAGCGGGTGGTGCGGACAGCGTTGAGCATCCGACGGTCATGCGTCACGAACAGCAACGTGCCTGAATAGGACTCCAGCGCGGATTCCAGCTGCTCGATGGCGGGCACGTCGAGGTGGTTGGTCGGCTCGTCAAGCACCAGCAGGTTCACCCCGCGGGCCTGCAGCAGCGCCAGCGCCGCGCGGGTTCGCTCCCCAGGCGACAGGGACGCGGCCGGCCGCGGCACATGCGCAGCGTGCAGGCCGAACTTCGCCAGCAACGTCCGCACCTCGGATTCCGGCCATTCCGGTACCGCAGTACCGAACGCCCGGATCAGGGGCTCGTCGCCCAGGAACAGCCTGCGGGTCTGGTCGATCTCCCCGACCCGCACCCCCGGGCCCACTGTCGCGGTTCCCGAGGAAAGCGGCAACCGGCCCAGCAGCGCGCCCAGCAGGGTGGACTTTCCTGAGCCGTTGGCGCCGGTGATGACGACGCGGTCGGCCCACCCGAGGGCCACGTCCACCGGGCCGAGACGGAACCCGCCGCGCTCGATGACGGCGCCACGCAAGGCGGCCACTACCGAACCCGAGCGGGGCGCGGCGGCGATGGACATCCGCAGCTCCCATTCCTTGCGGGGCTCGTCGACGACCTCGAGCCGCTCGATCTGGCGCTGCGTCTGCCGAGCCTTGGCGGCCTGTTTCTCGCTGGCCTCGGCACGGAACTTGCGGCCGATCTTGTCATTGTCACTGGCCTTGCGCCGCGCGTTGCGCACGCCCTTGTCCATCCAGGACCGCTGCATCCGGGCCCGGGCCTCCAGCCCGGTCCGGGTATCGGCGAAGGAGTCATAGTTCTCCCGAGCGTGCCGGCGGGCCCGCGCCCGCTCGGTGAGGTAGACGTCGTACCCGCCGTCGTACACGCCGACCTGCTGCTGGGCGAGGTCCAACTCCACCACCCGGGTGACCGTGCGGGCAAGGAACTCGCGGTCGTGGCTGACGATCACTGCCGGCGAACGCAACGAGGTGACGAAGCGCTCGAGGCGTTCCAGCCCGTCGAGGTCGAGGTCGTTGGTGGGCTCGTCGAGCAGCAGCGCGTCATACCGGGACAGCAGCAGTGCCGCCAACCCAGCCCGGGCGGCCTGACCGCCGGACAGCGCGGTCATCGAGGTATCGAGATCCACGCTCAGCCCGAGGTCGGCGACCAACTCGGCAGCCCGCTCGTCGAGGTCGGCGCCACCGAGCGCCAGCCAGCGGTCCAGCGCCGGAGAATAACGGTCCGGTCCACCATCGGCCAGTGCCTGTGCGGCAGCATCCATCGCGGACTGCGCCTGAATTACCCCGGTTCGGCGACCCACGAACGAACGCACTGTCTCGCCGGGACGGCGGTCGGGTTCCTGCGGCAGGAGTCCGACGGCCGCATCGGCCGGGCTGCGCACCACCGCACCGTTACGCGGGGTATCCAGCCCGGCCAGCAGCCGCAGCAGAGTTGACTTTCCCGCGCCATTGGCCCCCACCAGCCCGACGACATCACCCGGGGCGACAACGAGGTCGAGACTGGAGAACAACACCCGATCACCGTGTCCGGCAGCCAATCCGGTGGCGTGCAATGTGGCGCTCATGTCGGCGCCGAGGTTATCCGGTGAGCGTGACAAGTGCGGAGTCGAGACCCTCCAGGGTGGGCCGCCGGTCGGGATCCCGGTGCAGGCATGCATCGAGGACGTCGGCCACGTCCGCGGGTAGTCGCCGGCGAGCGCGGATCTTGGGTGCGGGGCGGGCCAGCTGGGCCTGGCACAGCGACAACGTCGAGGTGTTCACACTGTCCGTGCCCGAGCTGGCGGGGATGTCGAACGGTTGGCGCCCGGTGGCCGCTTGGTAGAGCACCAGGCCGATCCCCCAGACGTCCGCAGGCGGCCCGAGGTCACCGCCGGTGACCTGTTCGGGTGACATGTAGCCGGGGGTGCCCAGGCCCGCGGAGCAGCGGCCCGGAGGCCGGGCCAGGCTCAGGTCGATCAGCCGGGCGACGCCGTCGCAAGCGATGATGTTGCTGGGTTTGACGTCGAGATGTAGATAGCCGCGGCTGTGCAGGTAACGCAGGGCAGAGCACAGATGCCGGCCGAGGTGGGCCAGATCCTGAGCGCCGAGGCGTTGCCGGCCACCGTCGAGCAGGTAGCTCAAGGTGGCGCCGGTGAGGTTCTCCAGGACCAGCAGCGGCGGTTGCTCACCGTCGGGTTTGACGTACTCGTAGGCGCGGACCAGGTGCGGATGGGTCAGCGACAGCAGCAAGCGCGCCTCGCGCTGCAAGTGACGGCGGGCGGATGCGTCGCCGGCGTAGTCGGGCCGCAGCGTCTTGATGAAACAACGGCAGTAGCGCTGCGAGCTCCACGCCTCGTAGCTGTCCAGATCCTCCCCACGGCGCACGTGCTCGATCACCTGGTAGCCGGGCGCCAGCAGGTGGCCGGGGGGGTACGCCGGAGGGCCGTCGGGCACCCGGTCGCTGGTGGCGTGGACCTCGAGATCGAGTGGCGTGGTCATATCAGCTCAGGCTGGAGTAGGAGGTTCGCGGCGACCGGTGCGTCGCGCTGTTGGTGCAGCCGGTACAGCTGTGCGTAGCCGGGGGTGGTGGCAAGAAGTTCGTCGTGAGTTCCCACTCCGGAGATCTGACCGCCAGCGAGGAACACGATCTGATCGGCGTCGGTCACGGTCAGCAGGTTATGGGAGATCACCAGCGTGGTCCGCCCGGTCATCAGCCGGCGCATCGGCGCCAGGATGCGGTCGGCCGAACCGGCGTCGAGACCGGTGGTCGGCTCGTCGAGCAGCAACACCGGAGCGTCCCGGATCATGGCCCGGGCCAGCGCCAGACGCTGGCGCTGACCGCCGGACAGCAGCCGCCCACGTTGCCCGATCTGGGTGTCGTAGCCGTCGGGCAGGGCTGTGATGAAGTCGTGCGCATCCGCGGCCGCGGCGGCTGCCACCAGCTCGGCCTCGGTGGCGGCGGGATTACCCCACAGGATGTTGTCGCGGATGGTGCCGTCGAACACCAGCGTCTCCTGCAGGACTGCGGAGACGTTGCGGCGCAGCGTGGCGAGTGGCAGGTCACGCAGGTTGCACCCGTCGAGGCTGATCCGCCCGGCGCTGGGATCATAGAATCGCAGCATCAGCTTGCTCAGCGTGGACTTGCCGGCCCCGCTCGCACCGACAATCGCAACCGTCTGCCCTGGGGCGACCGCGAACGTGACCTTTTTCAGCGCCAACCGGGCGGCGCCAGGGTAGGCGAAGGTCACCGCGTCGAAGGTCACCCAGCCCTGCGCCTTACTTGCCGGACCGCCGGGCAGGCTACGGGGCTTCGCGGGCTCGCGGACGTCGGGTTGTTGGCTGAGCAGGTCGATGATGCGTTCGGCGCTGGCGCTGGCCGCGTAGAGCGTGTTGGACAGCCGACCGGCCCCCCTGATCGGGCTGTAGAGCCTGGTGAGGTAGGTCACGAACACCACCAGCCCACCAACGGTGATCTGGTTGTGCGCCAGCGCCCACACGCCCACCCCGAGGACCAGCACCACAGCCAGGGTCTCCAGCAGTTCGGTCAACGGCCGGTACAGGGCACGCAGTCGCGTCGCGGCCATCTCCGCGGTGAACTGGCCGAGGTTTTCCCGGTGAAAGCGCTCGGTCTCGGAATTGTGGCGGTCGTATGCCTGCACCAAGGCGACGTTGGCCAGGGTCTCCTCAGCGACTGCGGTGACCGATCCCGATCGCCTTCGCTGCTCCCGGGAAGCTTTTTTGATCCGCGCCGAGAAATACCGCGCGACCACCAAAAATGCCGGCGCGGCGATCATTGCTGCCAGCGCGAGGTGCCAGTTCAGATAGAACAACGCACCGGTGAAGAGCAGGATCTCAAACCCGTAGGACAGCGTGCTGGTGACGCCGGAGAGCACCAGCGCCTCGATCGAGTCGATGTCCCCGGTCAGCCGGGACAGGGTGTCTCCGAGCTGGCGGCGGTCGAAGAAGTCCACCGACAGCCGGTGCAGGTGATCGAACAGCCGGGTTCGCAGGTCAAGGACGAACCGCTCCCCCAGCCAGGCGGACAGCAGTTCATCGGAGAACGATCCAAGCCCCTGGGCCAGGCCGATCCCGACGTAGCCGGCTGCGATGGCGGGGAACGCGTGAAAGTTTCGCGGGATCAAGACGTCGTCGATCAGCAGCTTGAACATCCAGACCTGCGCGGTGTCCAAGAGCGGTCCCACGGCGACCAGCAGCAAACCAGCGAGCAGGCGACCTCGGTACGGGCGGGTAGCGGGCCAGAACCAGCGGAAAATCACCCGGATACCCGCCGGCGGGGCCGCCGCTACAGACCCTCTGGGCGTTGCCTGGGCCGCCGAGGAGCCCCCACCTGGGTGCTCATCTCGCCGCTTCGTCACTGAAAGCCAGTCCTCCGATCACTGCGGCTGGGGCCCCACCCCCAGCATTGGTGAGGGTGAGGCCCCGGCCGTCACGTACCGTTACCGCTTGGTATTCCTAGCGGCCGTGGTGGCGGCTGCGGCGCCGGCGGCTGTGACGGTCGTGACGCTCACGGCGGTCGCAGTCGTCATCCCGGTGGTTGTGCCCACACAGGGCGCGGTCGAATGACTTGAAGTAGCCAGTCACGACTTCATCTCCCATTCATGATCAGCGATGGCCTTGTCAACCATCTGTACGAAAGATGTTCGCTTCACGCGCCGGTAACGTTACACACAATCATCAGACGGTCACTTAACTGCCCGCGCACGGCCGTCACGCTGCGATAACTCGAACAGTGGCAACCGGCAGCCGCAAGCCGCTCGACGCGCGCCGGCACGACACGCCACCAGCTCGATCGCCCAGTTGGTGTGTGAGGTAGCGGTCGACGTGCACAATGGAGATCTAGGTGTGCTTCGTGACCTGCCGGATCGCACTTTCCGCCTGGCACCTACCACCACCAACGAGGAGCGATGGCCGACCACGAACCCATGATGAACGGCGGGTGCGAGGACCCGGCGCTGTCCCAGGAACTTCGAGACGCGCTCACGCTGCTGCGTGATCACAGCGACGACGACAACTTCCGCACGCTGGTCGATGATGTGCTGACCGGTCGGTGCAGCCTGGTCGAGGCGTCGAGCACGGCGGCGTTCAGCAACGTCGTGTTCGCGAGTATCGCGCACGAGTTCGACCAGCTGACCGAACAGGAAAAGCAACGGCTGGCCGCCCAAGCCGGGTCAGCGCAGGGCGCCGTGGGGTCCTGTGGCTCGCCGTGTGCCAGCTGCGCCGGGGTATGCGCGCTGCGTGGCAGCCCGAGCCAGTGAACGACCAGCGGTTGGCCACGTTCTAGCACCCGCGTGACAACCCTGTGTGCGCCGAGTTCGACAGCAGTGCTGCGCGGGCGGCGAACAGCTCTGGTGTCGAACTCGGCGACACCAGAGCGATTGTTACCTCCTAGCGCGTGGACTAGCCAGACGTCACGGCGACCCCACTAGGCTGCGACGAAGGCCCCCGTTGACCAGCGCAGGGAGCTCTTTGAGAAGCTCGCCTACGACATCATCGTGCAGGATCGGCTCACCTGCCATCTGACGTATGAGTACGTTCGCGCACGCGTTGATGAACACCTCACCCAGTATCTTCGTCGTGGTAGACGCAATAGTGGTGTTGATAGTGGTGCCGCTGCCAGGGAAAATCTTGAAAAAGCTCGCCGCCGTCCGGGCTACGGAGGCCACACCGAGCACAGTCGCGAAGGCGGTAGCGACGGCTCTGGGGTCAACCTTGAATCCCATGATGGTGGCGATCTGACCCAGCATGCTGATCTGTAGCGCGCTCAGCGGAATGGAATCCACAAGTGGGATCGGAGTAGCCGCGATCAACGCAGCCGTGCCGACATTGAAGTTTACCGAACGCTTCGCCTCAGCGATCTTGAGCTCTAGCGATACACGCTGGCAACTGGCTAACGTATGCCGCTCGGCATCCGGGAGCTGGTGGTAAATCGCACTCACGAGATCAGGAAGGCCGAACGGTGGAAGCGTGACGCCCGCGACGTTGTCTTCTTCCGCCAGGGTCATGAAGCACTTCCCGTCGAGGACAGGCAACTCGAGCGAGGTGAGGTACTGGGCGAATCTGTTGGCACGAGAGTCGTCGGACGTGGGGCACTGCGTGAGTACCAGCGCTACCAGCACATCCTTCGCCAGGGCTCTGACGATGTCCGCTTCAACCGCCTCGAAACGCTCATCCCGGGTCCGGACGCAGTAGAGGCAGAAATGGACACGGGCGTCGTCATCGTCCATCTGCCTCCTGATCTCCGTAAGGTAGGTTTTCGCTATTGATTCCGCATCCACGCCAAGCTCGATGCCCGGCGTGTCATACACGGAGATCGGGAGGTTCGGCCGCACATATCTTCGAATGCTCTGGGTGATTGAGGTACCAACGCCGACCGGGGCGATCGGCTCGCCAAAGATTGCGTTGACCAAAGTGCTCTTCCCGACACCGACACGTCCGGCGAGCATGACGTTGAGACGAGACCTTCCCCGCAACGCCTGAGAGAACCCGTCCCTGAAGAACTTCTCGAGGTTGAATTCGTCCTGACCCTCTGTGTACCGGAGTAGGCCTGTAGATCCATCCATCGGGTCCCCTTATCAGCCGGTTCCAGCGCTGGCCTATACGGCCCACCGGCGCAAGATCAATAGCGCCCGTGGTGCCGCGGCCGCGCTGTCCTCGATAGTTTGGCAGCGCTGTCCTAGGACAACGACTCGACGGGCGTGACGTTGCCTTGTAATTAGTGTCGATCTTCACCGATCACGACAAACGGCTCGGACGGTACGATTCCTTGATCCGAAACTCCACAGCGCTCAGGAGGCGAGGCCGAAGCGCTGTTGCAGGATGCAGGTGCTGACGATCCGAAGGACAACTCCTTCAAACGCGGCCCGGTCGGCAGGTTCCATCGCCGCCACCTGATCCATCAACCCGCGAATCCGGCACGGATTAAAGAACGGCTGGTCCTCTACTGACCGAGACCGTAGCGTGTCCTGGCAGAACACCGCGAGTGCGTCGTCTATGTCCCGGGCCGGGGGCGACATGAAGGGGTGCTTCTGGCGGTCGTACACCTCGGGCAGGACGCAGTGACGGACAGCCTCGCGCAGCACATGCTTCTCCCGCAACCCGCGGATCTTGTGATGCACGGGGACCTGCGCGGCGTACTCCGCCACGTGGTGGTCGAGGAAGGGCACCCGACCTTCGACCGAATGTGCCATCTCCATGCGGTCACCGAGGACTGTGAGGATGAAGGTGGGCAGCACCGTCCGGGTGTTGGTAGCGTCGAGTTCGGCGAGTAACTTCTCAATGTCATCCTGCGGCTGCTGCTCGGTGTTGTGCAGCAGCACATCCCGGCGGAACGGGGCGTAGCCACCGAGGATCTCGTCAGCACCTTCGCCGGTGAAGACAACCTTGATCCCCGCGTCGCGCACGGTCCGGGACAGCAGATACTTGGCGACGCCGTGGCCATTGAAAACGAGCGTTTCCGCGTGCCACAGCGCGTCCGGGAAGGCCTCGGCGAGGTCACGCTGGCTGATGGGCACCGGCACGAACGTGGCACCGAGCAGTTCAGCAGTCTGCTGGGCCAGGCGCTCCTCGTTGTACAACTTTTCCCCGAAGACGATCGTGAACGCCCGGATTGGACGGTTCGCCTTCCCCTGGGCGAGGCCCAGCACCGCGCTCGAGTCGATCCCACCGCTGAGGTAGGAGGCCACCTCGACGTCAGCGACGAGCCGATCGGCGACGGCGTTGTCGAGCACTTCCCGGAACCCGCTGACGATGTCGGCCTCGGAGCGTCCGTCGGCGGCGAGGACCTCTCGGCTGGGGTAGTCTGTGTCCCAGTACGGCCGGATCTCAACCTGGCCGTCCCGGGCGACCAAGGCGCAGCCGGGTGGCACTGCACGGATGCCGGCGAAAAGGGTCCGATCCGCGGTCCGGACGTTGTGGCACTCGGCGAAGAATGCCGCTGCGTCCCAGCGCGCGGGCGCACCGAGCGCGAGCAATGCCTTGATCTCCGAGGCGACCAGCACGTCGCCGCCCTGGACGGTGTAGAACAGCGGCTTGATGCCAAAACGGTCCCGCACCGCTATCAGGCTGCGTCGACGCTGGTCCGCGATCACCACCGCGAACTCACCGCGCAACTGGTGCACGAAGTCGCCGCCGAGCTTCTCATACAGATGCAGCGCGATCTCGCTATCGGAGTCGCTGGCGAAGTGCCGTCCTTCTGCCTTGAGCGCGCTGCGGATCGCCCGGTAGCCGTACAGCTCACCATTGACGACGCAGCGCACCTCTCCGTCCGCACTGGCCAGCGGCTGGCTACCATTGTCCAGTCCGATGATGCTCAGCCGCACGTGGCCGAGCACGGTTCGGCGATCGGGTGAGCACCACCAACCGGTGTGGTCCGGACCGCGATGAGCGATCGTCGCCAACGCGCCCGCGATTCGCTCAGCCGTCAGGCTCGGTTCAGTGAGCAGCGCCCCGATCAGACCGCACATCGACCGGCTCCTCTGTTATCAGGTGTCATCGTGAGCCCATCGCCTACCAGCCCACGAGAATTAAGAGGAGGCTGCGCCCTTCCCAGATACTCTGGACGTGCTTACGTCGACCGCGGCGCGTTCAGCCAACGGTGCCCTCGATGATCGCGACAGCGCCGCCGGCCGGGAAGTGCGCCGGCGGGGGGCCGAAAACGCGCCGGCTGGTCTCGACCACCACTCGGCCCAAGGCCCGATTCCCGGCGGCCCCTATCGCCACTCCGATGCCGAACGGTGCGATCCGACCGAGTGCCAGCACCCCCTGCTTGCGCCCGTACCTGGTCATAAACCAGCGACCCAGCGTTTTGTTGATCGCGGTGATCGAGGACATCGGGATCGCGTCGGGCAGCAGCACTCCCCAGTGCTGACCACCGCGCCCGGACATCTTTTCCACCAACGTGGCGCCGCTGTCACCGAGGGCGACAGCGAGGACCAGCGTCCGCCGTCGCTCGACCTCCTCGATCCGGATGCCGTGCACCTCGGCGACGGCCAACGCGAACAGCGCTGTGGTCTCGAAGAACAACGCCGTCTCACCGCCGGTGAGGGCGAGCGCGGCGACGGTTCCGATACCAGGCGCGACCGCGACGCCTCCCGCGGCGGCCCCGGTACCGGTGACCGTCGCAAGGTACTGCTTCTCCAGAACAGCGATGATCTCGGCCGGGCTCGCCAGGGGTCGCGCCCGACGCAGCCGCGCCACGTAGCCGGCGACCGGCGCCTGCGCGATAACGATGGCCTTGCCCAGGGCCCTGCGCAGCATATCCTTGGGCAGCATGTCTGGCATCCCTGGACTCACGTTCAAATCCTCCCGCCGCCGCGACGCGTTCTTGCATCCCGGCTGCCTTCAGTATCCCGGCGCGAGAGGCCGGCCTGTGCTAGCCGAGCTGGCCGCGGATCGCTCCGTCGGCGAACGCGGTCGTGTGGATGATGACGTAATAGCCGGCGGGATGGTCGATGACGGCCTGGATCTTGTCCCGCGTGCTCGGTACGCAGCCCTTAGCGGTACTCCCCGCCCCAGGGAACTTCTGGTCGTTGAAGAAATCGATCGGATGTGGACCGTCCTGCCCTCGAGGGGCAAAGTGGATATGCGCCATGGTGACGTCGCCGTGGAGGTCCTTCCACGACAGGTCGTAGCAGACTGTCTGGTGAACCGCGTCGAGGTCGACCCGGGCTGAGCCGCTCCCGCCGTGGTCCCCGCCGCCGGTCACTTCCTGGGGGGTCAACTGAACGGTGTAGTGGCCCGGACCTTGCGGTTGCGGGTCGTCCTGCGCCGATGCCGTGCTCGGCAGCGCGGCGACGACCAGGAGCGACGACAAGGTCGCGAGGCACGCTCCGAAACGTCCCAACATCGTGAGCTCTTCCCTTCTGAGGTACCACGCGGACCAACCGATCGAGGAGGTCAGTTGTGCTCGGGTGTGACGGCTTCACCACTATACGTAATCGTCGGCGCGGCTCAGGTTGTTAGCTCCGTGTCGCGAGAATGTTGAGCCTCGCTACGCTCGCGGACGTGGAACCGCTGCGAGCGGCGCCCCAGTTCGTAGCCTTCGGCCTCTCGCACCGCGTGGTGCTCGCGGTGCTCGTCATGGTTGCGGCGGCGCTGGTGGTCCTTGGTCGGCGGTATCGCGGTACCCGCACGGAGCGGTGGTGCAGCCGCACCTTGGCGCTGACCTTCGGCGGGTTCCTGCTACCGGTGGAGCTCTACTGGCTGCTGCTTGGCGACGGGGCGATGAAATATTCGCTGCCGCTTCAACTGTGTGACCTGGCGGCCATAGCCGCGGTGTGGGCGTTGTGGTCGCACTCCTCGACGGCGTTCGCGCTGACCTACTTCTGGGGCCTGACCCTTACCTCGCAGGCCTTCGTCAGCCCCGAGTTGACAGCTCCGGACTTCCCGTCACTGCAGTTCCTGTCATTCTTCGGCATACACAGCTTGGTGCTGTGGGCCGCGATCTATCTGACCTGGGGAGTCGGATTGCGGCCAGATTGGCGTAGCTACCGGATGGCGGTCCTGGCCACGATCGGCTGGGGGGTGGTGATGTTCGTGTTCAACCAGCTCGCCGACACCAACTACGGCTTTCTCAATACCAAGCCGGTGGTCAGATCCATGCTGGACGTGTTGGGTCCGTGGCCATGGTACCTGCTCTCCGAGTTGGTCGTCGGCGCCGTGGCCTGGGCGCTGATCACCTGGCCGTGGGTACGGCAGCGGGCCTTACCACACACCCACACCGCAACCTGAGCGAACGCCGCCCACCGACTGGACGACCCCAACGCTTCCCGAACTCGACGGCTCTGATGTCGGGTTCGGGAAGCTGAGGCCAGACGCGAAGAGCTAGTCCGAATCGGACTCCCTCTTCCGGTAGTTCTTGCGCCCGTTCCAAGTCTTCCGCTGGTCGAACCGGGCCCGTGCGTTCTCCGCCCGCCACCATCCACCGAATCCACCGAGCACGAGCATCGCTAACACCGTATCAGTAGTCACTTCTACACCCCCACGGGTGATGTGACCCCCCTCCAGTGGATATATAACACAATATACTGACTCTTTGTAATCACCCGAGAGAGCGACAGACCGTGACCACTGGCGCGCTGCGGACAATCTGGCTGGGCCACCCGAGGGACCACCGAGCGGCTCAGCCAGTCCGATGTCGAGCAAGCGACCCTCCAATCGAACCAGGCGGACCACTGGTTTCGTCGCCACCAGGCCATCATCGGGCACTAACGTTCACGCTTCGTAGCGGAACCAACTCTCGTTGCTTTCACTTGAAAGAGGTAATCACAACGGCGCAGTGCTCGATGGGCTGCGCGCGGCCCCCCTCCGGCTCACCCACCTCTGATTCCTGCTATCGATGCACTTGCGACACTGGTCCGGTGGACGATCCAGCACGGCTGCGCATCCCGTTTCCGTGTCAGCACGACGGCTGCCCGCGCGCGGCGGCGATCGTTGAGGTGAGCCGGCGCGGACAGCTCTACATCAACGACGAGCAGGACATCATCTACCGGGTGTTCCCCGATGCCCAGGGCACGATCCGGATCATCGGTTTCCTGCCGTACACGAGTTTTGCCAGTCAGATCCCCGACCTGGCCGCGACCGTCCTCGCGGTCCGAACCATTGACGCGGCGGGGCTATACGCGCTGGATCGCACCTGGATCCCGTTCTACTGTCCACAGTGCGATCGCTCGTTCTGCGAAGAGCACTGGAACCTCGAGCCCAGCTTCAACTGGGGCTTTGATCACTATTCGGGCACCTGCCCGGCCGGGCATCCACACTTCATCGATCATTGTTGATCACACCGCGGTGGCCGGAGTGGTCATCGCACGGGCTGGTCCTGGGCCAGCGCGTCGAACAGCCGGCCGGCTTGCGCGCGGTCCCACAGGACGCCGGAGGAACCGTCGGTCACCGGTCCGAACCCGGCGATCGGCACCGTCTCGGTCACCGCATTGCCGCTGGACAGCGAGCGCATCGCCCAACCCAGCCTGGCCAGATTCCATACGTGGTCGCCGTTGTCGACAGTGATCGTCTTGGGTGCGTCGAGCGCCAGGGGCACTGCGTGGAAGGGATTGAGCAGCACCGCTGGGCTGCTGGCACGGGAGATCAAGGCACCGAGGAACTCCCGCTGGTGTACCACCCGGTCCAGATCCGCCCGTGGTGTGGCCCGGGTCCGTACGTATCCCAATGCCTGCGGTCCATTCAGTACCTGGCAGCCGGCCGGGATGTTCAGCCCGGCCAGTGGGTCGGAGATCGGCTCGGTGGGACACATCTGCACGCCACCGACGTCGTCGACAAGGCCTGCGAACCCACCGAACCCGATCTCGGCATAGTGGTCGACGTGCACCCCGGTGACCTTCTCCACCGTCTGCACCAGCAGGGTAGGCCCGCCCAGGGCGAAGGTGGAGTTGAGCTTGACGCGACCGTGACCGGCGAGTGGCACTGAGGAGTCCCTGGGCAGGCTCACCAGGGTCAGCTGCCCGCTGCCGGTGACCGCGGGAATGTGCATCAACATGATCGTGTCAGTGCGCCCGCCACCCGCCGCCGCCTCATCGCCGGTAGACAACCTGGCCTCCTGGTCGGGGGTCAGGCCGGCCCTGCTGTCCGATCCGACGATAAGCCAGTTGGTGCCCGCAGTGGCCGCGATCCGGCCCGGGTAGTCAGCCAGCGCGTCAGTGCGCTGCATCGACCGGTCGGCGTAGGCGGCGAAACCGATGACGACCAGGGCGAGTACACCGAGGATGGCAGCCACGATGCGTCCCGGGCGCCGGCGTGGACCACGGGGATGAAGGACAGGGCGACGAGGTGGGGGGCGGCGAGGTGGGGGCCGACGCGAGACTGGTGGCGGAGCCACCGGCACCCGTACGACCGGCAAGCGTTGGGTCGGACGCCGGGACGGCCCGTGGTAGCTCACCGTTGCTCTCCTGTGGGTCGGTCCCCCCGCGGGCGTTGCGGCGAGGATAGCCGTGCCCGGGGCGCGGTGGTTTTGGGCGATTGTCGAAACTCTTGACCTGATGGTTGCCTTTTTGTGATCAAGTGTAAAAATGCCTCACCACCGTCGGGGAGGTACCAGTGGACCGCTTGGACCGCAAGGACTTGAAGGACGCAGCTTTCGACGTCGCGCTGCGGGGTTACGACAAGCGCCAGGTAGACGAGCGGTTACGGTTTCTCAGTGCTGAGCTGGCCGCAGCAGACAACGCGCTTCGGGCGGTTACCGAGCGGGCCGCCCTGCTCGACGACGCGCTGAGCGAGGCGCGTTCGACCCCCGCCGGCGAACCATCAGGGAACCCGAACTTCGGCGCGCGGGTCGAGAAGATCCTCAAGCTGGCCGAGGACGAGGCGCGGGAAGTCCGCAGCCAGGCCGACACGGCAGCGACAGCGCTGGTCGAGCACGCCCGCGCGCAAGCCGCCGAGCAGGAGGGTGTGTTGCAGCGGCGCTGCGCTGAGCTCGATAGTGCTCGCCACGAGCTGGACCAGGCTCGCCGGGAGGTGAACCGGGAATCCGAACGGGTCCTGGCACAGTCGCGGGCCGAAGCCGACCAGATCCGCGACGCGGCCGCGCACGAAGCGGATCAGGTGTTCACCGCAGCTCGCGCGGACGCCGCCGAGGTGGGCAAGCTGGCCCGCGCCGAGGCGGAGCAGCTCATCGCGCAGGCCCGCACCGAGGCGGAGCAACTCGTGGCACAGGCCAACGCGCGGGCGCACCGGCTGGTCGCCGCGGCGACCGACGCCGCGCGCCAGCGCGAGCAGTCCAGTGCGCACGAGGTGCATCAGCTGTCCAGGTTGCGCGAGGAGATCAACGCCGACCTCTACCGGGCGAAGGAAGTACTGGACGGCCTGTTCGGCGCCACTGGAGCCCTCGTGCCCAAGCGGCGCCAGGACGGCGCACAGCCAGCCCACCAGGCCCGTACTGTGTGACGATCGCGAATACCCGTGCCAGGATTGCGGGTGAAGGAGATGCCCGATGCCATCCCGCAATCCCCGCTCATCTCGCTCCCGCCCGGCTGCCAGGCCGCCCGTCACGGGCTCCCTTGGGCAGCCGGGCTCCGTCGTGGGCACCGCGATGGAAATCGATGGTCCGCACACCCCGGAGCAGGTGATCGCGGGACTACGCGCCACCAGCGAGGGTGAGGACCTGGTCCAACTGCTGACCCCCGAAGGGCAGCGGGTCTCCCACCCGCAGTTCGATCTGGAGATCTCCCCGGCGGAGCTGCAGTCGCTGTATCGCGACATGGTGCTGGTCCGCCGGGCGGATCGGGAGGCCAAAGCCCTGCAACGCCAGGGCGAACTCGGTCTCTGGGCCCCGCTGCTCGGCCAGGAGGCCGCCCAGGTCGGTGCCGGCCGCGCAATGGCTCCGCAGGACATGGCCTTCCCGTCCTACCGCGAACACGGCGTCGCGTGGTGTCGGGGAGTGGACGCCACCGAGATCTTCGGCATCTTCCGCGGCATCGATCAGGGTTCGTGGGATCCGATCGCCACCGGATTCCAGCTGTACACCATCGTGATCCCCAATCAGTGCCTGCACGCCACCGGGTACGCGATGGGACAGCGGCTGGACGGAAAGATCGGCGACGCGGACAACGCTGAGGCCACGATCTGCTTCTTCGGCGACGGCGCCACCTCCCAGGGCGACGTGCACGAAGGCTTCGTCTGGGCCGCCGTCTACGACGCACCGGTGGTGTTCTTCTGCCAGAACAACCAGTGGGCGATCTCCGCATCGGTGGATCGCCAGACCCGGGTGCCGCTGTATCAACGGGCCCGCGGCTACGGCTTCCCCGGGATCCGGGTGGACGGCAACGACGTGCTGGCCACCCTGGCCGTCACCCGCTGGGCGCTGCGGGAATGCCGCACCGGCAACGGCCCGGTACTGATCGAGGCCTGCACATACCGGATGGACGCGCACACCACCTCCGACGACCCCACCCGCTACCAGGTAGCCGGCGCGCTGGAGGAATGGAAGCTCAAGGATCCCCTCGAGCGGGTTCG
This sequence comes from Pseudonocardiaceae bacterium, assembly GCA_036266995.1. GTDB lineage: Bacteria > Actinomycetota > Actinomycetes > Mycobacteriales > Pseudonocardiaceae. The sequence goes on along the minus strand of DATAWX010000262.1, from coordinate 4,422 downwards.
GGTACACCTGGTACGGGAAGGGCTCGCGGAGTCGGAGTTCTTCGACGGCCTGGCCGCCGAGGCCGACGAGCTGGCCGTTCGGCTGCGCGACTACTGTATTTCGATGCCCGCCCCCGGCCCGGAGCGGATCTTCTCGAACGTCTACGCCGAACCGACGCCTGCGGTCGACGCGGTCCGGGACGACTACCTGGCTTACCACGCGTCATTCACCGACGCAGGCGGTACCTCGTGATGGCGGCCACCGGCGCGCCGCAGACGATCACCCTCGCCAAGGGCCTCAACCAGGGCCTGCGGGCCGCGATGGAGGCCGACCGCAAGGTTCTCGTGATGGGCGAGGACGTCGGCCGGCTCGGCGGCGTCTTCCGGATCACCGATGGCCTGCAGAAGGACTTCGGTGAGCAGCGGGTCTTCGATACGCCGTTGGGCGAGTCCGGGATCATCGGCACCGCGGTCGGGCTCGCGGTCCGGGGCTACCGTCCGGTGTGCGAGATCCAATTCGACGGTTTTGTCTTCCCTGGTTTCGACCAGATCGTCTCCCAGCTCGCCAAGCTGCACTACCGTTCGCAGGGAAAACTGCGAATGCCGGTGGTGGTGCGCATCCCACACGGCGGCGGTATCGGCGCCGTCGAGCATCATTCGGAGTCCCCGGAGTCCTATTTCGCCCACACCCCGGGCCTGAAAGTCGTCGCGTGCGCCAGCCCGGTCGACGCCTACTGGATGATCCAGCAGGCGATCGCCTGCGACGATCCAGTGATCTTTTTTGAGCCCAAGCGACGGTACTGGGACAAGGCACCGCTGGACCTTGCGACGCCGCCGCTGCCGCTGTTTCGCTCCCGGGTACTGCGCACGGGTACGACGGCGACGGTGGTGACCTACGGCCCGACGGTGCGCACCGTGCTGGATGCCGCGACCGTCGCCGAGCGGGACGGCCAGGCGCTGGAGGTGATCGACCTGCGCACGTTGTCCCCGCTGGACCTGGCGCCGGTGTTCGACTCGGTGCGCCGCACCGGGCGGTTGATCTGCGTGTCGGAGGCGCCCGGCGAGGTCTCGCTGACCTCCGAAGTGGCCGCCCGGGTATCCCAGGAATGCTTCTACTCGCTGGCGGCGCCGGTACTGCGGGTGACCGGGTTCGACACGCCGTACCCGCCCGCGAAATGCGAGGAGGACTACTTGCCCGACCTGGACCGGGTGCTCGACGCCGTCGACCGCGTGCTGGCGTACTGACCCCGATGGCCCGCATCTTCGCGCTGCCCGACGTCGGGGAAGGCCTCACTGACGCGGAGATTCTCAGTTGGCACGTCGCGCCCGGGGACACCGTCACCGTCAACCAGATCATCGTCGACATCGAGACCGCCAAGGCCGCCGTCGAGCTGCCCAGCCCCTATGCCGGCGTGGTCCGCGAGCTGTTCGTCGAAGCTGGCGCCACCGTGGCGGTCGGCACACCGATCATCGCCATCGACACCGGCCCAGATTCGGGACCCGCTTCGGCGGATGCGATCGGCGAGGAAGGCCCCAGCGGGCGGATCACGACCCTGGTCGGTTACGGCCCGCGCACCGCAACCGTGGCCCGCCGGCCGCGCAAGGCCGCGCCGGCTCCCACTGCGGCCGTTCCATCCCACGGAGCGGCTCCGCTGGCCAAGCCACCGGTGCGCAAGCTGGCCAAGGAGCTCGGGGTCGACCTGCGGACAGTGCTTGGATCCGCAGCCGGCGGGCTGATCACGAGGGAGGATGTCGAGCGCGCCGCCCACGTCGTCAGCAACGGCGGGACCGGCTCCGCCGCGCGCTCCGCGCCCGAGTCCGGCGCATGTCCCGCGCCTGAGTCCGGTGCTGGGCAGCGCCGGGAGGCCGTCCGAGGCGTGCGCAAGGCCACCGCGGCGGCGGTGGTGTCCTCGGCGTTCACCGCTCCGCACGTCACGATGTTCCTCACCGTCGACGTCACGCCGATGATGGAGCTGCGAGCCCGGCTCAAAGGACAACCGCTGTTCCGGGACGTGAAGGTGACCCCGCTGGCCTTCGCCGCCCGGGCGGTGTGCCTCGCGGTCCGGCGGACCCCCGATGTCAACGCCAGCTGGGACGAGGCGACCGGCGAGATCGTCTACTTCGACTACGTGCATCTCGGCATCGCTGCCGCCACCCCGCGCGGACTTGTGGTGCCCAAGATCCGCAACGCCGACCGGATGCCGCTGCGCGAGCTTGCCGTCGCGCTGGACGAGCTGGCGGTATCCGCTCGGGAGGGACGCACCGCCCCTGGCGACATGCTCGGCGGGACGATCACCATCACCAACATCGGCGTCTTCGGGATCGATACCGGCACGCCGATCCTCAATCCCGGCGAGTCGGCGATCCTTGCGCTGGGCACCATCCGGGACATGCCGTGGGTGGTGGACGGCTCCGTGGTGGCGCGCAAGGTCTGCCAGCTAGCGCTGTCCGTCGACCACCGCGTGGTAGACGGCCAACAAGGCTCCCAGTTCCTATCCCACATCGGCACCCTCCTCTCCGACCCCGCCCAAGCCATCACCTTCTGACCCCGCTTTTCCGCATTCAGCGGGCTCAGCGGGGTTATCCGGACCTCTTTTACCCCGCTGAGCCCGCTGGATACGCAGCCGGAGGGTGAGGTTGGGGATGGTGGGGGTGGTGTGGATAAGTCGGAGTTGATGGGGTGTCGATCGGCGGGTGCTGTCGGCGCCTCGGGCGATGTTCGGTGCATGAGACGGCGAGTGCACCTGACGGACCTGGCGGGAGTCTTTCGCGGAACCGAGGCGCTGGCCGCCGGTGCCGTGGCCAAGGACCAGCTACGCGGACCCGCGGTCCGCAGGCTGTTTCGCGATGTCTACCTGCCCGCCGGTATGGGTTTCACGCATCAGCAGCGGTGCGAGGGGGCTGCGCTGCTCGCCCCGCCCCAGGCTGTTCTCACCGGCCGGTCGGCGGCCACCATGCTGGGAGTGGAGCTGGCTCGACCGGCCGACCCGGTGGAGTTCGTGGTGGACGAGCGTTACCGGTTCGGTCCGATCCGCGGCATCACCTCAAGCGCACCGCGTTGAGCAGCGCCGACTGGCGCTACCGGAACGGCATCAGGATCGCCAGCCCGCGCCGGCTGGGTTTGGACCTCGCTGCTCGAGCAGACCTCAGAAACGCGCCTACGACGGTCAATGGCACGCGCTGCGGCTGCAGTTGCGCAAGACCGCCGCATGATCAACCGGTTGCAGGCTCTCGACTGGGAGGTCGTGTTCGCACCGCCGACGACCTCTACCGCCACCCCGATCAGGTGATCCGCACCGTCCGCGCCGCCCTCGCCAAAGCCCACAAGGGCCGTTGACCCCCGCCCTGTTTTGTGCATTGAGCGGGCTCAGCGGGGTTATTCTCACCTCGTTCACCCCGCTGAGCCCGCTCAATGCGGGTCGAGCAGGGGGCGTAACGGTTGGCTGAGTGGTGACGACAAGATGGCTGAGGGTGATCGGGTTCCGCGCGGAGCCGAAACAGCGGGGTTGGCTCCTTCACTACTGGGGGTGAGTGGCGTGCGAGCACTCGGGTCGTGGCCCGGAGTCGGCATGATGATGGAGATGGCGACCAGAAACCCGACGGCACGCCCGACGTCTCGGGATCGAGCACCACGGGATCGAGCTGGCATGTCGATGAACCACGACGTCAGTCCCGGCGGGAACGTCGAGGTGGTAACGCGCGAAGATCCGGGCCCCGACGCGCTGCGGGCGTGGGACCTGCTGGTGGATCGCACCCCGGGCACGGACGTCACGCAGCTCTCCGTCTGGGCGGGGTTGCGCGGCCGGGTCGGCTTCACTCCGTTGTACCTGCTGGCCTACCGCGACGGCGAACTGGTCGGTGGAGCACAGATCTTGACCCGGCGGGTGCCCGTCTTGGGCCTGGTCGGTTACCTCCCTTACGGCCCACTTATCGCCCCCGACGTCACAGCTTCCGCTGATGTTCGGCGTGTGCTGGTCGATGCTGTCGCCGCTCTGGGCCAGCGGCGGCTGCGAATCCTGTTCGTCCAACCGCCTGAAGGCGCCCAGGACACCAGTGATGAGCTACGCCACCGCGGCTTCCGGCCGTCGTCGGCTGGAATCGCCCCGCAGGGCTCGATCCGAATCGACTTGACAGAGGACCTGGCGAAGATCCGCAGCAGGTTCGGGAAACGCCTCAAGTCGTGGACCAACCGGTGGGAGTCCCGAGGTGTCACGGTCCGGGCTGGGGACGAACAGGACATCCCGCTACTCGCTGAGCTGATGACCAGTTCGGCGCAACACCAGGGCTATACCCCATTGCCGCTGGACTACATGATGGCGTTGTACCGGAAGCTCGCCGCCACCGGCCATGCCGTGCTGTACGTCGGCGAGGTGGACGGCGTCCCAGTCGCCGCCGATCTGATGACCGGATGTGGCGATATGGTCCGCGGCCGGCTGTCCGGCT
>DATAWX010000261.1:0-9487 GCA_036266995.1 Pseudonocardiaceae bacterium | reverse complement strand
TAGCAGTCCCCGCTGGCGTTGGACGGTGGGATGCTCACCAATCGCGTCACGGCCTTGCCGCAGGTAGATCGCGCAACGGGTCGTATGTTGGGCCACGCACGATGGATTGCACGATGATGTCGTCGACTTCCGCTTCACCGTGTAGGGCTCACGCATTTGCAGCGAGAGACGTTGTCACTCTCCGCCGTCCGCACCGAGCCCGCAGGGGCTCCGGGAATTCAGAACCCTCCACGGTCGGAGGTCCCGCCGGCCACCGGCACGAGGCCCTGGGCGACCTGACCGTTCCCGTCGGTCAGCCACGCTTGACTGAGCGACAGCGAGCGCAGGCCGCTGGCTCCGGTGTACCGGTCGCTGCCGATGATGCTCCGCCAGCTCACGTGAACGATCAGCCGCGTGGCTGCCTTTGGTCGGGCTGCCTGATTCAACCCGGCTGGGCTGGCTCACGCGAACGGCGGTTGTTCACGGGCGACTGCTGGTCACCGAGCACGAGATGCAGGCGACGGGCATTTCCACCGCCTCAACGAGCCGGGTCAACCTGTCGCTGACCGCGTGTGGCGTTCAGGCCTGCGGTCACCCGACGGGGTCGCCGAGCAATCCCAGCCAGTCGGAATATTACAACTGACACGGTTCGGATCGGAGTATGTTTGGAGGAGTCGGCGGTGTCTAGAGCGCGGCTCCGAGCCACTTTCGACGACGAGGTAAGGAGGCTATTGTGAGCTTCGCGGACAAGTTCAGGGCCAAGGCTCAGGTACTGCGCGGCCGTATCAAGCGGAACACTGGCGACGTCACCGGCAACAGGCGTCTTCAGGCTGAGGGCAGCGCCGATAAGGTGATGGGCAACCTGAAGCAGGCTGGCGAGAAGGTCAAGGATGCATTTCGCGGGCGGGGTACTCGCCGCAGCAGGTACTAGATCCTAGGGAAGGCGTAGCGGTTTTCTCGTCCGCTCTCACAGGCGTAGCGACCGCCTGACCAGTCGCGATGGGTGACCGGGTCGTCTAGTGGTGGGGCACATCACTCGTTGTCGGACAAGAGGCTCCGTGGGCGGGTGCGATGTATCCAGGTATGCTGCTCATCACGACGCGGAACTGTTCGCGCGGACTCGTCTGGGTCTGTGTCGGAATTCCTCCGTGCTTGGACCCATCTTGATCAGCCCAAACAGGTTTACTGAATCGACGCGCCCGACTATGATTTCGTTGTATCCGCCCCAGACCCCGGCGCCACTAGAGGTCGGCGATTCGCGCCGAATTCTGGCACACGTAGAGCTGACTATCGAGTATCGGCTTTAAGGCCCCAATGAGGAACCCGGTGAATTCACGAGATGTCGCACAATGGAGGCGCCCACCAACGTCCGCCCAGCACACTCGCGCAGGGCCGCCCGCAGTTGCTGCTCGCGCGGTGCGGGCAGCGCCGGCAAGGAAAGCCAGTGGCGATCACACAGGCGTGGTCGGCTCGTGCCGGTCACGCCCTAGGGGACCTGGCTCGGCGCGAAAGCCCGCGACCACCGCGTCCGCTGTCGGGTCGAGGGTCAGGAGCTGGGTCCAGACCAGGCCCATATGGGGTCGAGGACGATCCGCGCAGCCACGGCGGGGGACTCTGAAGAGGTGGGGATGGGTGTAGCGGCTCGACTGGATGGCTTCCAGCGCCGTCATACCTGGCTGGGTTTCCCGTTGGCGGTGATCTATAAGTTCATTGACGATCAGGGTGGTTACCTTGCCTCTCTGATCACCTACTACGGGTTCCTCGCTCTGTTTCCCCTGCTGATGTTGCTGGTCAGCGTGCTGGGCTACACCCTGGCGGGCAACCCCGCCTTGCAACACGCACTGGTCGGCTCAGCGCTGCAGCAACTTCCGATCATCGGCCCGCAACTGCAGCAGAACATCAGCGCTATCCACGGCAGCCGCCCGGGGGTGATCTTGGGCATCCTCGGTGCCCTCTACGGAGGCCTCAATGTCTCGGTAGCTATCCAGACAACGTTGAATCGGGTCTGGGCCGTGCCCCGCTATGCCCGCCCCAACCCACTGCTGTCCCGCCTGCGCGGGCTGGTGCTGTTCGCCCTGATCGGGACGGTCGTCCTGATCACCACGGCGCTATCCGCGGTCGGCACCGCGGCCACCGACTTCCTCATGACGACCCCGCTGTCCGCGGGGGGATCCGGGATCGGCATCGGGGTGCGCATCACGGCGATCGCGGTCGCAGCGATTGTCAACGTGGCGGCGTTTCTCATCGGGTTCCGGGTGCTCAGCGCCCGCGAGGTTCGGTTGGCTGACCTGCTGCCCGGCGCGGTCGGCGCCGGAGTCGCCATCCAGGTACTGCAGACCGTGGGCACGGTGTTCCTCAGTCGCGAACTCATCGGTGCCTCGCAGGTCTACGGCGTGTTCGGGCTGGTTTTCGGGTTGCTGGCCTGGCTGTACCTACAAGCAGCCATCGTGGTGTTCTGCGCGGAGATCAATGCGGTACGGGCCCGCCGGCTATGGCCCCGCAGCCTGCTCACCCCCTTCCTCAACGACGCCGTCCTGACCCCCGCCGACCAAGCCTCCTACCGTTCCTACGCCGATACCGAGCGCTACCAACCCTCAGAACAGGTGCACACCACCTACAACGACCAGTCCCCATCCCACGACAAACCCTGACGACCGGTGTGTGATCTGCCTCGTCTTGTACTCGGTCGGCGGGGTGGTCCAGCGGCCGGCGTCCGACCGAAGGCTTACCGGCGCGCTTTCGTTCACGAGCTACAACTACGTCGGTTCGCTGGGTACAGCAGGCGGTGGTGCGCTCAGGCGATGCCGGACGGACCGCTCAACCAACACCGGAAGATAGGTGAGGACCTTGGGTGAACCAAAGCCGGCCCGAACCTCCGTCACCTGCCCTCGCACCACCTCGGCGGCGGCCCCACCGGCCGGAGCGAACTCCCGGCACAATCGATCGGTCATCTCGGCCAATTGCTGGGCCACCTTGTCGGCCAGCGACCGTCCAGCCGTGAACTGTTGAAACATGATCGTGCCTCTCTATCCCCACCCGCGGCCTCGTCCGCCGCCCAGCGGGCGGCGTGCAGCGCCGAGGTCGACCCGTCCACACCCGCCACGATCGGTCGGCACATGGATTCTCCCTCGGCGTTGATGATCTTCGCCCGCTTCTCCCGCTCGGCCTCAGCCTGGCGGGCCATCGCCCGTTTCATGCTGTCGGGCAGCTGAATGTCTTTCAGCTCCACCAGGGTCACCTCGACACCCCAGTCGACGGTATTGACGTCGAGGATTTCGCGGATGTCCAGGTTGATGCGGTCGGTTTCGGACAGTGTCTCATCGAGGGTGTGCTGACCGACAACTTTGCGCAGCGTGGTCTGGGCGATCTGGTCGATGGCGGCGTAGACGTTCTCGATCGCGACGACCGACTTCACGGCGTCGACTACCCGGAAGTAGGCGACCGCCGATACGTCGACGCTGGCGTTGTCGCGGGTGATGATGCCCTGGGACTGGATCGGCATGGTGATGATCCGCAGCGTCACCCGGTGCATGACGTCGACGAACGGGATGATCATCCGGAACCCAGGTGCCCGCGTGCCCCGCACCCGACCCAGCCGGAACAACACACCCTGTTCGTACGTTGTTGATCCTCACCGCCAACTCGAGGATCAGCAGGATCACCAACGCGACGACGACCGCTACAGTGAGCAGCAAGCTCATGGCGACGCTCCGTTCAACGAAAGAATGAAAACGTTCATATCGGCCCAATCCTGTCCGGCAGGCTGCCCCGGCGGCAGAGCAGAAAGTCCCAGGTGAGCAGGTCGGAATGCCGCTGACGCCATTGCCCTCATGGCGACGTAGGAGTGCAGGAACCGGGCAGTGCAGGCGGCCTACGCCAGTGGCATAGCGCGTGAGGTCTGGTCCGCGGCCGGATCGTGTGATGCTGGTTCAGTGACGGACCGAGGTGGCACTGTGGCCTCCAACCGCAGCTGGGTGACGACTGATCGGGAGCGCGCCATCGAGAGCCTCGACCGAGATACCTGCCTCGCGTTGTTGCCGACCGCGAGCATTGGCCGGGTCGGCTGGGTGACGCTGGACGGCCACGCGATGATCATGCCGGTGAACTTCGTCCTGGATGGGGAGACCATCGTCTTCAGCACCGGCGAAGGTGCCAAGCTCGACTCTGTCCACGAAGGCCGTGTACTTACCTTCGAAGTTGATGCGGTGGAGCCGGCATTCCAAGCGGGGTGGAGCGTCCTGGTCTTCGGGCCCGCCGAGATGATCACTAGTCCAGCTCAGATTCGCCGCATCGAGCAGCTCCACCTCGCACCGTGGGCCCCCCAGCGCGATCGGGTGTTCATCCGTCTGTCGGCCAACGAGATCACCGGCCGACGCCTCCCTCTCCATCCGGGCAAGATCACTTTTGTGCGGCAGAGCCCGTAGGACAGGAATCGTGAACGAGGAGGGCCACGGGGAGGCGGAGTCCGTCAGCTCGAGCGCGTTGATCTCCCGCGTTGGGGCAACCCCGACGGCAAGGGGTCTCGCGAGCACCCCTTCACCGCCCTCCTGGACGGCTCTGGGGAAACGTCATCCGGTTCACCCTCGACCCATGCCACCTACCAGTGACCCATGCCCCATAACCCTGCTGCCACGCGGTTGTGGCGCAGACGCCGGACACGAGCGCGGCGTGGAAGGCTGCCGGTAGTGACACAAACTGTTCACACTGCGGGTGTTGCGTCACCGCCGTCGACGTCCCAAGGTCAACTAAGAACGGATCATGCCGTTATGTACGTCGAGTGGGCACCGCCACGTCTCGCCCTCACCCGATGTCGCCTATCGTCGGCCTGACGAGGAGCCATTCTGTGACACACTCCGACTCGACGCCGACCCGGACCTGCAGCCGGCGGGACTTTGAGCTGATCGATGCGTACTGGCGAGCTGCGAATTATGTGTCGGTCGGGCAGATTTACCTGCTGGATAATCCGTTGCTGCGCGAGCCGTTGCGGGCCGAGCATGTCAAGCCGCGACTGTTGGGGCACTGGGGGACGACGCCGGGGCTGAACCTGCTGTATGCCCACATGAATCGGGTCATCAACCAGCGTGATCTTAACGCGTTGTATGTGACCGGCCCGGGTCACGGCGGGCCGGGGTTGGTGGCTAACGCGTATCTGGAGGGCACCTACAGCGAGGTCTACTCGGCGATCGGCCGGGATGAGGACGGGCTGCGGGCTTTGTTTCGGCAGTTTTCGTTCCCTGGCGGCATCCCCAGCCATGTCGCGCCCGAGACACCTGGATCGATTCACGAAGGCGGCGAACTGGGCTACGCGCTGGTCCATGCCTATGGCGCAGCGTTCGACAACCCGGATCTGCTGGTGCTGTGTGTGGTGGGTGACGGGGAGGCGGAGACCGGTCCGCTGGCGGCGAGTTGGCACTCGAATAAGTTCCTCAATCCGGTGACCGACGGTGCGGTGCTGCCGGTGTTGCACCTCAACGGTTACAAGATCGCCAACCCGTCGGTGCTGGCCCGCATCCCTTCCGATGAGCTCGCGGCGCTGATGCGCGGCTACGGCTACGAACCACACTTCGTCGTTGGCGACGATCCCGCAGCGGTCCATCAGCAGCTCGCCGCCACCCTCGATGAGGTGTGCGACGACATCGCCGGGATCCAGGACGCCGCCCGTCGCGGGGCCACGCAGACCACTCGCCCGACATGGCCGATGATCGTGCTGGGCACCCCGAAGGGATGGACCGGCCCCAAACAGGTCGACGGCGTGGCCGTCGAGGGCACCTTCCGCGCCCACCAGGTCCCGCTGGCCGAAACACGCGCCAATCCCGAGCACCGGGCGCTACTCGAAGCGTGGATGCGCAGTTACCGGCCCGAGGAACTCTTCGACACCGCCGGGCAGCTGATCCCGGAGCTGGCGGCGCTCGCACCGCGGGGGACCCGACGGATGAGCGCCAACCCGCACGCCAACGGCGGGCGGCTGCTGCGCGACCTCGCGATGCCCGACTTCCGAGACTTCGCCGTGGCGGTGGAGCACCCCGGCGTCGAGTCCAGCTCGGCAACCGGCGTGCTGGGCGGCTTTCTTCGCGACATCATTACCCGTAACCCGGATCGGTTCCGCATCATGGGCCCGGACGAGACCGCGTCCAACCGGCTCTCGGCGGTGTTCGAGACGACCGACCGGGCCTGGGACGCGACCACGGTGCCCGGCGACGATCACCTGGCCCCGGACGGGCGGGTGATGGAGGTGCTCTCGGAGCACCTGTGCCAGGGCTGGCTGGAGGGCTACCTGCTCACCGGGCGCCACGGCCTGTTCAACTGCTACGAGGCGTTCATCCACATCGTCGACTCGATGTTCAACCAGCACGCCAAATGGCTCAAGACCACTCGCCACATTCCCTGGCGGGCGCCGATCGCATCGCTGAACTACCTGCTGTCCTCGCACGTCTGGCGCCAGGACCACAACGGCCTGTCCCATCAGGACCCGGGATTCATCGACCATGTGGTCAACAAGAAGGCCGAAGTCGTCCGCGTGTACCTGCCACCGGACACCAACACCCTGCTCTCGGTGGCCGATCACTGCCTGCGCAGTAGGCATTACGTCAACGTCATCGTCGCCGGCAAACAACCCGCGCTGACCTATCTGAGCATGGACGAGGCGATCGCGCACTGCACCCGCGGGCTGGGGATCTGGCCGTGGGCCGGCACCGCAGACCAGGGACCCGGTGGCGAACCGGACGTGGTGCTCGCCTGCGCGGGGGACACTCCCACGCTGGAAGCCGTAGCCGCCGCTGACCTGCTGGCCACCCATCTGCCCGAGCTGAAGGTCCGGGTCGTCAACGTCGTCGATCTGATGCGCCTGGAGCCCGACACCGAGCACCCGCACGGGCTGTCCGACCGTGACTTCGACGCGCTGTTCACCACAGACAAGCCAGTGATCTTCGCCTACCACGGTTACCCGTCGCTCATCCACCGGCTGACCTACCGGCGAAACAACCACCGGAACATCCACGTGCGCGGGTACAAGGAGGAGGGCACCACGACCACCCCATTCGACATGGTGATGCTCAACGACCTCGACCGCTTCCACCTCGTCATGGACGTCATCGACCGCGTCCCGTCGTTGGGCCCCAGCGCCGCGGTCCTGCGCCAGCAGATGTCCGACGCCCGCCTCGCCGCGCGCGCCTACACCCGCGCACACGGCGAGGACGACCCGGCGATCGCCGGCTGGACCTGGCCAGACCGGAGCTGACCGGTGCGAGTGCTCGTCGTCAACGCCGGATCCTCCAGCTTGAAGCTGCGCCTACTCGATGACAGCGACGCTCGCACCCTCGTGATCACCGCCAGGGAGGACCTGCAAATCGCCCACGAGGTCCGCTGGCTACTCTGCGGTGGCCTCGGCGACCGAGGTGGGGGTTCGATGGCCGTGGTGCACCTGGCGGCGGTCGTGACTGCGGCGTAGTCGGGTCTTGAGCTTGCCGAGCGCTGCGGCTAGGGCCGCGTAGAAGTCCGGCCCGCGGGCCTCGGCCCGCACGACTGGGCCGTTGCCGTTGCCGGTGATCTCGACACGCTGGCAGAGTTTGGACTGCCGGTGGTTGTTCTCATGGAACAGCTCAACGTCGTAGCGGATGATCTTATCGTCGTACCGCAGGAGGTGAGCCATCTTCTCCGCCACATGCACCCGGAAATGCTCGGGCACCTCGACGTTGTGACCGTTCACCAAGATGATCGCAGCTCCCGGCGTCGCAGTCACCGGTGGATCTGCCGCGGAGAAAGTAGAGACATTCACAGGGATGGCCATAGCGGGCCTCGATCCAGGCCCAGTCCGGGCCGGTCGCTAATCGCCAGGGGCGAGGCCGACATGGAAGCCAGCGTGCGAAAGACCCTCGGTGAAATCAACGTTACAGCAACCGCACCCTCCGGTGAACCGATGCCGCAGTCGACAATTTCACCAGGATTACCCATCGCGTTGGCAACTTGCCGCGGGGTCTGACCGCTCGGTGCCCGGGTCGGTCAGGCGGCCTCCCTAGAAGGAGATAGCGCACCCGACCGGCCCGGCGGCGACGTCACCTGGGGGGAGGCGCCGGATCGCCGACGGCGGCCCGGCGGTCAGGGGGGCGATCACCAGGTCGTCGCAGTCTCCACGGTAGACCCGTTTTCACTTGTCCGTCGGGGTATCGGACCTCGGCGACCCGACGCGAGCGATCCCCGGGCATTGCGCTGAGCCCGGAGGATGCGTCGTCACCGTCGTCGGGTCGGCGTGATCGTCAGGTCGACGATGTCGGGATCCTGGGTGATGATCGCCTGGGCTACCAGGCAAAGCAGCCGGTTGTGGTCGCGGGCGTAGGTGCGCATCAACGTGAATGCCTCGGCGATACTGATGTGTCGGCGTTCCGCGAGTATGCCTTTGGCCTGTTCGATCACGATGCGGCTGTTGAGCGCGTTCTGTAGTTGCTCGGTGACTACCTCGCTGTGTCGTAGCGCGCAGCTGCAGGATACTGATGGTGGCCATGTTGGCAAAGGACCGCGCTATCGCGGTGGCTTCGGCGGGGATGGCGCTGGGTGTGCAGCGGAACAGGTTCAGCGCTCCGAGGGTCTGCTCGCGCAGCCGCATCGGCACTGCCTGGACCGCGGCGAAACCCTGGTCGTGGGCGGCGGCTGCAAAGCGTGGCCACCGTTGCGGTAGAGCGGCCAGATCGGTGCAGGCCACGCTCTGGCCGCTGTGGTAGCAGTCCAGGCAGGGCCCTTCTTCGTTTTGTAGCTGGAACAGCTCCAGCAGTCGGGTCTGCTCGGTGGAGGCCGCCACCAGGTTAAGAGTGCCCTGCTGGTCGACCAGCAGGATTCCCGCCGCGTCTACACCGAGTAGCTGCACGCAGCGTTCGGTGAGCGTATGTAAGAAGTCGATGCCGTCGAATCCCAGCACGAGGGTGTCGGCCAGCTCGACGAGCGTCTCGGTAATTCGTTGGTCCAACATCTGCTCCCTGCTCCGTACCTGATCTTTCAGTCGCCGGAGCCCGCGGCGTTGTCGGTGTCTGAGTCAAACCGTAGCCTGTGCCCGATCATCTCACCTCCACCTGCGACATGCGGCGGCCAGTGCTCGTTGATTCGTGCGAGACTGGAACCTTCAGCACGCCTGGCCCTGCCTGGACCCGCACTCCCTCGCCGCTCGTCACTGATGGATGAAGGCGGCGAGACCAATGAGAGCCTGCCCCCACCCCACCCCGGTGATCTTCGCGATCCGCACGCGCCGTATCCCCTTCTTCCGCAGCCACCCCAGCGTGGCGCTGACGCTGGCCGCGCTTGGCATCGTCGTCGTCGGCACGCTGCTGCCCGCCACGCCGCTGGCCCATTCCCTGGGCTTCCAACCGTTGCCGGCTGGGTTCTTCGCCGCGCTGGCCGGCATGGTCGTCTGCTACCTCGTCCTGATCGAGATCGGCAAACGGATCTTCTACGGCTCCCTGCCCAGCGCATCACCCACGCGACGGAACGCAAACATTCAGCCCTGATGATCAGCGGGTCGGCG
>DATAWX010000260.1:0-2578 GCA_036266995.1 Pseudonocardiaceae bacterium | reverse complement strand
ACGTCAGCGTCTACGACGAGATTCGGGCCAGCGGCAACGCCGTCGCGGTGATCGACACCGCCGCCCGGAAGATGACCGCCTCGATCCCGGCGGAAAAGTTCCCCTACGTGCTCGCGGTAAGCCCCAACGGACAACAGCTGTTCGTCACCAACCATGACTTCCCCGCCGTCACCGTGATCGATACGAAAACAAACACGGTCTCCCAGGAGATCGCGGTGAAACCTAGCCCGCATTCGGTCGCGTTTTCCGTCGACGGCCGTCGCGCCTACGTAGCGAACCATTTCTCCAACCTCATCACGGTGCTGGACACCAGTAACGGCGCGATCCTGGCCGAGATACCGGCCGGTCGCAGCCCGCACAGCATCGCGATGGCACCGGATCGATCCGCCGTGTACGTGGTCGACTACGACGGCAACACCGTCACCGTGATCAACCCGGTCACCAACGCGGTGACCGCGACCATCCCGGTCGGGGTCGAACCCCAATGCGTGGCGTTCGCGCCGGACTCCAAACACGCCTACGTCGTCAACGACGGCAACAACACCGTCTCGGTCATCGACACCGCCACCAACAAAGTCACCGCCACCCTCACCACCGGCCAAGACCCGACCAACGTGTTCGTCGCCCCGGACGGCAAACACGCCTACGTCACCAACATCAGCTCCGACAACGTCACCGTCCTCAACACCGGCTAACGCCGATTTCCATGCAGCGTCTTCGACCCTGGTTTAGCCGAACTCGAAGTGGAGGCGCCGTCCGTGCCACCAGAGGCTAAGAGCGCATCCGGGAACTCAGGTTCGGGCGAGTCTGCGGAGCATGGTGCGGGTCATGGCGAGGTAGATCATGGCTTCGTGGTGGTCGGTTCGGGTTTCGTAGTCGCGTACGCAGCGTCGGTGTTTGCTGATCCAGCCGAAAGTTCTCTCGATCACCCAGACCCAGGGCCGGACGTGGAACCCACGCACCCCGGGCAGGCGGGTGATGATCTGCATCGGCAGCGCCAGCACGCGATTCGTCCAGCGGACAAGCCTGCCGCGGTAGCCGGCATCAGCCCAGACCAGCCGGATCGTGGAGAACGCCCCGCGCAGGGCGGCCAGCAGCCGATGCCCGGCGTCGCGGTCCTGGATGCAGGCGGCGGTGACCAGCACCACCAACACCAGCCCGGTCACGTCCACCGCGAGGTGGCGCTTGCGACCATTCGTCGCCTTGGCGCTATCCCAGCCGCGGCCGCCGCTGGGGACGGTGTCCGCGCCCGCAACGGTCTGGGAATCGACCACCGCCGCCGACGGACACGGGCGCCGCCCGGCGCGCACCCGCAGCCGGTCGCGCAACGCGTCGTGAACACGCAGCCACGCCCCGGCGCTCACCCACCGACGGAACAGGTCGTAGACGGTGGACCGCGGCGGGAATTCGCACGGCAACTGCGCCCAGGCGATCCCACCGCGCACCAGATAGAAGATCGCATCCAGGATCAGGCGACGGCAGTGTTTCTCCGGTCGCCCACCCTTGCCGTGCGTGTTGCCCGGGGCCGGCAGCAGAGGTTCCAGCAGCGCCCACTCGGCGTCGCTCAGCGAGGAAGATGGGTAAACCGCGCAGCGGTGTCCCTCCTCGGCGCCGGGCGGGCAGGACGGACACACCGACGACGGGGATGATGACACGCGGGCCTCCTGGGAACTCGGGGATCTGGCGATCAACCGATCTCACCAGGAGCCCACCCCAGCTCACGACCCGCTACCTGAGTTCCCGGATGCGCTCTAACCTGCTGGCCAACTGCGAACGTCATGCCCCCGGCAGCCCGGTGCGCATCCAAGCCCGCGACACCGGCTCGACCGTGCGGATCCGCGTGACCGACTTCGGCCCCGGCATACCCGCGGGCACCGAGCACACCATGTTCGGGCTCGGCGCACGCGGCGCGAACTCCCCCGGCCAAGGCATCGGTCTACACCTCAGCGACCGTCTGCTCCACCAAGACCAGGGCAGCATCACCATTGCCCCGACACGCCCGGCCCGCCCCGGCACCACGGTGATCATTGAACTGCCCAGCGCCGCCGACAGCGTAGCGACGCCGTAGGCCGTCCTACCGCCAGCCGCTCCGTAGTTGATCGGGGGCGTACGCGGATGAGCCACCGGACGCCCCGAACCTGTGTCAGCCCCCGGGGCTGCTGCCGCCGCCGCTCCCGTTGCTGCCGCTACCTGAGCTGCCGCCACCGAAGAAGAACGCGAACAGTTGTGTTCCAGCGCCCGCCGGCCGAACAGGCAGGGGCCGTCATGTCCTGGCTTCGGCAGTGGCCGAGGCGGGAGTGAGGCGGGAATACGGAGTTGTCGGAGGTGACCGTTATGGTGGCGGTCATGGCCGGGGACACCGTGATTACCGTGATCGGCAATGTGACCGCCGATCCGGAGCTGCGTTTCACCACCAGCGGGGCGGCGGTGGCCAACTTTACCGTGGCCTCCACGCCGCGCGCGTTCGACCGCGAGTCCGGTGAGTGGCGCGACGGGGAGGCACTGTTCTTGCGCTGCAACATCTGGCGCGAAGCGGCCGAGAACGTCGCCGAGTCCCTCACCCGGGGCGCCCGAGTGA
>DATAWX010000259.1:0-8657 GCA_036266995.1 Pseudonocardiaceae bacterium | reverse complement strand
CCGCAAGAACTCCGGCACGCCGCCTCATCCCCGATGGGGCAGACCCCGCACCGCAGCGCCGGCACCCGAACTACAAGATCGACAAGCAGCGTGACCATTTGCCAACAGGCTCTAAGGGGACCTACTCACCTGCGGCGCACTCCAGCCCGCGCAGTCCGTGCCGCTGGCCTGGCTTCCGTGCAGGTGCACGTGCATTGACACCCGTTCCAGGCCGCGCTATCTTCCCCCTGATGCACGTGCAGATGCACCAGGGAAGGCTGATCAATTATGTCGCAGCAAATTCACCATGGCATGGCAGCCGCCACTCTTGCCGGTGTGACGTGGCGCAAGAGCAAGCACAGTGGATGCGTCGGTAACTGTGTAGAGGTCGCCGCACTTAATAATGGCGAAGTTGCAATGCGCAATTCTCGTGACCCAAGTGGCCCGTCGTTGATCTTCAGCCGCGATGAGATTGCCGCCTTGTTGGCCGGCGCTAAGGACGGCGAATTCGAGGGTTGCTAGACCGCAACACCCGGCTGCACAGGTACTGCGATCGATCGGAGGCGGTCGTCATCAACAAAGGGCGAGACGCCACCGAGTGGTACGTGCGCAGCATGGGCGACAACGACACCCACCGCGGCCAGTACAGCACCACCACCCGCAGCGTGCACGCCCTGTGCGGCATCGAGTTCGTGCCGTTGCCGATCGGGTGGCGGGGAGACCGGTTAACGCTTCCCGGCCAACCACCTGACCCCAAACAGGTATGCCCCGACTGCTACAGAACCGAGGTGAGGAACCTCAGCGGGCCACCGAACTGACCTTTACCAACGGCTTCCCCGTCAGGGTCGACCAAAATACGGCGAGAGCGACACATTTTGGGTTTGCGACGTGAAGTCGCACGTAGTGAGCAGCGTTGCACCCTTCGCCGCGGTCTCGGTCTTCTTAGCTTCGGTCATCCACCGGACCCACTCTTTGCGTACTCGTCTACGGCTATATCATCGAACCTGCCAAGATTGATAAAAGAGTGAGGCTCGGGTGAGCTGGTTTTTGCGGTCCATGGGTGTCGTGGTTTTTGCGCCACGGCCGTGGCGCATCGCGCTACCCGGTGGCGGTGACTCGCCGGACCCCGACCAGATCTGCCCGTATCTGCCCGCCGTGCTACCGCGCCAAAAGCGCCCGGTGAACCGTGCCCCCTCGATCCCCGGTCGGCCGCTGGTCGAGCGCCGCCCCCGTCAAGTTCCTGGCGGCCGACCGGGTCCCATAGAAAATGCAGCAGAGGGAAAGGAGAAAAGTAAATGGCATCCAATGATCCCCCGGGAGCACGGTTCAGGTGACCGATCCATTTGTCGCTGCTTACGGCAAGCTCAAAGAGTTCGTCAGGGAAGGCCATACCCAGCACGAGGTGACCGAGTTCGCGCAGCAATTAAACCGCGAGCTGCCGCAAGACGACGACATCGCAACAGCGATGATCAAGATACGGGCGATCACCTCGATTGTCCGCGACCTGAACGGAGAACCAGATGAGTAAGACCGAGCTGTACGCACGCGACATAAGCGGTGTCGCGTGGCGTAAGAGTAGCCGGAGCGAAGTTGACATGAGTGAGTGCGTCGCGGTGGCCTTCCTCGATGGTGGCGGCGTGGCGCTGCGCGATTCGAATTCGCCCAGCCGCCCGGAGCTGCGGTTCACCGGCGGGGAGTGGTCGGCGTTCACCGCTGGAGTCCGAAGCGGCGAATTCGACAGCTAGAACATCGCGCAGCGTGAGGGACTGTCCGGCCCCACTTCGACCAGCTCGCGCCGACGGTCGAGGAGATCGGCCGTCGGCGCTGAATACTGCGGCAGGTCGAGATGTTGGTCGACGACGTACCCGGACTGTCCGACGAGCAGCCTGGCCTACCACACCCGGGACGGCGGTATCCCGACCTCCACAGATCACCGGCCCGGCCGCCAGTTTTGAGCAATCCCCCGAGCTCCTGGCGGCAGGGCCGGTCCCCCCACGCACGCGGGACATGGTCCATAAGAAGGGAGTCCGCAAGCGTGAGGGGCCCAGCGGGGACGCGTGGGTGTTCTGCGCTCTCGCCGCCGGTGTGTGTGTCGACGACGGCGCGCACACCATGGTGAAGACCCTGAGAGCAGGCGCCGCAGCTGCCGACCGTCCCGGACCCACCATGGGCTGGTGCTCCACTCCCCGCCCAGCTACGGCGGTACCGCAACCCATCGAGGCGCCATCGAGACCGCCAGCGGTCACGGAGCCGTTCATTCCAGTGATTGTTTTACTGTAGATGGGTGCTCCGCAGTGCGGCGGGGGCGACGGTTGCGACCGTCATGCCGTGCCGACGAGGATTGGACCGAGGAGTGATCCGCCGCAGACGCCGTAGATGCCTCTGAGAGCGTGCAACTATCGGTTTGCTCCCAGCTGACCTGGTGGTCGGCGCTGCCATAACTCAACCCGGTGTGCCTGCCTCACTCGAACGGCGGTTGTCTGCGGCTGCTGGTCGGTAAGCTCTGACGGTAACTCCGTCCCAGACCCTGACGGCCGCCTGTTGGGTGTCGTGCGACGGAGGTGGGCCAGTGTCGGTGCCCGAGTAGGAACTCAGCTCCCCGGGTCCACGACCTGTTTCGGGCTGGCCCAGTTCGGGCGGGACTGCGGGGTCTTCGCCCACTGCACCGTCAACCGGAATGCCGCTGGCTGGTCGGGTCGGCCACGGCGGGGTTGCGGGCGTCTCGTATGTAGCCGATCAGTCTGGTGGCGTAGTCGGCGTTGCGAGGTCGGGGAGCCGGTCGCGGGCCGGTGGTGGCGCCGAGCCGGAGTTGATGGATGTGCGGCTCCACATGCCCAGGCCAGACGTGGTGATCGTGCGGGTGAGCGGCGCGGTGGGTGGCGGGACGGCGCCGGTGTTGGCTGAGCGGGTTGGTAAGCAGTTGCTCCGGGTGCCGCACGTCGTCTTGGATCTGGGTGAGGTGAGTGTGCTGGGTCCGCAGGGTTTGACGGTCTGCTGATGCTGTGTCGGGAGGCGATGGCGCGCGGGGTGGAGTTGCATGTCGTCGGCGTTGAGCGCGATGCGGTGTGTCGACCGCTGCACGCTAGGGGTTTGGCCGAGCTCGTGAGGTTCGATGCGACGGTGGACGCGTTGATCGCGGACCTGCCACGCTCGGTCCGCTAGCGCGGCGGCTCTCGCCGGGTCTGATTGGCCCCGATCCGGATCCGGCGTGTGATCTTGATCAGGATCATCCTCGCCCGATCGGATCTTCTGCGCGAACACAGTTTGCCGGTGCGCGGGTTGTCGTTCAGGTAGGCCAGCAGGGCCCGGATGTGGCCGGGATGTGGCCACCCGATCCGGGGCCCATCGCGGATGGGACCGACACACAAACGGACGCCACCCCGAGCTACTGGGGTGACGTCCGGGCCGCACGGGTGATCGGGTTACCAAGCGTCACAATGCGCTACGTTGAACGGTCTCGGCGTCGGCACACGAGAATCGCATGCTGACGCAGGCCCGCGGCGCTGCGCCTTATCGCGGCGTGCTCTGCGTGAGTTCCCGGTACTGCTCGTGCTGGAAACGCCAGCTGGGAGGACGGACCTTCTCTGCTGATCCGGCCTTGGCCTGTCAACGTTTTCTAAAACAGGTCTACTCTGTAATCCTGCCCGCCACAAGGGCGCGGGCGATTCGGTCGCATCCCGCCGTGGGGCTGAAGATAATACCCAGCCGAAAATTCCGTGACCTGTATCCAGATCACCGGTGAGGAAAAATGGGAGTACGGTGCAACTACTGAGGACATTTCGAGCGTCGTCGTTCACGTCGGCGCCGTCGTCAGCGCACGACGGTTTCGGTCTCCATTTGGTGGCCGGAGGCAGGAGCGCCGACATGATGTCGGTCCTGGAGCGTCCGCACCGCATTTCGGATGCTGGCGTGGAGACCACGAAGCCTGATTCGCGGCTGGTGTTTCCGCCGTCCCCCACAGCCCAGGGCGTGGTGGATGGCAGCTGGTGGCCGCGGACCCGGGATCCGGCGGCCGAGCTGCCCGCCCTGATCGCCGCGGTGGCTGACCGGTTGGGCATGGTGGATCGGATCGCGCTGAACGCGAACGCCTGGGACACCAGGCCCCAGCGAATCACGACCGTGGGCCAGGAGGTGGTCCGGCTGGACTGGTCCGGCGCCTGGGCGCACACGATCAGGGTGATCGGCTGCGATTCCTCGCATCTTGATCTGCTGGTGATCCCACCCGCCACCGCGAGGACCCTGGCCTTGGCCTGCCTGGCGATCGCGGCGGGCCACACTAGGTCCCCGAACCTACGGGCCGGTCGCTCCGCGACCCGCACCCCGATCACACTCCGGTCGGTTCCGCCACCAGAGTGGTGGTCGCGGCGAGCGAAGCGGGAGCAGACCGGCCGCTGGGACACCGACGGCGGGCGTGTCCGGGAGATGACCTAGCCCCGTTCGGGCATGACCACGGCCCCGCAGCACCCTCAGCCCAGCTAGAGGCCCGACCGCTGAGACGTTTCCTGGACGGCCGGTATCGGTACCTCGTGGGCTCCGGGTCCATCGACCGCGCCCAGCGACATTGTCGAGCCCGTCGAACCACCGCGGTGGGTGTCTCGTCGATTTCGGTGAGGCGGGTGGTGAGCAGGGTTATCGTGCGGGGGATCGCGTCGAGGTGTCCCAGTTGTTGTTGCAGGCGCATGATGTCGCGGTAGAGCAGCTCGTTGTGTGGATCGAAGGTCCGCGCGGTTTCCAGCAGGTCCAGAGTGCGCTGGGGGTCGGCATCCACGAGGGCTCGGGCGAGCGCGGCGACGGCGTCGAGGGCGTCGCGGCGGGTGGCTTCGCGGGGGGCGTCGATCCACTCGGTGTCCATGCCCTCGGCGAGGCACCCGCGGTAGCAGTCCACGATCTGCTGGTAGGCGGTGATCCGCTCGGTGTCGCTTTCCGCTGCTAGTCGTGCGGCCACCGCGTCGCACCAGCGCCAGTAGTCGACCTCGACGAGACCGGCGTCGAGCTGGTAGCGGCCTTGCGCGACCGTGATGAAGTCGGTGACGGCGCCGCCGGTGGCCTGGGTCATCGAGCGCCGCAGCCGCGACAGCGCGGTGTTCAAAGCGTTGGTGGACCGCTGGGATGCGTTGTCCTCCCACAGCGCGGCCACCAGCGGGTCGCGGTGCACGCCGTCGGGATGCAGGGCGAGGAACACCAGCAACTCCCGCTGCCGTGGCGGGAATGCCAAGGTGATCTCCCGCCCCGCGGTATCCGCCGCGCCGCCGGCCTCGCCGGCCTCGCCGGTGGGATGGGGTGTCCAGTGCACTCGGGGGCAGCCCAGCACGCTGAGCGTGATCGGTGCGGCGCGGGCATCGGGGTGATCTGACTCTTCGGGCGCCACCGGGCAGCACAGGGCCGCGGTTACGCGCCGCCCGGCGGGCTTGCCGCCAGGTGGGTGGTGAGGGTGGCTGCCCTGGGCATCGGCACAGGGCGGCGGCGGTTCGGACGCGGGATGCGGTGCCGGACCGGGCACGCACCGTGCGCCGATGTGCTCGGGTTGTGGGCTGGGCAGCGCGGTGAGCTCCAGCGCGGTGTCGTCGATCACCTCGCTGGAGCCATCGCGGGCATCGAGGGTTGTGCTGGGCGCGTTGTCGGCCGGGGGTTGCGCCGGGGTGAGTGGTGCGCCCTTCCCCTGGTGCGCCAGGGGTGTCAACTGTGCCGCGTGGTCGCGTGGGGTCGGCGGGGAGTTTGTGGGCTCGGGTTGGGCCTGGCGCAGCAGCGTCAGCAGCTCGACGGTCTGGGCGTCGCGGAGTTGAAACATCCGGGTGCCCAGCAGCGCGTGCCCACGGCCGGGGCTGGCCGAGGAGACGATGCCATCGTCGCGGATGTAGGCGCTGATCCCGGGTCGCCATTGTCCCAGCAGCACGCCGACCAGCCCGAGGGGGGCGCCGTTGTCCAGCACAGCCTGCAACCGTTGCGTGATGTGCTCGGGCGGGCGGGCCACCAGCGCCACCACCGGCCACGCTCCCGCTGCCGGGTCGTTGTCCCGGACGCGGCGTAAGATCTCGGCTTCCAGCTCATCGAGTGCCGCGGGCAGGTCAGCGACTACCCGCACCGCGGCGGGCCATTGATGGTGAGCGTGCTCGGGTCCCAGCAGCAGCGCGAGGTCGTCGACGGGAACGATCACCTGCGCTCCCACCGCTGACCCCACCGTCGCCACTGTTACCGGTGGTGGGGCCAGCAGGGTCAGCAGCAGCGCGCGGGCCGCCGCGCAGGCCCCCGCACCGACCAACCCCAGCCCGCACGCCACGGCCAGGTCCAGCGCGATCTCCCGCCCGTCACGCACTCCCAGTCCCGGTGTCACCCGCATCTCTTCGCCGGCCCGGTCGGGATTCCTGCGGGGATCGGGCGGGGCACCGATGACCAGCGCGGGCGCGGCGCCGCCGCAGCGGTGGTGCTCGCCGTCGTCGAGATCGCCCTCGGGACCGGTGTCGGCGTGGTCGGCCCGCAGATGCGCCAGCCGCAGCTGGTAGACCACCGGCGCCACCGGGAGGTCGTCGCGGCGGCCACTGCCGGGCTGGTAGCGGCGCCGGTGACGGCGACGGGCCACCACCAGCGCGGCGCTGATGGCGGCGGCCAAGCCCAGACCGACGAACACGCCCGGCTCCCACCCGACACCTGACCCGGAACCCCCGGTGGTGTCGATCTGGGGGGTCGGGACCACAGCGGGGACGGGAGTGACCCTGGGTGCGGTGGTCGGCGGCAACGGGGGTGCCGAGGTCGTGGGCGGGACGGGCGCTGGAGACGTTGTCGGTGTCAAGCGTGGTGTTGGTATCGCCGTGGTGGGCGGCGCCGCGTGGTGATCAGCACCGATCACCGGGGCTGGCGGGGGCAAGGTCGGTAACGGCAGGGTCAGCCGTTCGCCAGGAAAGATCAGATTGGGATTGGTGAGCCTGCCGCCGTGGGGCTGGGGTTTGCCCTCGTTCAGTGCGAAGATCTCGGGCCAGCGCCCGGCGGTGCCGAGGGTGCGTGCCGCGATGCGGGACAGCGAGTCGTGGATTCCGTTCTCCGGTGCGCGTACCACCACGCTGCCCGCATCCTGGGGCGCGACTGCGATGGGGGTGGCGTGCATCATCGCGACCGGCCGAGTGTAGGCGGGCGTGGGGTTGGCTGCGGGGGCGGTCGCGACGAGCGGGTCGTGCCCGCTGATCGCCTCAGTGATCCCGGCAGTGATGGTCGAGGGGCCGCGGTTGCTCAGCAGGGTGACCACGACGACACCGACGAGGACCGCGGCCAGGGCGTGCACCGGCCCGCTGGTGTCCAGATCGGGCCAGCGCAGGCCCCGCGCCGCGTCCAGGACACAGCGCGCCACGTCGATCACGAACGCGGCCCAGGTGATCCAGCACAGACACGCCAGCACGTCCAGCAGCACCGCCGTGGTCATCGGACCCAGCAACACCGCCTGCACCTCGACCGCGGTGGGCAGGTGATCGGGTAGTGGCCAGCCGATGTAGTGCCACAACGCCCAGGGCAGCGCGGCGACCAGCGTGACCAGCACCGCCAAGGCCACCAGTCCCCGCAGCAGGCGCCCCAGGATCCGGGCGACGCCCACGACCAGCCGCCACACCACGCCGGGGACGCTTGGCTCGTGGAGGTGCTCGGGAGGGTGGCAGCGGGTGGGGGAGGCGGTCACGGTCTGGTGTCCCTTCTGCTGCTATGGCTCGGCGGTGAGCACTCCGCGCGCTGGATGTGCGCTGGCGGACCCGTGTACTGCCAGCGTGGGAATCCCCACGAGGGTCAGGAGTTGGGTGCGCTGGGTGGTGGTGACGGTGACCGTCACCGTGTCGCCCGCGACGGTGACGGTTCCGGTCTGCCCCATGGTCGCCAGGTAGCTGCGTGCCTGGGCGGCGGCGTGGGCGGGAACCAGCCGGATGGCCCCGGTGGCGCGGTAGGCGCCCAGGTCGAGGGCTTGGGCGCCGGCGCGGGCGGCGGATTCGGCCTGGTCGTTGGCGCGGACCTTGGCGGCCAGCGCCAGACCACCATCCAGAGTCAGCCCAGCCAGCGCGAGGATCGCCACCAGCAGGGTCACCACGAACACCGTGACCCGACCCTCCTCGCCGGCCCACCAGGCCCGTCGCCAGGTGTTCCACCGCCCCAGCCCTGCCCAGCGCACGGCGTGAACCCGCGTCGCTGGAGTGCGGACGCTGCGGGCCTGTCTCATGGGCGACCGCCGCCGGGGTTGGTGGTCCCCACCGAGCGCCAGGTGTCCACCGGTTCGCTGGCGGTGGCCGAGAGCACTCGCCGGCCCGCGACACCGAGGATCAGCGCGTCGCCGAAGTCCACCGGGCAGGACAGCATCACGGTGACGGTGCCGCCGGGGACTAGCCCGGTGGTGTCGGTGGTCACCTCGACCGAGCGGCACACTACCCCCGCACCCGACAGCGCGCTCTGGGCGGTCGACCGCGCCGCCAAGACGGCGGTGGCGGCGCTGCGTTGCATGCTGGCCGCGCGGGCGGCCTGGTGGGCGGCGTCATCCAAGCGCAGCCGGGCATCCACCCCCCGGTGAATCACTACCGCGACGAACACCAGCAGCACGATCAAAAAAGGGGTGATCACGGTGATCTCGGTGGCCACCGAGCCTTGATCGTCGCGCCACCAGGATCTCCACCAGCCCCGCCGATCCGCTCTTCCACCCAGGTGAGTTCTCACCG
>DATAWX010000258.1:0-11849 GCA_036266995.1 Pseudonocardiaceae bacterium | reverse complement strand
CGCCACCGCCACCGCCGCCACCGCCGGTGTTGCCGCCGCCGCCGCCGGTGTTGCCGCCGCCGCCACCGGTGTTGGGACCGCCGGTGTTGCCGCCGCCCGGCCCGTTGCCTTTCCCGCCACCGCCACCGGTACCAGTACCGGTAACGGCCCCGGGGCCTTTCCAGCTGCCTTTCCCGATACCGTCATTTAACTGGCCATCGGTGCCGGAATTCGTATACGGCGTCGTATGGTGGACCCGGGGGGGATTGGCTGGTTGCACGGCTACTACGTCGCTACTGCTGCTGGGTTGGTTTGGTTGGACAACCTGTGGTGCCGGAGCTGGCTGCGCAGCCACCGGAGCGACGGACGTATGGTGAACCGTCGTCTGATCACTGAGCAGGGCTACTCCACCGCGGGTTGGCCCGTGATCGACGTTTGCCGGTGCACTCGGCTGGACCGCGAGCTGGCCACCGACCGGACCAGGATCGCCACCTGCGACTGCGGCACCAACGTGGTTACTGGTGGGAGGAGGCGCCGTCGATTCGTTACTCGTACCCGATGGTAGGAGCGGGTACACGACGATCCCCGCGACAAGCGCGGCGGCGGAAACCAACACACCGACCACCACATCAGTGCGATGCTGCGAGGGGGGTCCTCCAGGACGCCTATTGTTTCGCCGAGTGCGCCGAATTGCGTGGCCTGGACCGACCGGCTGCCTGTCTCGCGCGCGCAGTGACGGCAGTGCTGGTTCGAGTGGTCTGGCGTTGTTCTGGGGGCGCCTCAGTGGTTGCCCTGGACCGATGTCGTGCATGTCCTGCGTAGGTGCAGGTACGGGTACAGCCGGCAGCGCACGCACAGCCGGCAGCGCACGCACAGTCGGTACCGCGCGTGCAGGCGGTGAGACGGGCGCGGGTGCAGGCGGTGGCGCGGGCGCGGGCACTGGCGGCACCGGCGGTGCGACGGTCTGCTGGTGTCGCCGGAGTGGTTGGTTGGTAAAGACTTCGGGCCTCTCGGGTGTGCACGGCTGCAGTGCCGGCGGTCCGAGTTGTCCGGGGTCTCCGCCAGCTCTATGGCGTGGTCGACCCCGCCAAAGTCCGCGCGTCGCCGACCGGCGTGGGCGGCGCCCGTGCGCGCTTCTATTTCTCGGAATTTGATCCGGCATGCTCGGCTCCGGCTAGCTCAGTGACGCTCTTGCGAAAGCAGGCCGTGCCGTCGGCGCAACCTGAAAGGCGGCTTGTAAAGGTGCTAAATCAGCGAGACCGGTAACCCCGTGAGTGCCGCAGGTCGCGCACTCAGGCGAGTAGCTGACAGCTGCTGAGAACGCCCGCTGAGCGTTCGCGTCGTAAATGACCAGCTTCGGTGTGACGTCCTTCGATACTGACGTGGCGGTGAAAGTCCGCGCGGTTTCGGCAACCTGTATTGATGCCACGACACCATTCAAGAATATAACCGACGGCCTGGCCTCCTCGGTGCCGTAACCGTGGTCTCGTTCATACTCCTGCATCTCTGGCGGTGCTAAATCGTATGCTGCCCGTTGCGGGTGAATGAAGCCCCGGCACTCAAGGCAGCCGACTCCTGGTGCGACGACCTGGACTTGCCCCCCGAGTTTGGCGTCGAGACCGTCGGTCCCGAGCCTGGCACCGGTGCCGGCATCGATGAGCGGTATGAGGTAGCGAATAGATAAATGGTTCAACGAGAGGCGAGCGCCGTGCGTGTCGACGCAGCCGAGGAGCACGTCTGCTGCTTTGGCGTGGTGGAGTGCTTCGTTGTCCAGGAGTGGTGCGGCCACAGCTGTTACCGCGACGCCCGGCGCCAGACGCTCGATGAGATCCCGGAAGACGTCTACCTTGTACCGTCCGACGTCGTCTGGTCCAGCGCCGATGAGGCGGTTGAGATTGCTCAGCTCGATACGGTCAGGATCTATGAGAATCAGGTGGCCGACGCCGAGGTAGGCGAGTTCTAAGGCAACGAACGAACCAAGACCGCCAAGGCCGACGACAGCCACCCGTGCTTTTGAGAGGGCCGCCTGAGTTGCCACGCCGAGCAGTGGCAGTTGGCGGCTATGACGTGCGTCTTGCGGGAGCACCGACGCAGCTGCGGAACTGGATGCTGGAAAGTGGTGTAAGACCGGTGAATCGCCGGAGAAACCACCCACGATGGTCACCTGCTTCACCGGCCGAATCGCTGAGGCGGCGCGCTGATAGTAGTGGGCGTCAAGACTGTTCTGCCCGACGACCATCGTGGCGTGGTAGAAAGGCTCGGGTAGCATTGCCGCGAGCCGGGGCATCTTCATCCGGTCGTTGGACCAGTCAATGCCGCTAAACGTTGTGTGAGAGGCCGGGTCAAAGGGGTGTGAGTGGACCTCGATGAGACTCCAGCCTTCTCGTCGACACCGCGTCAGGGCGGTCGCGACGAACTGGCCGTTGGGGCTTATCGCTGAAGGCGATTGATGATCTAGATCCGGCGGGTGCGCCCGGAGCAGCTCATGACCTACCAGTCGTATCCTGCTTGCTGACACATTGGGCGCGGCGAGTATGAAGGCCATCTGCTCATCGCCGCCCGGATGTCCGGGCTTAGCATTAGCAGACAGAAGGTGACTACGGAGCTCCGACCACAGGGTGGAACTGAGTACGATATCATCCACGTCGCGTGCCATTATCGTGCTCCGCTCAGAGTGCGCTGATCGCGAAAGATCGCCGTGATCAGGTCGAGGTACGTTATCAGGCTGTGCCCACGAAGCAAGTCGGCGCCGCCGGCTGGTCGCCACCCGATAAGATGCACGCAGAAATGTCCCCAACCGTGGTCGAGGTGTTCTCTATCGGTACTCGGTCCGCGTGTGAAGAAGTGGTTGAGTGACTGTCCTTCATTCGTCCGGAGATCGTGGTCCGTCCAAAACCATTCTGGCGGTACCGACGGGTAGCCGGGGGTGCCATACGGGATGTCGATGAGAAGTTCGATATGGGTCTTGTTCCAGCCGGAAGCGATCGGAAAACGTTCGATGTAGAACCAGGTGCCGCTCTCCGTGTCGAAGCGGGCGTCGCCGAATCGACGCGAGAGTAATAGTGCCTCAGTCTTGAGTCGGCTGAGTCTGCGCCGCGTTTCGAGATCGTTCGTTATCGACTGCACTGTCCCCGACCTCGCTATCATCCATAAGTGAACGGCGTTACCACTGAGTAGTCGACTGCATTGGCCGGTAGCGGTTTGTGATCTTCAAGCTTGACGATCTGACCATTGGGCATGCTTGCCATGACCCAATCTGACAGCACGCTGTTGGCCTGGCGCTTGAGGTCGGCTGCAGTAGGTCGCTCCCCGCGCACGTCGATAACCTCACCGTTGACTATGTAGTTACCCATCTCCGCCTCCGTCTTGTTGTTCGGGCCCGCCCGGGGTCCATCGACTGTTCAATAATGGTATGACTGAGTGACCGGACAGACGCTGATCGTCACTGCACCCGGGACCGGTGTTATCTGGTAGGTTTTTGCCGCGGTTAGACAGGGCAGCGAGCCCGTTTCTTGCGTTCATGGTCCCACCTCGTGGCGCGGTCCTTGTTTAGGTTCATCGCGTTCCATCAAGGCCGCGTTACGCATCTCGCTATAGAGAGCTGTGAGTTATGATGCGTACGCGTAGCGGATTCAATCCGGCGTTTTTTGCACCGTTTGTACGGTTCGGTAGTCGTCGCCCGGGTGGAGGTCAGGCTTGCGAGGTCAGGAGTGCAGGGCGGACATCGCCAGCCAGCTGTCCCACGGCACGGTCCAGTCGTAGATGTCACCGTCCGCCCCGCTCAGCGGGGTCGGGCTGTTGGTGACCTCGACCGGGTCTCCGAAGATCGCGGTGCCGAAGTACTCCTGAGCATTCGCGGTGGACAGGTTGACGCAGCCGTGGGTGACGTTGGAGGAACCTTGTACGCCGGTGGTCTCCGGGTTGGCGTGGATGAACTCCCCGTTATTGGAAATCCGCACCGCCCAGTGCTCGGGTATGTTGACGTACCCGTAGGCCCGGTTGGACATCAGTACGGTCTGGGCCTTGTCCATCACCACGTGGATGCCGCTGGTGGTGTTGCGATTCGGGTCGGCGCTCAGCCCGTAGCTGGCCGGGAAGTTCATCACCTCCTGGCCGTCTCGGATCACCACCATGCGGTGGCTGTTGACGTCGGCCTTCACGATCTGGGATCGACCGATCATGAACCTCGTGCTGATGTCTTCCTTGCCGTAGGAACCGTCGCCTAGGGCCACTCCGTAGAGCTTGGCGGTGACGCTGACCTTGGTGTCGGGCTGCCAGTAGTCCTTGGGTCGGTAGTGCGCCCGGGATCCGCCGTTGTCGTCGGGCAGCCAGGCCCACGATCCCTCGGTGGGCACCGAAGCCTGCACCTGCAGTGCTCGCTCCGCGGCGGCCTTGTCCGACACGTGGTGATCGAACTGAAGGATGATCGGGGCACCGATGCCGACGGTGTCGCCGTCGCCGATGTTCAACGTGGCGTGGAGTTGCCGTTGCGGCTTGACGGTGGTGAACGAGCCGGCCACGGGCACGGAGAGCCGGTCAGCGCCAGCCGCGCTGCCACTCCACGTGTAGGTCCTTCCGTAGCCGAGCGCCTCTGAGCTGATCCAGCTGTGCCGGTCTGCGCTCAGCGTGCCGGCGATCGCTCTGCCATCCGGGTTAGTCAGCGCCACCTGATTGAGCACGCCGTCGATGACTCGCACCGAAACGGGCAGCGTCGGGCTGACGTTCGAGGCCTTGTCTCCCGGTAGGGTGCTGACCTGTGCCTGCGGACGCGGCACAACGCCACCGCCGGACAGTCCGGGGGAGCTCCCTGAGCATGCGGCAAGCAAAAACGTCACGACAAGCAACATCAACACACGCCGCATGGTTCCCCGCCGAATCTCCCGACCGCTGCCCGCGCACAGGGTATCGCGGGGCAGTGATCGACTCGCGCCGAACTGCCGGTGTTGCCCCGGTTAGCGCAGGATAGTGCTGATTCGCTCGGCGGTGCAGCGATCCGTTAGCGCGGCGGGGTCGGCACCGGTGCACTGCACCAGGGAAGCGTCGGCGGCGAGCACCGCAAGGAGCACCTCACCCGGCACCGTCAAATCCCAGCTCGTGGTGCACAGCACGCGGTCACCAGCGGCTAAGCCCAATACCGTGGCTCGGGACCGGGCTGCGGCGATGAGCGTCTCGGTATCAGGACCCGGTGCGCCAGCTGAGAACGTGTCGCCATGCACCCGGACCTCGCTGGCGTAGTCCCGGACCCCGGAGGGCAGCTCCGCGATTCCCGCGCCCAGTGCATCCAGTCCGACCGCTGCCAGTTCGTCGGCTCCGGTGGCGTCGCCGATTCGATCAAGACCACATAGCGTTACCTGCGTCTTACCGGGCGACGTGGTGACCGCCGCGCCGCACCACCATGCGCCCAGCAGCACACCGGCGGTCTGCCAGTGCGGCGGCAATAACACCGCGACGGTGTCGCCGGGTTGGACGTCGAGCTCGTCGCGTAACCAGTTCGCGGTTTTGGCCGCCCAGTTGGTCAGCGTGGCGCCGGACAGTTCGATCCGGCTGCCGGCCGCGTCGTCGTAGTGGGTGATCCGGGGTCTGGCCGGGTCCGCGCGCAGCAGCGGGCCGAGCACCTGGTCAGTGATGGTCATCAGTCGGTAGCTTAACTTCGGGTCCACCGCGTGCCGGGCGGCGGCTCAGGACACGCACGGCACCTTGCCGCCCACCATCGACGGTCGCGGTGGCGGCACTGGAGCGGGCGGCGTTGACGTCGGCGATGTTGCGATCGTCGTGTTGTCGGTGCCTGCGGTATCGGCGATCGACCGGGTGACCTCGCTCGCGGCCGGGGCCTGCACCCACTGCGGCAACGCCCCGGCGACGCGCGGTTTGCCCAGCCTGGCGTAGTCCCTGCCGAGGTAGATCTGCACGGTGCCGGCTACCAGCTCGGAGTCCTGCTCGACCGGCACGCCGCCCAACGCGGCGGCCACCATGCGGGCGGAGTCCTGCCCACCGGTCGGGTAGCGCACGACAGTGACGGGTCGGGTAGGGCTGTTGCCGATCGTCCCCGGCAGGAGTCCCTGCTCGGTCAGCTCATCAGAGACCGATTTGGCAAGCCCACGCACGCCGGAGGCGTTGAACACGTCGACCATGAGCATCGGCTTGGCCGGGGGCTGGGGCTTGGGGTCAGGCGTGGAAGAGGCGTCGATCGCCTGCCCGACGAACGCGCGCACGGCCTCCGGATCGACGTCGAGCACTGCGCCGTCGGACTCGCTGGTGCCGTCGCCCAATACTGGAACGGTCTCGAAAACGACGTTGCCGGCGGCGAGGCCCTGAATCCGGGCAGCGAAGTCGAGCACATCGAAGCCTTCATCGAGCACCAGCGACTGCTCCGTGGCATTGATCAGCTGATTGATCCGGCTGGGGTTGGTCAGCGTCCCCGCGGTCAGCACCTTATGGGCCAGCGAGGCCATATACGCCTGCTGGCGCACGATGCGGTCAAGGTCACCGCGGGGCAGTCCGTGCCGTTGCCGGACGAACGCCAACGCGTCCGGCCCCGAGATCAGCTGCGGACCGGCCGGGAAGTTCGCGCCGGAGAACCTGTCGTGAACCGGTGCCTTCAGGCATACCTGAACTCCCCCGACGGCATCGGTGAGCAGCGAGAAGCCGAGCAGGTTGATCTCCGCGTAGTGGTCGATGCCGACACCGGTCAGGTCTTTGACAGCTTGCAGCAGAAGAGTTCGACCCGCGGCGACAGACTCGGTTCGCACCGTCGCCGGGTCGACGCCTTGCGCGACGAGCCGCTCCGCGGTGGCATTGCGCGCGCGGGCGAACGCGGAGTTGAGTTTGTGCTTGCCGTACCCGTCGGGCAGCTCCACGTACAGGTCCCGGGGCAATGAGATCGCCACCGCGTGCTGACCGTCATTCGGGATCCGCACCAGGATCATGGTGTCGGTGAGCTCACCCTCGTTGTCACCAGCGCGCAGCCGGGCCAACACATCCCGGGCCAGTGGGGTGTCGTGGGCATCAGTCCTGCTGTCCAAACCGACCAGCAGGATGTCGGTGGCTTTGTCCGGAACGGGCCGGCCGATCACGTTCGTGGTGCTCAAACCCTTGTGGAGGGTCTGGAATGTCGCCCACCCGTATCCGGTGAGGCCGAGCACCAGCACCGAGACCATCGCCAGCGCAAACTTGGCGAGCGCCACGCCATAGTTGCGGCGTCGCCGGGGCGGTCGACCGCCCCCCGTCCTGCGTCGCCGACCCGACCGGGGGGACCGCCCCGACCGAGCTGGCCTGTCGTCCACGGATGCCCCCCTGCGTCCTGCGACTGGTGTGGCGGCAGTACTGAGTAGTCCAGACGTGTGAGCCCCTGGTCAGGTTGCCGTGGCACACTCGACCGCCGTTGGTCGCCTACTGCCGACCAGACTGCGTTGACCAGAGTGGGTCGACCAGAGTGGAGTGCGCGGATGCGGTTGCTGGTCACCGGCGGCGCCGGGTTCATTGGGTCGACGTTCGTGCGTCGGGTGCTGCAAGGTGCGGAGCCGACGCTGTCCGGCGCTGAGGTGGTGGTGCTGGACAAGCTGACCTATGCCGGCAATGAGGCGAACCTCGCGCCGGTCGCGACCGATCCGGCGCTGCACTTCGTCAAGGGCGACATTACCGAAGGGCCGCTGGTCGCCGATCTGATGGTCGGCGTCGACGCGGTCGTGCACTTCGCCGCGGAGTCACACGTGGATCGCTCGATCGTCGGTGCCGACCCGTTCGTGGTGACCAATGTGGTCGGCACCCAGGTGCTGCTGCAGGCGGCACTGGCGGCCGGTGTGTCGCGGTTCGTGCACATTTCCACTGACGAGGTCTATGGGTCCATCGAGTCGGGCTCGTGGTCGGAGGATCACCCGCTGGAACCGAATTCGCCCTATTCGGCGTCCAAGGCGAGTGGCGATCTGCTCGCCCGGGCCTACGCCCGCACCCATGGTATGGACGTGCGGATCACCCGCTGTTCGAACAACTACGGGCCTTACCAATACCCCGAAAAAGTTATCCCGCTGTTCGTCACCAACCTGCTGGATGGGCTGCCGGTGCCGCTGTACGGCGATGGGCTCAACGTGCGGGACTGGCTGCACGTCGATGACCATTGCCGGGGCATTGCCCTGGTGCTGGACGGCGGTCGAGCGGGGGAGATCTACAACATCGGCGGTGGCACCGAGCTGACCAACACCGAGCTCACCCGCCTGCTACTGGATGCCCTGGACGTGGACTGGACGCAGGTCCAGCCGGTGGCTGATCGCAAGGCCCACGATCGCCGGTACTCGGTGGACTGGACGAAGATCCGCACCCAGCTCGGCTACGCCCCGGAGGTCGACTTCACCCGCGGGCTGGCCGAGACGGTGCGCTGGTACGCCGAGAATCGGGACTGGTGGGAACCGTTGAAGACATGACTTCGTCGCTGCTGGTGACCGGTGCTCGGGGTCAGCTCGGTCGGGATGTGGCAGCGGCAGCTGCCCGTGCCGGGATCACCCGGATCCACGCCCCGAGCTCGGCCGAGCTCGACATCACCGATCCCGCGGCGGTATCCAGTGCGATTTCACAGGCTGCGCGCGGCGAGAGGCTGGTGGTGATCAACGCGGCGGGATACACGGCGGTGGACGCCGCGCAGCGCGAGGCTGCCGCGCGGGCCCACGCGGTCAATGCGCACGGCCCCGCGAACCTGGCCCGGGCTTGCGCCGCCCATCAGGTCCATCTGGTGCACGTCTCGACGGACTACGTCTTCGCCGGCGACAGCGAGGGGCCCAACCAGGTGGACGGCCCGACGGTGCCGCGGACTGTGTACGGCCGAACCAAGCTCGCGGGGGAGCGGGCGGTGCTGTGCTCTGACGCGTCCGCACATGTGGTGCGGACCGCGTGGCTCTACGGCGCCCACGGCGCCAACTTCGTCCGAACCATGGCGCGGCTGGCTCACCGGGAGGCCCCCGTCCGGGTGGTCGACGACCAGCACGGCAACCCGACCTGGACCGCGGACCTCGCCGATGGCCTGATCGCGCTCGCGCTGGCCGCGGACCGGGTGCCGGCTCGTGTGCTGCACTGTGTCAACACCGGCACCACGACCTGGTTCGGGCTGGCCAGGGCGGTGTTCGCGGAGATCGGTGCCGATCCGGGCCGGGTGCGACCGTGCAGCACCGCCGAGTTCCCCCGCCCCGCCCCACGCCCGGCGAACTCCGCCCTGGACACCACCAGCTGGACCACCGCCGGCCTCCCCGCGCCACGCCCCTGGCGAGCGGCGCTCCACGCCGCCATCGCTGCCGGGGTGCTCGGCAGTTGACTGTCGCGAACTCGACGGTACCGACATTTCACAGCGGGCGAAACGTCCGTTCTGTCGAGTTCACGGCACATACCCACGCGGCGGCGGGTTATTTCAGGGCGTTGCGGACAGCGCCGTCGGGCAGTTTGGCGTGCATCATCATGACGTTGTAGCTGTCGTACTGGGTCATCGTGAAGTACAGGTCCGTGCCCTTGGAGTCCGGGTCGAGAAATCCGCCGTAGAGATTCGGGTACTCGCGCGATGAGGCGACTGGAATCTCCGAGCTCCACGGTCCCGCCGGCTGCGGCGCTAGCCGGACCACGATCTCCTTGCGCGACTCGTCGAGGTACATCATCTCCCAGCTCTTGAGCGTCTGGTCGTAGCGGACCGACAGTTCGCCCACCGGCCCATCCACGATCGGTGTCGCGATCTCACTACCGCCCCGCTGCCAGCCCTTGTCGGTCCAGTACTCGTAGGCGGACTGGTCGAGCAGATGTTGCTCGGGAACTCGGGCGACGTGGGCGTCACCGAAGCGGCCGTTGGGTGTGCCGAAGGCGTAGACGAAACCGTCCCGCTGGGCGAAGGCGATCATCTGAAATTGATCGTCGAAGCCTGCGGTGTTCGGCCGGCGCGCGCTGGGGGCATCCTTCCAGTTCTGCCCGCCGTCGTCGGAGTAGGCGATGCCACTGTGGTTGGTGAGCCACTGCCCGGGCTGGGTGAAGCTGCGGATAGACATGTAAGCCAGATAGTTGCGGCCGTCGACGTTGATGCCGCCGGTCGGGATCTTGGTCATCTCGACGCCGTCCTTCTTCAGCGACGGCAGCAGTTCCTTGGCGTGGCCGGGACGGTCGGTAACGTAGTTGCTGAACGACATGCCGTTGGACGGATTCCGGTCAGTACTCCGGGCCAGCGTGTTTGAGCGCCAATCGATCGCGGTGGGGTTGGCGAATCCGCTGCTGATGCCCGCCCATCCGGGTCCGAAGGTGTCGCCGAAGGCGGCCAGGATCTGCCCTCGATCGTCAGTCCACATGATCCCGAGGTCGGTGCCCTTGACCCGGTACCGCGTCTCGGTCGCGTTAATGGACTGGGCACCGGTCAGCGTGGCGACCGGGTTCGCCCCACCCAGCGGCGCCGTCTGCGCCGCCCCAGGCGCTGCTGCGGTGACCGTGACTGCTATGGTTGCCGCGCTCAGAACCGCTAGCACGGTCCCGAGCTGAGTTCGGCGAGTGAGCATGATCCTCCCCCTCCTTTACGAACGCGCGCGCCATCGCGCTGGCGCAGTCATGCGCCAGCGTTTGACGTAGCTGTATGCGATGGCCCCCGACACTCGGATGGGGGTGAACGGCCTTCCTTGGTGCCTTCTCCCGTAGCTGTGTGCGACCCTACGGCCAATCATAACGGCTTGGTAACGCTTTTCTGCTACTCCCCGTGGGTGAAACAAATCTGGGTGTGTCCATCACCGGTGGGCCGCTGTGTTTGTCAGCGGTATCTCGCGGGTTCTTCACCGGACCCGGGTCAGTCGCGGGCTTTCCGGTACGCGCGGACTGTCGCCTGTGCACAGGATTTCCAGCTGTAGCAGGCTGCGTGCGCGCGCCGGGCGTTCGCACCGGCGGGATCGCAGGCGGTACCGTCCACGCTGGCCAGCGCGGTGGCCAGGGCGGCGGGGTTCCCCGGCGGGACAAGGGTGGCGAGCCCCCCGGTGACCTCTCGCAGTGCAGGCAGATCCGAGCACACCACCGGTATCCCGGCGGCCATCGCTTCCAGTACCGGCAAGCCGAAACCCTCGTCGCGCGACGGCAGCACCACCGCGGTCGCGCCGGCGACGACGCACCGCAAGCCGGCCTCGTCGAGGTAGCCCACGGTGTGCACCCTGGACGAGGTCGTCAGCGTCGGACCCCAGCCTGCGGGCCCTGCGAGTACCAGTGGCGCGAGATCAGGTTGTGACCGGTGCGCCTCGAGCAGCACGTCGAGACCCTTTCGCGGCTGCGCCGCACCGACGAACAGCAGGTAACGCGGTGGTAGACCCAACCTGGCGCGCAGTGCGTCGGTAGGCGCCACGGAGTTAAACCACGAGTGGTCCACACCCAGCGGGGTGACCACGACCCGCTCTGCGGGGACGCCGAGCCGCCGGGTCACCTGCTGTGCCACCGCGTTGCTCGGGGTGCAGACGATCGCCGCACGGGCCGCGGACCGCTGGACCAGATCGGGCAGATCGCGCTGCGGCCGGGACAGGAAGTCGGGGCGGTCCAGGAACGCCAAGTCGTGCACTGTGACGACGCCGCGGGCCCGCTTCGACGGCGGCAGCACGAAGTTCGTGGCATGCAGCACATCGGCGTCGCCGGCAAGCAACTCGGTGGGCGGCCAGTCCACCCATTGCCACAACGCCCGCAGCGCCCGGGCCGGCACTGGCCCACCGCGTACCGCCACGCCACCGGGCACCACGCCGCGTAGCGCGATCTGGCCGCGAGCGGTGAAAGCGGTGACCATGACATCGACGTCGGACCGGGTCGCCAGCTCCCGCAGCAACGCGGCGGTGTAGCGACCGATCCCACTGCGCTGCCCGAGCAGGGGGGTGCCGTCGAGGAGCACCCGC
>DATAWX010000257.1:0-2650 GCA_036266995.1 Pseudonocardiaceae bacterium | reverse complement strand
TACACAATCCGGCACTCCGGATTGGCTCGCTGGGCGATCTCGTGCACATTGCCGACAGTCGGGATTCCCGAGCCAACGTCGAGGAACTGGTCGATCCCAGAGTCGACCATGAACTGAACGGCTCTGCGCAGGAAGGCCCGGGTGATGCGGATGGCGTCCCGTACGCCGGGTAGGACCTGTTGGATCTTGTCCGCCATCACGCGGTCCGCCGCGAAGTTGTGGGCGCCGTCCAGAAAGTAGTCGTAAACCCGAGCCGCATTGGGCACGGTCGTGTCGATGCCCCGCGGCACCCATGCCTCGTTCCCGGCCATCGGTCCTCCGCCATCCTCGGTCGGCACGGGGGCAGCTTAGGCGATCAAGGGATCGCCGGCCACCGCCGCAGCGCGATCATGCGTGTCGCCCCTGGCGTGACGGCCGCGGTGCTTGAGTGTCGTAGTACCGGCGTGCGAATGTGGTGCCATGGTGGTTGGTCTGGACGTCGCGAGTCACGGCTCACGCAGCGCAAGGGGCATCGCCCCGGTTGTTCCCGGTCGGTTGCCGCTGCTCGGCCATACGATGTCGCTGCTGGACAGCCCGTTTCGTTTCCTGTCGTCGCTGCGTTCGCACGGTGAGGTGGTGCGGATCTATCTCGGCACCCTGCCCGTGTACCTGGTCACCAGCCCCGAGCTTGCCTGGCAGGTGTTTGCCACCGATGCCGACAGGTTCGACAAAGGGATGATCTTCGATAGGATACGCCCGCTGTCCGGCAACGGCCTGCTCAACTCGGACGGCGATTTCAATCGGCGGCAGCGCCGCCTGATACAACCGGCGTTTCACCGGAAACGAATCGCCAATTACGTCGACATCATGGCACGGGCAGCGTCGGACCTGGTGGAATCGTGGCGGCCGGGTGAGGTCGTTGCGGTGGATCAGCGAATGGAGAATCTGGCACTGTCGATCGTCGGTCAGACCCTCTTCGCGACCGAGCTGGGTCGGGATGCGATCACCGAGGCCCAGCGATCGATGCCGATCCTGAGCAAGTACCTGGCCGTCCGTGCCTTCGTGCCGAAGTTGATGGAGCGGTTACCTATTCCAGCCAACCGGCGGTATGACGAGGCTGCCGCCCGATTCCGGCGGGTCGTGGCCGAGGTCATCGTGGCGGCGCGCGCCGAGGGCAAGGATCATGACGACCTGCTGTCCACGCTGCTGCTGGCCCGGGACGAGGACACCGGCGAGGGCATGAGTGACCAGCAGGTCCACGACGAGGTCGTCACGATCCTGACCGCCGGAGCCGAGACCACCGCGGTGGCCCTGTCCTGGTTCTTTTACGAGCTCGGATGCCACCCCGAGGTGCAGCGACGCTTCCACGCCGAGATCGACCACCTGCTCGCCGGTCGCATCGCGACCTTCGATGACATTCCCAAGCTGGAGTACACCCAGCGGATCATCCGTGAGGTCCTGCGCAAGTACCCGCTGCTGCTCCTGATGCGCCGGGCGCGTATCGACGTTGACCTTGGCGGTGTGCACATCGCGCCGGGCACCGAGGTAGCGCTCAGCCAGTACGCGCTTCATCACGATCCGCACCTGTACCCCGAGCCGGCCCGCTTCGACCCGGACCGATGGCTGCCCGACCGAGCCTCGATGCTGCCGAAGGGGGCGTTCGTCCCCTTCGGCGCGGGACTGCATCATTGTCCCGGATACTCTTACGCGGAGGCGGAAATAGCTATCGTGGCGGCGACGGTGGCCGCGCGGTGGCAGCTGGTGCCGGTCACCGGCAAGCCCGTGCATCCGAGGCTGACAGCGACGATGCATCCACCTCGGTTATCCATGATCGCCACGCCGCGGCACATCTGAGGCGCCCGCACTGGGCCCGGAGTAGTCACCCACGCGGTTACCCAACGTGTTCCTTCGGTCGCTGATCGTTTATAGTCTTGGCCTTCCTCCGGTTTCTCCTGTCGGAAGGTTCTTTTCGTGCGCGTGCTGCCGACACTGACTGGCTCGCTGCTCGCCTGCCTCAGCCTGCTGGGCGGTGGTCTCGCCGCACCGCCGGCCGCCGCCGCCTCCGCGGTGCGCTGCGCGGACATCGACCTGCCGATGTCGGTTCCTACCCCCCACGAGACGGTGCACGGGCAACTCTGCCTGCCTGCTGGCAGTACTCCCAGGACCGTGCAGCTACTGGTTCACGGCGGCCCGTACAACCGTCTGTACTGGGACTTCCCCTACCAACCCGAGCATTACTCCTACCAGCGCGACATGGCCAGCCACGGCTACGCCACCTTCGCCATAGACCGGCTCGGTGCCGGCCAGAGCACCAAGCCACTCAGCGTGACACTGCCGGACAATGTGGAGGCGGCATCGATCCATCAGGTCATCGGTCACCTGCGCGCCGACCGGGTCTGCGGGGTGCACTTCGACCGCGTGATCCTGGTCGGACACTCGCTGGGCTCCGGCGTCGTGGTCAGGGAAGCCGCCACCTACCACGACGTCGATGGGGTGATCCTGTCCGGCATGACTCACCTCGTGTCGGCGGTGACCGTGGCCAAGATCTTCACCATGAGCGTGTATCCGGTGACGTTGGACCCGCAGCTTCACAAGAACGGCGGCGATCCGGGGTACATTACTACCATTCCGGGGCGACGCGGGCCGTTATTCTATTCGGCCGGCGACGCCG
>DATAWX010000256.1:0-11620 GCA_036266995.1 Pseudonocardiaceae bacterium | reverse complement strand
GACTGGCCTCGCGCAGCAACTCGGGACGGGCCACCCCGGCGGTGTTGATGCTCACTTTGTCCGCGCCCGCCCGCAGCAGGCGATCCACATCGGCCACCTCGCGGATCCCACCGCCGACAGTGAGCGGGATGAAGACGCATTCCGCTGTGCGGCGCACCACGTCGTAGGTAGTCTCCCGGTCGGCCGCGGAGGCGGTGACATCCAGAAAGGTCAGCTCGTCGGCACCCTGCGCGTCATAAGCGGTGGCCAGCTCCACCGGGTCACCAGCATCGCGCAACGCGGTGAAGTTCACCCCTTTGACCACCCGGCCCGCATCGACGTCCAGGCACGGGATCACACGCACGGCAACAGCCATCTGCCCAGCCTAGGTGGCTGGTTAACGAACGGCTGCTAGGGCGTCGGGCAGGGTGAGCGCCCCGGTATAGAGCGCCTTGCCGATGATCGCGCCTTCCACGCCGTCCGGGGCCAGCGCGGCCAGGGCGGCCACGTCGTCCACTCCGGAGACCCCACCGGAGGCGATCACCGGAGCCTCCGTTCGCGCGCAGACCGCGCGTAACAGATCCAGGTTCGGGCCCCGCAGTGTCCCGTCCTTGGTCACATCAGTGACCACATAGCGCGGGCAACCGTCGGCGTCCAGACGTTCCAGCACTTCCCAGAGGTCGCCGCCAGACGCGGTCCAGCCGCGGGCGGCGAGGATGTGCTGCCCGTCGATGATCCGCACGTCGAGCCCGACCGCGACCCGCTCGCTATGCTCGGCGATCACCGCTCGGCACCAGGCCGGGTTCTCCACCGCCGCAGTGCCCAGGTTCACCCGCGCGCACCCAGTGCCCAGCGCTCGGTCCAGCGATGTGTCGTCGCGGATACCACCGGAGAGCTCCACCGCGATGTCCAGCCGGCCGACGACCTCGGCCAGCAGTTCGGCGTTGGAGCCCCGACCGAACGCCGCGTCCAGGTCCACCAGGTGGATCCACTCGGCTCCATCGGCCTGCCAGGCCAGCGCGGACTCCACCGGATCGCCGTACCACGTCTCCGTACCGGCTTCGCCCTGAGTGAGGCGGACGGTCCGGCCACCAGCGACGTCGACCGCGGGCAGCAGCACAAAGGTCACCGGTCCAGCCTATTCGGCGCGGTCCGGGTGGCAGCTACAGCGTCTCGATCCAGTTGCGCAACAGGTGCGCGCCGGCGTCGCCGGACTTCTCTGGATGGAACTGCGTCGCCCACAACGGTCCGTTCTCCACCGCGGCGACGAAGGGTTCGCCGTGCTCGGCCCATGTCACCAGCGGAGGCTCCAGCGGCTCGGAACTCGCCAGCTCCCAGCGACGGGCGGCGTAAGAGTGCACGAAGTAAAAACGGGAGTCCTGATCGAGGCCGGCGAACATCCGCGAGCCGGCCGATGCGGTGACTGTGTTCCACCCCATGTGCGGCAGCACGTCGGCCTTGAGCCGCTCCACGGTTCCCGGCCACTCACCGCAGCCGTCGGTCTGCACTCCGTGCTCGACGCCGCGACTGAACAACACCTGCATCCCAACGCAGATGCCCAGCACCGGGCGGCTACCGGCCAGCCGGCGACCGATGATCCGGTCACCGCGCACCGAGCGCAGTCCGTCCATGCACGCGGCGAAGGCACCAACCCCGGGTACCGCCAGTCCGTCGGCGTTCAGCGCGGCGTCGACGTCCGCCGTCACCTCCACCTCCGCACCGGCGCGCTGCAGCGCCCGCTGCGCGGAACGCAGATTGCCCGATCCGTAGTCCAACACCACGACACGCACCCCACCAGCCTCCCACTGATTTCGCGAGCAGGAGCAGGCCGGTCCAGCTCACAGCACGCCTTTGGTGGACGGCACCCCGCAGGTCTGCGAGTCGCGCTCTACCGCAACGCGCAACGCCCGCGCCAGCGCCTTGTACTGCGCCTCGGTGACGTGGTGCGGATCGCGACCATGCAGCACCCGGATGTGCAGCGCCAGCTGCGCATGGACGGCCAGCGTCTCGAAGACGTGCCGGTTGAGCACTGTCGGGTAGTTGCCCCCCACGACGAAACCGGCCAGCATGTCAGGTTCGCCGGTGTGCACGCAGTAGGGGCGCCCGGACACGTCTACCGCCACATGCGCCAGCGTCTCGTCCATCGGCACCCAGGCGTCGCCGAATCGACGGATGCCGGATTTGTCCCCCAACGCCTGATGCAGTGCCTGACCGAGGACGATGGCAACGTCCTCGACGGTGTGGTGCGCGTCGACTGCAACATCGCCGGTCGCCCGGACGACCAGATCGAACGCCGCGTGTTTGCCCAGCGAAGTGAGCATGTGGTCGAAGAACGCGATCCCGGTGCCCACCTCGGTGGCCCCGGTGCCGTCGAGGTCCAACTCGACGAGCACTGACGATTCCTTGGTTACCCGCTCGATCCGGGCCGTGCGGCTCACCGTGCCTCCCCAGCCATGACAGCCGCGCTCGCGGCTAGAAACGCGTCGTTCTCCGCGGGGGTCCCGACGGTGACCCGGAGATGACCTGCGATTCCCAC
Source organism: Pseudonocardiaceae bacterium (assembly GCA_036266995.1). Taxonomy (GTDB): domain Bacteria; phylum Actinomycetota; class Actinomycetes; order Mycobacteriales; family Pseudonocardiaceae. Next base: position 9,105 of record DATAWX010000256.1, on the reverse strand, counting down.
GTCGCGAATCAGCACATCGTGCTCCAGGTACCGCCGCCACGCGGCCGGCGCATCGGCGAACCATCCGAACAGGATGAAGTTGGCATCGGAGGGCACCACCTGGGCGCCGAATTTGCGCAGCCCAGCGATGACGCGCTCGCGCTCGGCCACCAAGACCGCCACGGACTCCAGGGTGGACGATCCGTGCCGCAGCGCGGCGCAGGCGGCGGCCTGGGTGAGCGCCGACAGGTGGTAGGGCAGCCGCACCAGCAACAGCGCGTCCACCACGGCCGGTGCGGCGGCGAGGTAACCCAGCCGCCCGCCGGCGAACGCGAACGCCTTGCTCATCGTCCGGCAGATCACCAGCCGATCGGCGAACTGCTCGAGCAGCCTGATCGCGCTCGGGCGGCTGGAGAACTCCCCGTAGGCCTCGTCAACCACCACGATGCCCGGCGCTGCGGCGAGCACCGCCGCTAGGTCGTCAGGTGGGATCGACTGCCCGGTCGGGTTGTTGGGGCTGGTCACGAACAGCACATCGGGGCGGTGCTCCTTGATGGCCGCTACCGCGCCCACCGGATCCAGCGAGAAGTCCGCCCGTCGCGGCGCCGGGATCCACCGCGTGCGAGTGCCGCCGGAGATGATCGGGTGCATCGAGTAGGACGGGATGAATCCCAGTGCGCTGCGGCCGGGCCCGCCGAAGGCCTGCAGCAGCTGCTGGATGATCTCGTTGGACCCGTTGGCGGCCCACAGGTTTGCCGCGGTCAGCGCAACGCCGGTGCGTTCGGCGAGGTAGGCGGCCAGGTCTGTGCGCAGGGCCACGGCGTCCCGGTCGGGGTAGCGGTGCAGGTTTCGCGCCGCCTGCTGCACTGCAGCGGTGACGTCCGCGACCAAGCCGGGGGGCGGCGGGTAGGGGTTCTCGTTGGTGTTCAGCCGCACCGCGACGTCGAGTTGCGGCGCCCCATAGGGACTGCGTTCCCGCAGCTCCTCGCACAAGGGGAGATCGGCGAGGGTCACCTCGTAGCCGATCGGGCCGACCAGCGCCGTCACCGCGAGGTCCCGCGGAACCGGGCGGTGATCGCCTGCCCGTGCGCGGGCAGGTCCTCGGCTTCAGCCAACGCGACGACGTGGTCGCCGACCTTCACCAGGGCATCCTCGTCATACTCGATGAGCTGTATCCCGCGTAGGAAGGTCTGCACCGACAGCCCGGAGGAGTGCCGGGCGCAGCCTCCGGTGGGCAGCACGTGGTTGGAGCCGGCGCAGTAGTCACCCAGCGACACCGGCGCGTAGGGGCCGACGAAGATCGCCCCCGCGTTGCGCACCCGGCGGGCCACCGCGGCGGCGTCGGCGGTCTGGATCTCCAGGTGCTCGGCCGCGTAGGCGTCCACCACGGACAGCCCGGCGTCGGTGTCGGAAACGAGGATGCAGCCGGACTGCCGGCCGGTCAGCGCGGTGCGGATCCGGTCGGTGTGCTTGGTGGCCGCGACCTGCCGGTGCAGCTCGGCGTCAACCGCGTCGGCGAAGGCTACCGAGTCGGTGATCAGCACGCTGGCGGCCAGTGTGTCGTGCTCGGCCTGCGAGATCAGATCAGCGGCGACGTGCACCGGGTCGGCACTGCTGTCGGCCAGGATGGCGATCTCGGTGGGGCCGGCCTCGGCGTCGATGCCGATCACGCCGCGCAGTGCGCGCTTGGCTGCGGTGACGTAGATGTTGCCGGGGCCGGTGACCATGTCCACCGGGTCCAGCGCAGTGCCGTCGGTATCCGTGCCGCCGTAGGCGAGCAGTGCGACGGCCTGCGCTCCGCCCACCGCCCACACCTCCGCCACCCCCAGCAGCGCCGCCGCGGCGAGCACAGTGGGGTGCGGCCGACCACCGTAAGCGGCCTGCGGCGGTGAACACACCACCAGCGACTCCACCCCCGCCACCTGCGCAGGCACAACGTTCATCACCACAGTCGACGGGTAGACGGCCAACCCGCCGGGGGCGTAGAGCCCGACCCGGGCCACCGGCATCCACCGCTGCGTGACCCTGCCGCCGGGCACCACCTCGGTGACGGTCTCGGTGCGCCGCTGATCAGCATGTGCCCGGCGGACCCGGGCGATAGACTCCTCCAGCGCGGCGCGCACCGTGGGGTCCAGCTGTTCCAGCTCCGCCCGCAACGCATCGGGTGGCACCCGGACAGCATCTGGCCGCACCCCGTCGAAGCGTTCTGCGAACTCCAGCACCGCCGCCACCCCGCGGTCGCGCACCGCGTCGATCACCGGAGCCACCTGGTGAGCCACCGCGTCGACGTCCACCTCGGCCCGCGGCAACATGCCGCGCAGCGTCGCGGGGCCAGGCAGACGACCGCGCAGGTCGGTGCGGCCAAGCATGCGAGCCTCCCTCAGTCCGAGCGTCGCCTCCCAGGGTAGGTCCCGCTGCGCATCGAGCGGGCTCGGCGGGGTGTCACATCTCGGAATAACCCGCTCAGCCTGCTGAATGCGGGACGGGCAGCGCCGTTACGCTGCGCGGGATGAGGGTGCGGCGAGTTGCGGTGATCGCTGTGTTGGGGATGCTCGCGCTGGTCATGCCGTTCTCGGCGGCCGCGGCGCCGGCGGGGCCGGCCATACCGCCCGCGGCCTACCGGGTGCCGGGGCTGGACAGCCCGGCCGCGCGCACCGCCGTCGCGAACCAGGGTGTGGAGGTCCTCGGCGGCGGCCGCGACTATCTGGAAGTCCGGGCCACGCCCGCGCAGGCCGATCGATTGCGGGCCAGCGGGTTGCAGCTGGACTCACTTCCCGCGGCGGCACCGCTGCCGGTACCGGTGGCACCCGGCCACTTCCCCATCGGGTACCAGGGTTACCACACATACAGCCAGCTCACCGCCGAGCTGAACTCGCTGGCCGCCGCGCACCCCAACCAGGTCGCGGTATCCAGCTACGGGAAATCGGTGCAGGGCCGATCGCTGCTGCTGGTGAAAATAAGCGACGACGTCCACACCGACAAGCACGAGCCCGAGGTGTTGTTCAGCTGCGCTCAGCACGCCCGTGAGCACATCACCGTCGAAATGTGCTTGCACATCGTGCGGCGGCTCGCGCAGGGCTATGGACCCGACCCGGCGATCACCCGGCTGCTGAAGTCCCGGGAGGTCTGGGTGATGCCGATGGCCAACCCGGACGGCGCCGAATACGACATCTCCACCGGCCTTTTCTCGATGTGGCGGAAGAACCGCCAGCCGACTCCGGAGAACAGCCACGTGGGAACCGACCTCAACCGGAACTGGGGCGACGAGTGGGGCTGCTGCGACGGGTCGAGCTCCAGTCCCGCCAGCGACACCTACCACGGCGCCGCCCCGTTCTCCGCGCCGGAGACCGCGCAGCTCCGGGACTGGGTGAACAGCCGGGTGATCGGCGGCGTGCAGCAGATCACCGCCCACATCGACTTCCACAGCTTCTCCGAGCTGGTGCTGTGGCCCTACGGTTTCACTGCCAGTGACACCGGCCCCGGCCTGACCAAGTCCGATGCGGATACCTTCCGCAAGCTGGGCGAACAGATGGCCGCCACCAACGGCTACACGCCAGAGCAGTCCAGCCAGCTCTACATCAACGACGGCTCGATCGGGGACTGGATGTGGGCGCAGCACCACATCTGGTCCTACACCCTCGAGATGTATCCCACGAGCATGAGCCAAGGCGGCTTCTACCCACCGGCGTCGGTGATCGACCGGGAGACCGCTCGCAACGACGCGGCGGTGGACCTGCTGCTGAACTACGCGGACTGCGTGCCACGAGTCACCGGAGCGCACTGCACCGCCCGCTAGCGGCACGTCAGGAGAGGATGAGCAGATGCCCCAGGACATGGCGGGTGAACTGGTCGCGCGGACGCCGAGCTATGAGTTCCGGTCCGCCGGAAAACTCTGCGCCGCCTGTGGCGCGATAGTCGGCAACGTCCGCGGCGACGACCAGATCCACGACCAGTGGCACCAGGCCCTCGCAGCACTCCTGACCCCCGGGTAATCACCATTCGAACGCTTGAGCTCAGGACAAGTCGAGACCGAGGTCGAGGGCTGGGGCGGAGTGGGTGAGGGCGCCTACGGAGAGGTAGCGCACTCCGGTTTCGGCGTAGGACCGGGCGAGGTCCAGGGTCAGACCGCCGGAGGCCTCCAGCTCGGTGCTCGAGCCCGCGGCACGGCGGACCGATTCGGTGCACTGCGCGACGGTCATGTTGTCCAGCAGCACCAGGGACACTTCGGCGGCCAATGCCTCCTCCAGCTCATCGAGGGTGCCGACCTCGACCTCACACGGCAATGCGGCAGCATGCGCTCGCACGGCCGCGATCGCCGCAGTGACCGAACCAGCGGCGGCCACGTGGTTGTCCTTGATCAACACCGCGTCTCCGAGCCCCATCCGGTGGTTGACCCCGCCGCCACAGCGCACCGCGTATTTCTCCAACGCACGCAAACCGGGCATGGTCTTGCGCGAGTCCCTGATCGATGCGCCGGTGCCGGCCACCGCATCCACCCACGCCGCGGTGGCGGTCGCCACCCCGCAGAGATGACACAGCAGGTTGAGCGCGGTCCGCTCGGCCGTGAGCAGGCCGGCCACCGGGGCGTGGATCGCGAGTGCGATGTCCCCGGCGGCAAGCCGGTCGGAGTCCTGACGTCGCGCGATGATGTCGTATCCACCGGCTCCGAGCACCGCGTCGAGCACGGCCAGGAAAACCGGCAGTCCGGCCAGCGTGCCAGGTTGGCGTGGCGAGACAGTCGCCGTCGCGACAGCTCCGGCGGGCACGCAGGCCGCGGTGGTGGCGTCCGGGCCATATCTCAGGTCCTCCGCCAGCGCGGTGCTGACGACCCGGCGTACCTCGTCGACATCGAGTCCCGCGATGGCGAGCTCGGCGTTCACGCCGCCCCTCCCACCAGCGCCGGTTCGGCCGGCACCGGGGTTCCAGCATCGTCGAGCACCACGCCGATGCTGCGTCGCCAACGCTCTGCGGGCCTGGGGTGATCGGTGCGCAGATGGCAACCGCGGCTCTCGGTGCGTGCAGCGGCGGCGGCGAGTACGGCGGCCGCGGTCAGGGTGAGCCCAGCGTCCTCGGCGTCGCGCGACGTCCTGATCCGCCGGCGCGTCGTGGCCCCGGCGACCGCCGAAGCAGCGGCGAGCCCGGCCGAGTCGCGCCCGATGCCGGCGTGCGCACTCATCGACTGCTGCAGCGCATCGCGATCAGCGACCGGGCGAAGCTCGTGGGAGGGCAGCGGTGGGCCGGGACACCGTGACACCGTGGAATCAGCCGCCACCGCCTCCGCGGAGCGTGCCCCCATCACCAGCCCCTCCAGCAGGCTGTTGGAAGCCAGCCGGTTCGCGCCGTGCAGACCGGTCCGGGCCACCTCTCCCGCGGCGTACAACCCGGGCACGGTGGTCCGGCCGCTGGTGTCGGTGACCACACCACCGCACTGGTAATGCGCGGCCGGGACCACCGGAATCGGCTCGTGGCCTGGATCAACGCCGATCGACCTGCATGCCGCGTGCACCGTCGGGAAACGCCGTCGCAGCTCCGCGCCGCCGAGGTGGGTAGCGTCGAGCAGGACGTGGTCGGTGCCCGTCGCCGCCATCCTCCTGGTGATCGCCGCGGCCACCACGTCGCGTGGCGCCAGTTCACCGAGCGGATGCACGCCGGTCATCACCGGGGCGCCGGCGGTGTCCAGCAGTACCGCGCCCTCTCCCCGGATCGCCTCGGTGATCAACGGCTGGCGGCCCCTCGAGCCCGTGCCGAGGTGCAGCGCCGTCGGATGGAACTGCACGAACTCCAGGTCGGCGGTCAGCGCCCCGGCCCGTAACGCCAAGGCCAGCCCGTCACCGGTGGCAACATCGGCATTGGTGCTGGCGGCGTAGAGCTGACCGAGGCCTCCGGTGGCCAGCAGCACGGCCCGAGTGCACAGCACGGCTGCACCAAGCTCGTCGAGCAGGGCCAACCCAGCGACCCGACCGGTATCGTCGCGCAGCACCTCGGTGACCGACTGTCCTTGCAACAACACCAACTGCCGGCTGCGGGCCGAGTCGGCCAGCGCCCGCTCTATCTCAGCTCCGGTGGCGTCACCACCGGCGTGGATCACCCGGTAGGCCCGATGGCCACCCTCCCGGGTGCGCTGCACATCCGCCCAGCCACCGTCGAAGACGGCACCGTGCGTCCGCAGCGCGCTGACCGCGGCGGGACCGGCGGCCAGGATCGTCCGGACAGCGGCCTCGTCGCACAGCCCCGCGCCAGCCGAGAGCGTGTCCGCCACGTGCGCTTCCACGCTGTCGTCGGGCGGCAACGAATGGTCACCGGGCAGCACTACCGCGATACCGCCCTGCGCCCATCGGGTGTTGCCGTCCTCAACCGTCCTCTTGGTCACGGCCACCACCCGCAGCCCGAGTTCCGCGGCGCGCAAGGCGGCGGTCAGCCCGGCGACGCCGGTGCCGACGACCGCCAGGTCCACGGCAACCTCCCATGCCGTCACTCGTCGCCGCCCGGCCGACCGATAGCGATCATCCGCTGCACCGCACTACGGGCCCGGGCAGCGATGTCAGCGGGGACGATCACTTCGTCGACGCCGTCACGCAGGCAGCGCAGCAACGCCGCCGGAGTGATCATTTTCATGTACCGGCAGGACGCTCGGTCGTTGACCGCTTGGAAGTCGACTCCGGGAGCTGCCCGCCGCAGCTGGTGCAGCATGCCGACCTCGGTGGCCACTAGTACTTTGCTCGCTCCGGTCGCCCGGGCGGCGTCGAGCATGCCGCCGGTGGACAGGATCCGCACGCGTTCAGCGGGTACCGCACCCGTGCCCGCGAGATACAGGGCGCTGGTCGCGCAGCCACATTCCGGATGGATGTAGAGCTCGGCGTCGGGCGCGGCAGCGGCTTTCGCGGCGAGCTGGGAACCGTTGATCCCGGCGTGCACGTGGCATTCGCCGGCCCAGATGTGCAGGTTCGTCCGGCCGGTGATGCGCTGCACGTGTGCGCCGAGGAACTGATCGGGCAGGAACAGGACGTCACGGTCCGCGGGAACGGAGTCGACCACCTCAACGGCGTTGGACGAGGTGCAGCAGATGTCGGTCTCGGCCTTGACCTCGGCGCTGGTGTTCACATACGACACGACGACCGCGCTGGGATGCTCGGCCTTCCAGTCCCGTAGCTGCTCGGCATCGATGGAGTCGGCCAGCGAGCAACCCGCGCGCGCATCCGGGATGAGCACCGTCTTACCCGGTGCCAGGATCTTCGCGGTCTCGGCCATGAAGTGCACACCGCAGAAGACGATGGTGCTTGCCGCACAGTCGGCGGCGATGCGCGACAGCGCTAGGGAGTCCCCGACGTGGTCGGCGATGTCCTGGATCTCGGGCACCTGGTAGTTGTGCGCGAGCAACACCGCGTCGCGCTGCCGGGCGAGTTCACGCACCTTCTGACACCAAGCTCGAGCAAGCTCCGGCCCCGGGTGGCCGGCGCGGGTCCACTCCGACTCAGCGGTAGCGGCCATGTCGCCTCCTTCGCCAGCACCGATGCTGGCCCTGACCTAGTTTTCGCCTTATAATCGAAAACGTGAATGATAACAGCGGCGGCCTCGCGATGCACGAGGTTCTCGCCGCTGTGCTGCAGGTCCGGGAGGCAAAGCTGCAGGTGCTGCTGTGGCAACGCGGGATCGAGCCCGATGCCGGGCGGTGGGCGTTGCCAGGCGGCCGGCTCGGCGACCGTGAGGACGTGCAGACGTCGGTACTGCGCCAGCTCGCCGAGAAGGTGGACGTCCGAGAGGTCGCGCACGTCGAGCAACTCGAGGTCTTCAGCGCGCCGGATCGGATGCCGCACCAGCGGACCGTCGTGACGGCCTTCCTCGGGTTGGTGCCCTGTGTGGCCGATCCCGTGCTGCCCGACGACACGGCATGGCACCCGGTGACTGATGCCCTGCAAGGGACGCCGCGCACTGCCTTCGACCACGGCCTGATCGTGCGCCGGGCCCGGGATCGGCTGCGCGCCAAGCTGTCCTATACCAACCTCGGGTTCGCGCTGGCGCCACCGGAGTTCACCGTCTCCGGTCTGCGCGAGCTCTACTCGGCTGCGCTGGGCCACCGAGTATCAGCGACCAACCTGCAGCGAGTGCTGGCCCGCCGTGGGGTGCTACTCCCCACTGGCGGAACGGCCGCGCCGGGACCGTCCGGTGGCCGACCGGCAGCGCTGTACCGCTTCGCCGAGCACGGCATGCGGATCACCGACCCGTTCGCCGTGCTGCGGCCACCGGAACCACAGCATGCCCCGGAAGGGACGGTTCCTTTAGCGGATCCACGCGCGGCGCCGTAACGTTTACCTGTGGCCGAGACCGTCCCGCTATTCCCGCTGGGCACTGTGCTGCTACCGGGTGCGTCGCTTCCGTTGCACATCTTCGAGCCCCGTTACCGTCAGTTGACCGTCGACCTGGTGACTGGCGCCGTACCCGGCCGCAGCTTCGGCGTGATCGCGGTCAAACAGGGTCTGGATGCGGAGGAGATCCACGACATCGGATGCACTGCGCTGCTCCAGGATGCCCGCAGACTGCCCGATGGCCGCTTCGACATCGTCACTCGCGGCACGAAGCGGTTCCGGCTGCTCGATATCGACAACACCTCCGCGCCGTACCTGGTGGGCACCGTCGAGTGGTTGCCTGATGACGACTTACCGGCAGAAGAGTCGATACTCCTGCCGATACTGGCCCGCTCGGCTCGGGATGCCCACCGGCAATACTGCTGCGCGGCGTGGCAGCACGGTGATTGGGAGGAGCCCCAGCAGGACGTCGACGTCGCAGCGTTGGCGCACCTGCTCGCCTCGGACTGCCTGCTGACCTTGGAGGACCGGCAAAGCTTGCTCGAGGAACGCGACCCAGCCGATCGGCTACGCCTGGTACGCACCCTGCTGGTGCGGGAGGCGGCGTTCCTGCGGACACTGCGTGCGGTGCCGGTACCGCTGAACCAGTTCGCGGAGAAAGCCAGCCTCAACTGACCTCGTGAGTGCGTAACAGTGTTAGAACACTGTTACGCACTCACGAGGTCAGTTGAGGCTGGCTTTCTCCGCGAACTGGTTCAGCGGTACCGGCACCGCACGCAGTGTCCGCAGGAACGCCGCCTCCCGCACCAGCAGGGTGCGTACC
>DATAWX010000255.1:0-47800 GCA_036266995.1 Pseudonocardiaceae bacterium | reverse complement strand
GGTCCAGACCTCGGTGCCGACCGAGGGGGCCTGGGCATGGCTGGACGACACTCGGGTGCATTGGCGCCCCAAGACCTACTTCACCGCAAATACACAGGTCCACATTACCGCCAAGCTCTACGGATTATCGTTGGGCGACGGCGCCTACGGCCAGCAGGATCTCACCTCAAGCTTCAGCATCGGCCAGCCCTACGTGCTTAAGGGAGACACCCAGACCCACCATTTGGTGGGCTACGCCAACGGGGTTCAGGTCGCCGACTATCGAGCCAGCTATGGCTTGGACGCCGATCCTCGGCGGGTCACTCGCAGCGGCACGCACGTGGTAATGGCCAAGTTCCCGGTCTTCTTCATGACCAACCCGAAATACGATTACCACAACGTCGAGGCGCGCTGGGCGGTGCAGATCTCCAATAACGGCGAGTTCGCCCACTCGGCGCCGTGGTCGGTATACCAGCAGGGCAAGAAGAACGTCTCCCACGGCTGCATCAACCTCTCCCCATCGGCGGCCAAGGCAGTGTTCGACACCGTGCTACCGGGCGATCCCGTCGAGATCACCGGTTCCTCTCAAGAACTGGGAGCTCAGGACGGCGACTACTACGACTGGACCATTCCCTGGGACGCTTGGGTCGCGAAGTCGGCCCAAACCCATTAACTAACCGGACCACAGCCCATGGCGCCCACCGCAGCTCACGAAGATGCGGCGGTGAGGACGGCGTCGGTGAGCACGTCGAGTCCTTCGGCGAGTAGGTCATGGGGGATGACGAGCGGCGGGAGCAGTCGGATGACGTTTGCATAGCTGCCGCAGGTCAGCACGACGACTCCGGCGTTGTGGCAGGCGTGGGCGATGCGGGTGGTGAGCGCCGGGTCTGGGGCCTTGGTGGTCGGGTTGATGAGCTCGAGAGCCAGCATCGCGCCGCGGCCTCTGACCTGGCCCACGGCCGGGCATTGATCGGCGAGTGCGTCGAGTTTGAGCTTGGCTAACGCTTCGATGCGACGTGCCGCGCCGGCGAGGTCGTGCTCGCGCATCGTCGCGATGCTGGCCAGTGCGGCCGCGCAGGCAACCGGGTTACCGCCGTAGGTGCCGCCCAACCCACCACGGTGGATGGCGTTCATCAGGTGCGCGCGCCCGGTCACCCCGGCCAACGGGAGGCCACCGGCGATGCCCTTCGCGGTGGTGATCAGGTCTGGGACGACTCCCTCGTGATCGCTGGCGAACCAGTCACCGGTGCGGCAGAACCCGGTTTGAATCTCGTCGGCGACCAACAGCGCGCCGCGCTCCGCGCACCACTGGGAGATCGCGGGCAGGAAGCCGGGAGCGGGAACGATGAACCCACCCTCGCCTTGGATCGGTTCGATCACGACGCAGGCGACGTGCTCCGGCCCGACCTGCTCGTCGATGACAGCCAGGGCACGGGCAGCGGCCTGTTCTCCACTCATGCCGGGCGGGTCCCGGAACGGATAGGAGAGCGGGACGCGGTAAATCTCCGGAGCGAAGGGCCCGAAACGGTGCTTATAGGGCATCTCTTTGGCGGTCAACGCCATCGTGAGGTTCGTCCGGCCATGGTAGGCGTGGTCGAAGACGACGACCGCCGCTCGGCCGGTGGCGTGCCGGGCCACTTTGACGGCGTTCTCGACGGCCTCGGCTCCGGAGTTGAACAATGCCGAGCGTTTCTCATGCTCGCCTGGGGTGACCCTGGCCAGTTCCTCGCAGACTGCGAGGTACGGCTCGTAAGGGGTGACCATGAAGCAGGTGTGGGTGAACTGCTCGACTTGCGCGTGAACGGCCGCGACGACCGCGGGTGCGGCGTTGCCGACACTGGTTACCGCGATGCCGGAGCCCAAATCGATCAGTGAGTTGCCATCGACGTCCAGGAGCACCCCACCGCCGGCCGCTGCGATGAAGACTGGCATCGCGACACTCACACCGGCCGAGACCGCCGCGGTGCGTCGAGCCGAGAGTTCCCGAGACTGCGGACCGGGCAGCTCGGTCACCAGCCGACGCCGCTGCACGAGTCCCGCGCCGTGGTGCGTCGCCGTCATCGCTACAGTCTGAGGCCCGCCGGACACCCCCGCAGCACTCTTTGGCGAACCATGCGGCACCCGCCGCGGGAGGTTGACGGTGGCGCCGCGCCCCTTTCGCGCCGCCCGCGCTGGACGTACAATTAATTTCAATTTCGGCCTATCGATTGGAGGGCCGTTCCAGTGCGTATCGCAAATGTGCTGCGCGCCAAGGGATCGGTGGTCGCGACTGTTCCGCCGGACGCGCCGGTCACCGTTATGCTCGCCCAAATGGCTAAGCACCGCGTCGGGGCCGTGGTTGTCGTCGATGACGGCGCGGTGGTGGGTATGGTGTGGGAGCGCGACGTCGTCTGGTACCTGCACGAACGCGAAGCTTCGCTGCTGCACGCCCCGATCTCGGAGATCATGAACGTCGACGTGATCAGCTGCCTGCCCACCGACAAGGTGGACGACATTTTACGGATCATGACCGATCGGCGAATCCGGCACCTGCCGGTGATGGTCGACGATAAACTCAGCGGTATTGTCAGCATGGGCGATCTGGTCAAGGCACGAATCGGCGAGCTGGAGGCCGATCGGGCGTACCTGCAGTCCTACATCGGCGCTGGCTAATAGCCTCGTGCGTTCACGGGATCGATGTGGCGGCTTTCAGGTCCTGCTGGTGGACTTCATGTCGGCGAGCACCGCGTGCAGCGCGGAGACGGCCCAGCTCAGCTCGTCGCGTTCGACGACAAGCGGTGGGGCCAGGCGGATCGTGGCGCCGTGGGCGTCCTTGGCGAGCACGCCGTGTTCGAGCAGCCGTTCGCACACCTCGCGTCCAGTGCCCAGGGTCGGGTCGATGTCTACCCCGGCCCAGAGTCCGAGGCAGCGCACGGCGGTGACGCCGCGGCTGACCAGCGCGTCGAGCTCGCGGTGCAGATGTTCGCCGAGCCGGCGGGCCCGGTGCTGGTACTCCCCAGTGCTCAGCATCGCGACCACGGCCCGGCCGACCGCGCAGGCCAGCGGGTTGCCGCCGAATGTCGAGCCGTGCTGGCCGGGCCGCAGCACGCCCAGCACGTCGTGGTCGGCGACCACGGCCGACACCGGCACCACCCCGCCGCCGAGGGCCTTACCGAGCAGGTACATGTCTGGCACCACGCCGTAGTGCTCGCAGGCCAACGTCCGGCCGGTGCGGGCCAACCCGGACTGGATCTCGTCGGCGATGAACAGCACGTTCTCGCGGGTGCAGATCTCGCGGACCCGGCCCAGGTAGCCGGGTGGCGGCAGGATCACGCCGGCCTCGCCCTGCACCGGTTCCAGCAGCACCGCCACGGTGTGCTCGTCGATCGCCTCGGCCAGTGCGCCCGCGTCCCCGTAGGGCACGGTGCGGAAGCCGGGGGTGTACGGGCCGAAGTCGGCGCGGGCGTCCGGGTCGTCGGAGAAGCTGATGATCGTGGTGGTGCGGCCGTGGAAGTTCCCGCCGGCGACGATGATGGTGGCCCGGCCGTCAGGCACCCCCTTGACCTGGTAGCCCCACTTGCGGGCGACCTTGATGGCGCTTTCCACCGCCTCCGCGCCGGTGTTCATCGGCAGCACCAGTTGCTTGCCGACCAGCTCGGCGAGTTCGGCGCAGAACGGGCCTAGCTGGTCGTGGCCGAACGCCCGGCTGGTCAGCGTGACCCGGTCCAGCTGCGCCCGCGCGGCCGCCAGGACCCGCTCGTTGCGGTGCCCGAAGTTCACCGCCGAGTACGCCGAGAGGCAGTCCAGGTACTGCTTCCCGGCGATGTCGGTGACCCAGGCACCCTCGGCGCCGGCGATCACCACCGGTAGTGGGGCATAGTTGTGCGCGGCGTGCGCATCGGTCAGCCGGAGGTGGTCGGCCACACCCAGCGAGGTGGCGTCGGCGAGCAAGCTCATCGCCGGATCTCCAGGGTGCAGCACTTCGCCCCGCCGCCGGCCTTGAGCAGCTCGGACAGGTCGACGCCGATCGGCTGGTAGCCGCGCTCGCGCAGTTGCGCCGCGAGCCCGGTGGCCTGCTCGGCGAGCACCACATGCCGCCCGTCGGACACCGCATTGAGCCCCAGCACCGCGACGTCGCGTGCGTCGGCGACCAGGGCGTCCGGGAACAGCCTTCGCAGCACCTGGCGGCTGCCCGGGCTGAAAGCCTCCGGGTAGTAGGCCACGGTGTGCTCGTCGAGCACCGCGAGCGCGGTGTCCAGATGGTAGAAGCGCGGGTCGACCAGCCGCAGCGACACCACCGGATGGCCGAACAGCTCCTGGACCTCGGCGTGCGCCGCGGGCGCGGTGCGGAACCCGGTGCCGGCCAGCACGATGCCGCGAGAGTCGCCGACTACCAGGAAGTCACCCTCGCCTTCGTTGACGTGCTCGGCCGGGATCGCGGAGCGCAGCCCGGCCGAGCGCAGCCAGGTCAGGTAGGCCGGGCCTTCGGCGGCCCTCTCGGGATGGGCGAACCGGGCGCTGAGCGCGGTCCCGTCGATGACCAGCCCACCGTTGGCGGCGAAGACCATGTCGGGCAGACCGGGTACCGGCGTGATGACCTGCACGGTGTGCCCCAGGTTCAGGTAGGTGCGGCGCAGCGCCTCCCACTGCCGCCGGGCAAGCGTGGTGTCGGTGGAGCGGCTGACGTCCATCCATGGGTTGATCGAGTAGGCGACGGTGAAGTACTCGGGCGGACACATCAGGTACCGGCGCGGGCGGGCGACCCGACCGAAGACGGTTCGGGGGATCGGGGAGGCCAGCGCAACGGTCACACCGAAACGGTATGTGAGCCCGCTTGCGCAAGCAATACCCACATATTGCAGCTAGGTAATATATACATTGCGTATTTGTGCTGGATACGATGGATTCTTGCGTAGCTTCCTCGTGGTGACGAAGGAGTGAGTGCCTGTGGATGCCATCGACCACCGGGTGATCGGCTGCCTCCTCCGGGATGGCCGCGCCACCTATGCCGAGATCGGCGCCGAGGTGGGCCTGTCCGCGCCGGCCGCGAAGCGCCGGGTGGACCGGCTGCGCGCCAGTGGCGCGATCCGGGGCTTCACCGTCGTGGTCGATCCGTCGGCGCTGGGCTGGACCACCGAGGCCTACGTGGAGGTCTACTGCCAGGGCACGGTCTCTCCGCAAGACTTGCGGCGCAGCCTGGAGCGAGTGCCGGAGGTGGTCGGTGCGTGCACCGTGTCAGGCGCGGCCGACGCCCTGCTGCACATACTGGCCGCCGACATCAGGCATCTGGAGCAGGCCATGGAACGGGTCCGCGACGAGCCGAACGTCGACCACACCGAGAGCGTCATCGTGCTGTCCCGGCTGATCGACCGAGGGCGCGGCTAGCGGTGTCCTGTCGCTCGGGCGAGCAGCAGCTCGCATGCCTGGTCGTCATAAGACGAGAAGAACGCGTGGAGGTCTGCGAGCAGCTGCTCGGATGACGCGGCCGCGAACAGTACGGGCTGGTAATGCGTGATGTCGTAGTCCTGCGTCGCCATGGCGAGAAGGTCCCACCGCCGGATCTCCGCCTCGCGGAACGCGTCGATCTCACCGTAGGACGACAGCAGACCGGCACCGTAGGCCTTCATCGTGCCACCCTCGCGGACCACGCCGAACTCGAGCGTGAACCAGAAGATTCGGCTGAAGACATCGAGCGAAACGTCGGTCTTGGCCCGTAAGGATGCCCGCCCGGCCGCCTCGTAAAGGTCTGCGAACACCGGGTTGGCCAGCATGTTGGCGTGTCCGATGATCTCGTGGATGATGTCGGGCTCCGGTGTGTAAAAGGGCACCGAATGGTGGCGGATGTACTGGGTGGACAGGAAAGTCCGCTCCGCGAGAGACCCGTAGAAGGTTCGGGTCGGCACGAGACTGGGCACCGGGCCGATGTGGAAGCCGGCCAGGCCGTGGATCCGCTGGTCAACCTCCCATAGCTGCGGCACTCGCTTGGTCGGAAGCACCAGTCGCTGTGCGCCGAGGAGGTAGTCGGCGCAGGCGTACTTGCGGTGCTTTCCGGCGAGCTCGGCGGACACGACCCGCCAGACCTCGTCCTCCCCGGCGGTATAACTGACGTCTGGGATCGGGTCGCCGAGCCGGTGAGTGGCGGCAACCTCGGCGATCCGGGTCCGCCGGGCGCGGTACCCCGGGTCGCTGAACCCCGGGTGATTCTCGGGCAGTTCGAACCGGGTAGGAGCGATCGGCACAGCCATAGCACGAGCCTGCGCCTAGAGGGAACGATCGTTCAACAGCTGACACTGAAAGCCGGACGAATATCCGAGTGTTATGCTCTCTTAACGATGTCCGTCTCACTTCGCCGACTCGATGACGTCGATCGGCGGATGCTGAGCATCCTGGTCGATGAAGGTCGCGCGTCGGTGAACGAGGTGGCCTCCCGAGCAGGCATCTCCCGGGCGACCGCCTACACCCGTTACGACCGGCTAATGGCGGACGGCGTGATCCGCGGTTTCCGCGCCGACATCGATCCGCACGCGATCGGACTCGATATCGCGGCCATGGTCATGATCAACGTTGAGCAGGGATCGTGGTCGACGACTCGGGACAAGGTCAGCCGATTGCCCGGCGTCGAGTACGTTGCGGTGACCAGCGGCGAATTCGATTTCGTCCTGCTGGTCCGCGTGCCCGACATCGCGGCGCTGCGGGATGTCGTCCTCTACCGTCTGCAGGGCATGCCCGAGGTGCGCTCGACCCATACCGTCTTCGTCCTGGATGAGGAGCGTCGCCCGATCGGGTCGGCGCACCATCTCGAGCCCGTCAGCCCCGAGGTGCCTCGTCGACCAGCGCGGGACTGATCCGCCCGCGGACCTCTCCCAGCCCGACGCGGGTGCCCTCAGGGCCCGGCGCGGTCGCAGTGATCGACACTTCGTCGCCGTCGGCGAGAAACGTGCGGGTGGAGCCGTCCGCGAGGGTCAGCGGCGCTGAGCCGTTCCAGCTGAGTTCGAGCAGACTGCCCCGCTGGTCTGGCGCGGCGCCGCTGACCGTGCCGGAGGCGAACAGATCACCCGTGCGCAGGCACGCGCCGTTGCTGGTCAGGTGGGCCAGCTGCTGCGGGGCTGTCCAGTACATTCCGGCGAACGGTGGGCGGGAGATCAGCTGACTGTTGAGCCGCACCTCCAGCGTGATGTCCAGTCCCCAGGGCTCGGTGCCGGTATCGTCGAGATATGGCAGCGGGTGAGGGTCGCGCGCCGGTGGCCGGATGCGCGCGGTGTTCAGGGCATCCAGCGGGACCACCCACGGGGAGATCGACGTGGCGAAGGACTTGCCGAGCAACGGTCCGAGCGGGACGGACTCCCAGGACTGGATGTCCCGGGCGGACCAGTCATTGACCAGGCACAGCCCGAACACGTGGTCGGCGAAGTCGGGGAGCGGAACCGGTCGACCCAGGGTCGACGGCGTGCCGATGACGAACCCGATTTCGGCCTCGAAGTCCAGTGCGGTCGAGGGACCGAAGGCGACGGTGTCCTCGGGCCCGCGTCGTTGGCAGCTCGGCCGGGTGACCGGCGTTTCGGAGACCACCACAGTTCCGGCCCGGCCCTGATAGCCGAGCGGAAGATGCCGCCAGTTCGGCGGCACTGATCGCTGGCCGGGCCGGAAGATCCGTCCGACGTTGGCCGCGTGCTGCTCGCACGAGTAGAAGTCGACGTAGTCGGCGACGGTGAACGGCAGCTGCATCGTGACATCGGTGGCCGGTAGGAGTAGCTGTGCCAGCGTCTCGGCGTGCTGATCGTCGGTCAGCCAGCGGGTCAGCGTCTCCCGGACCATGGTCCACGTCTGGCGTCCCGCGGCCAGCAACGCGTCGAGGTTGCCGTCGCGAAACAGCGCGGCCTGCTCGGGCAGCAGATCCCTGGTAGCTGTCGTGAGGTCGAGAATGGTGTCGCCCACCGCAACCCCGACCCGCGGCTGCGAGTCGACCTCGGTGAAGACGCCGTAGGGCAGCGTGTGCAGGCCGAACGGATGCCCGGCCGCCACCCCGGTCCAGGAGGTCACCTGGCTGGGCCCCGACCCGACCAGCTCCACGGGTACGCTGGATCCTCGCAGGCAGTGCCACCCTCGCCCAGCTCCAGCGGGCGGAAAGTGTCCACCATGACTGCCAGCTCACCGAAGGACTCGACCCCGAGGCTGCGCTCGACCGCGCCCGGCTGCGGGCCGTGCGAATGACCACCGGGATGCAGGGAAATCGAGCCCGGACCAATTCCGCTGCCTTTACGTGCCTCGTAGTCTCCACCGCAATAGAACATGACCTCATCGGAATCGACGTTGGAGTGGTAATAGGGCACCGGTATCGCCAGCGGATGATAGTCGACCTTGCGGGGCACGAAATTGCAGATCACGAAACCGGTGCCGGCAAAGACCTGGTGTGCGGGCGGTGGTTGGTGGATGCGGCCGGTGATCGGCTCGAAGTCGGCGATGTTGAACGCATAGGGGTACAGGCAGCCGTCCCAGCCGACCACATCGAAGGAGTGTCGCGGGTAGGTGTAAACGGTGCCCGTCACACCTGCGGTACTGCGGTGCTTGATCAGGACCTCAACGTCAGTGCCCTGGGCCACCTCCGGCGTACTGGGGCCCCGCAGGTCCCGCTCGCAATACGGCGCGTGCTCCAGGAACTGGCCGAACCGGGACAGGTAACGCGGCGGCGGGGCGATGTGGCTGTTGGCCTCGATGCAGTACGCGCGAAGCGGTTCGTCCGGGCTCGGCACCCACCGGTGGGTGGTGCTGCGCGGCAGCACGACGTAATCACCCGTCCCGACGGCAAGCGGACCGAAGACCGTCTGCACCGTCGCCGAGCCGGACTCGACATAGATGCACTCGTCGCCCACAGCGTTGCGGTACAACGGCGAAGTCTCACCCGCGACGACATAGCAGATTCGCACGTCGGCGTTGCCGAGCACCAGCCGCCGCGCAGTCACCACATCGTGGCGTTTCCATTCCTGGCTGTCGAACAGGTCGTGCAACCGCAGGTGCCGCGGTAGCAGTGGCTCGTTGGGTGCCGTGCGGTGGTCGGGCAGGATCCACGGCCGCGCGTCGACGATCGCCGAGGGGATCTGCTCGTGGTAGAGCAGTGAGGAGTCCGAAGAGAAGCCCTCCTCGCCCATCAGTTCCTCGCAGTACAGGGAGCCGTCCGGGCGGCGGTGCTGGGTGTGCCGCTTGCGCGGGATTGTGCCCGCCTGCCGGTAGAAGGTCATGGTTCTCCAGATCCGGCGCTACAGATTGCCGCGGCGGGCCTGTTCGCGCTCGATGGCTTCGAACAGGGCCTTGAAGTTGCCTTTGCCGAAGCCCAGCGAGCCGTGTCGCTCGATGAGCTCGAAGAACACCGTTGGCCGGTCCTGCACCGGCTTGGTGAACACCTGCAGCAGGTAGCCGTCTTCGTCCCGGTCGGCGAGGATCCGCAGCTCACGCAGCGTCTGGACGGGCACCCGGGTATCGCCGACCCATTCGCCGAGCGTGTCGTAGTAGGAGTCCGGTGTGTCCAAGAACTCCACGCCCCGTTTCCGCATCGCCGTCACGGCGCCGACGATGTCGCCGGTCGCCAGCGCGATGTGCTGCACGCCAGGGCCGCCGTAGAACTCCAGGTACTCGTCGATCTGCGAACGCTTACGGCTGACCGCGGGTTCGTTCAGCGGGAACTTGACCCGGTGGTTACCACTGGTCACCACCTTCGACATCAGCGCGGAATACTCGGTGGCGATGTCGTCGCCGACGAACTCCTTCATGTTCTCGAAGCCCATGACCCGGTTGTAGAACGACACCCAGAAATCCATGCGGCCGAGCTCGACGTTGCCCACGCAATGATCCACAGCCTGGAACAGCCGGCGCATAGGGGTTATCAGCGGCGCTTGTTCGACGAAACCGGGCAAGAATGGGCCGGTGTAGCCGGATCGGTCAACCAGAGTGTGCCGGGTGTCGCCATAAGTCGCCAATGCGGCCAAGCGTACCGTGCCGTGCTCGTCGGTGACGTCGGCCGACTCCTCGAGGACGGTCGCGCCCTGCTGGCGGGCGAACGCGACGGCCCGGTCCACGTCGGGCACCTCGATGGCGAGGTCGCTCACCCCGTCACCGTGCGCCGCCACCCGCTGAGCCAGTGGCGTTGCCGCCCGCACGGGACCGGTCAGCACGAATCGGACCCGCCCGGAGGTCAGCACGTACTCCGCGGTGTCCCGGTAACCCTGCTCGGGACCCCGGTAGGCCACGCAGGTCATGCCCAACGCCGTCGAATAGAAGTGTGCGGCCTGCCGTGCGTTACCGACGGCGAACCGTATGTGATCCATGCCGATCACCGGGAACGGGTCAGGCCCGAGGTCGTGCGCGACGCTACCTATCAAGGCGTCGACAGTGGTACCGGTCGACGTCCCAGCAGTGCTCAGCGTGTGGCTCATAGCGCGAACCCCTCTCGGCCCAGCGTACGCGTCTCGGACCGGCCACGAACCCGCAGCGGGAATTCTTCGGGCCTCGGCTAGCGTTGGCGTTACCGCCCGGCTCGTTGCATGAGGGGGGCGCCTGACGGTGGGAGGGTCGGTGGCTGATCACACCAGAGCGATCTTGGAGAAGGCGTCCACTATCGCGGTCGTGGGGCTGAGCACCAACGATACAAAAGCGGCACACGCGGTGCCGGCGTTCCTGCAGGCGGTCGGGTTTCGGGTGATTCCGGTGCATCCCAGTGCTGTCGAGATCCTTGGCGAGCGCGCGTACCGCAGCCTGACCGACATCAGCGAACCGGTCGATGTGGTGAACGTGTTCCGTCCGGCAGAGGAAGCTCCAGAACAGGCGCGGCAGGCGGTGGCGATCGGCGCCAAGGTGTTGTGGCTGCAACAAGGCATCAGCTCGGCCGAGGCGCGACGGATCGCCGAGGCCCGCGGCTTGCAGTATGTCGAGGGACGGTGCATGGGCAAGCTCGCGGCCTACTACGGGATCACCAAGAAGCAGCGGGTTTCCTCGACATGATCAAGCCGGTGCTGCTCACGGTCGACGACGACCCCGGCGTGTCCCGCGCAGTGGCACGAGACCTCCGCCGCCGCTACGGCGCGGACTACCGGGTGGTGCGGGCTGACTCGGCGGCCGAGGCACTGGAGGCGCTTCGTGAGCTGAAGCTGCGTGGCGAGCCGGTTGCCGCGATGCTCGCTGACTACCGGATGCCGCAGATGAACGGTATCGAGTTCCTCGAAGAGGCCATGGACCTCTTTCCACTGGCGCGCCGGGCGTTGCTCACCGCCTACGCCGACACCGACGCCGCGATCCAGGCGATCAACGTGGTGGACGTCGACCACTACCTGCTCAAGCCCTGGGAACCGCCGGAGGAGAAGCTGTACCCGGTCGTCGACGCGCTCATCGAGACGTGGCGCGCGCTCGGAGATCGGTCGGTGCAGGACACCAAGTTGGTCGGGCACCGATGGTCGGTCGAGTCCTACCGGGCGCGGGACTTCCTCGCCCGCAACTCCGTTCCCTACCGGTGGTACAGCGTCGATGAACCGGAAGGGCAACGGCTACTGGACGCCGCCGGCGCGGCCGCCGAGAACGTCCCCCTGCTGATCACCCCGGACGGTGCGGTGCTGCGGAACCCGTCGGACGCCGAAATCGCTGCCGCGGTCGGGTTGTCGACCGAACCTGCCAAGGACTTCTACGATCTGATCGTCGTCGGAGCCGGCCCGGCGGGGCTCGGTGCAGCGGTCTACGGCGCTTCGGAGGGCCTGCGCACCGTGCTGGTCGAACGCCAAGCCACCGGTGGGCAAGCCGGACAGAGTTCCCGGATCGAGAACTACCTCGGGTTTCCCGACGGCGTGTCCGGTGCCCAGCTCACCGATCGCGCCCGCCGGCAGGCACAGAAGTTCGGCGCGGAGGTGCTGTCGACTCGGGAGGTCATCGGGCTGCAAGCCCGAGGGTCCGCCCGCGTTGTGTGTTTCGGCGACGGCACCGAACTCGCGGCTCACGCGATCATCCTCGCGACCGGGGTGTCGTACCGGACACTGGATGCACCGGGTATCGCCGAGCTGACCGGTCGCGGTGTCTACTACGGGTCCGCGATGACCCAGGGACCCTCGTGCGCAGGCGAAGACGTCTACATCGTCGGAGGCGCGAACTCGGCCGGGCAGGCCGCGGTCTTTTTTTCGCGCTACGCGCGTACGGTCACCGTGCTGGTGCGCGGTGCGTCACTGCACAACTCGATGTCGCACTACCTGATCAAGCAGCTCGAGGCGATCGACAATATCGGGATTCGCGCCGGCACTGAGGTGGGAGCGGCGCACGGGACCGAACATCTGGAGCGGCTGACATTGTGTGACCGCAGCGGCGGTCCAGCCGAGACGGTGCGCGCCGGATCGCTGTTCATCTTCATCGGTGCCGTACCTCGCACCGAGTGGCTCGGCGAGGCCGTGCATCGGGATTCCCGGGGCTTCCTGCTTACCGGTCCTGACCTGCTCATCGATGGACGCCGGCCGCCGGGGTGGCCGGTCGAGCGCGACCCCTACTACCTGGAGTCCAGCCTGCCCGGGGTGCTGGTGGCGGGAGACGCTCGGGCGGAGTCGGTCAAGCGGGTCGCCTCTGCGGTGGGGGAGGGAGCGATGGCCGTCACCCTGGTGCATCGTTACCTGGAGGACCGGTGAGCACACCCGAACGCCTCAGCCCCGCGATGTTGCGCACGCTGTTCCTCTTCGAGGATCTCGAGGACGAGCAGCTTCAGTGGGTGGCCGAGCATGGCCATGTCGAGCGTTACGGCGCAGGCGCGGAGATCGCCACCGAGCGCGAACCAGCGCAGTGGTTCTACATCCTGCTGTCCGGTGAGATCACGCTGTCCCAGCTGGTCCGCGGCGACGATATCGAGCTCACCCGCAGTGATCAGCCCGGCGGGTACGCCGGAGCCACGCAGTTCTACCTCGGCACCCAGGTCTCGCAGGTGTACACGACCTCCGTACGCACCACCATCGACAGCGCTGTGCTGGCGTTGCCGGCCGCTGAGTTCGCCGAGGTATTCCGCCAGTGGTACCCGATGGCTACGCATCTCCTGCAGGGCATGTTCATCGGAATACGCAACACCGATGAGCTCGTCGGGCAGCGCGAGCGGCTCCTGGCACTCGGCAAACTGGCTGCAGGCTTGACGCACGAACTGAACAACCCGGCGGCGGCTGCCGGCCGGGCGACGGTGGCGCTGCGGGAACGGGTCGCCGGGATGCGACACAAACTCGCTGTGCTTGCCGGGTCCGAGCTGGGAGCCGACGAGCTCAAGCAGCTCACGGAAATTCAGGAAGAGATCGTCGAGCGCATGCCCAGCGTTCCGGCACTGTCCCCGCTGCAGACCAGCGACCGGGAGGACACGTTGACCGACTGGCTCGACGACAACGGCATCGCCTCCGGTTGGGAGATCGCGCCGACCCTCGTCGCCGGCGGTGTCGGCGTCGACGACCTGGAGCGCGTCGCAGGCGCGCTGGACACCGCCTTCCTCGACGGTGCAATCCGGTGGCTGGCTTACACGGTCGAGACCGAGACGCTGCTGGGCGAGATCGAGAATTCCACTAGCCGCATCTCCGCGTTGGTCGGCGCCGCCAAGCAGTACTCCCAGATGGACCGCTCGCCGCACCAGTCCGTCGACGTTCGCGACGGCCTCAACTCGACTCTGGTCATGCTGAGCCGGAAGATCGGTGACCGGGTCAGGGTGGTCAAGGACTACGACTCCAACTTGCCGAAGATCCCGGCTTACGCCGCCGAGCTGAACCAGGTGTGGACCAACCTCATCGAGAACGCCGTCGACGCCATGCACCGCTCGGGAACCCTCACCCTGCGCACGGCGCGCGACGGGGAGCAACTGCTCGTCGAGATCGGTGACACCGGACCCGGCGTGCCCGAGGACATGCACCAGCAGATCTTCGAACCCTTCTTCACCACCAAACCGGTCGGGGAAGGCACTGGTCTAGGGCTGGACGTGTCCTGGCGCATCGTGGTCAACCGGCACGGCGGCAGTATCCGGGTGATCTCCGAACCGGGCGACACCCGGTTCCAGGTGCGCCTGCCGCTCACTGAGCCAACACGTCGTCGAAAGCCAGCCGCCTCGTGATCTTTCGTCAGGGCCGCAGGAGCACTCGTTGCAGGATTGTGCCGGATGGCGGCCCGAACCCGGGATAATCCGGGTGTGCGACATCGACGCCGGTTCGCCTTGGCCGTATTCGCCGCGATCCTCGGTTCCTGCATCGGTGTCGGCCTCGGCGCCTGCGGCAACCAGCCGCGACAAGCGGTTTCGGACCAGAGCCCGGTGCAAGGACCGGCTTCGGACCAGATCCCGGTGCTGAGCAGCGCACATCCCTGCGCTGCGCCTGCTGCCCCGGGTTCGGAGGGCGGTCCCGCAAGCGACAGTCCCGCCGGGGGTGCTGGCGGCGCCACGTTCAGCTGCGCGACGCTGACCGTGCCGCTGGACCATGCTGGGCTGCATCCCGGTCCGAAGCGTGCCGATCAGGTATCGCTGCAGGTCGCGTTGGCCGACAACGCGAACGCGCCACGCGGGGTTTTGGTCTTCCTCACCGGCGGCCCGGGTCAACCAGGGGTACCGTTCGCGACCTTGGCCGCCAGCCGGCTGCTCGACCCGGCGGTGCTGCGTGACTACCGGTTGGTCCTCATCGACCAGCGTGGCACCGGCGGCGGGGCGCTGCAGTGCCCGCAACTGCAGGAGGCGATGGGAAGCTCGGACCTGACTGTGCCACCCGCCGGCGCGGTGCAGGCCTGCGCGCAGGCCATCGGGGAGCGCCGACAGTTCTTCACCACCGCCGACACGGTCGCTGACCTCGATGAGTTACGCCGGGCGCTGGGCGTGGACAAGCTCAGCTTCGACGGTGTCTCCTACGGCACGTTCGTCGCCGAACGGTACGCGGTCACCCACTCCGACCGGGTTTCCCGCCTGGTGCTGGACTCGATCGTGCCGCACGACAACCTGGATCCGCTGGAGTTAGCCGGTATCACCCGCACCGCGGACGTGCTGCGGATGGTCTGCAAGGAAAGTGGGTGCAAGACGGATCCGGCGCAGGACCTCTCCGACGTGGTTCGGGCCCGCCATGACGGCCCGGAGCTGTACGACACCCTCACCTCCCTGAGCGTGGGCAAGCCGCGGTTGACCGACATGCCGGCCGCACTGCATGCCGCCGCGCGGCGCGACGACACCGAGCTCGACACGATCGTCGCCGCCGAACGGCAGAATCAGGCCGCCGAAGCCGACGAGCTCAGTCAGGGGCTGCACGCGAGCACGTTGTGCGAGGACCTGCACGGACCGTGGGGAGACGCCGCGACCCCGGTGGCCGGCCGGGCCGAGGCCACCCGTGCGACGGTAGCCGGGCTCTCGGACGCGACGGTCTTCCCCTACGACCAAGCGGCTGCGGCTGCCAACGGAATCGCGGTGACCTGCGAGCAATGGCCATCCACCCCAGTCGTCTCGTTCCCGGCCGGCCAGGACCTGCCCGCAGTGCCAGCGCTGCTGCTGGTTGGCGACCACGACCTGTCTACTCCGCTGCTGTGGGCTCAGCAGGAGGCCGCCCACGCTCCACAGGGCCACCTCGTCGTCATCCCCGGCTCCGGCCACTCGACCCAGTCGAGCGACAACGGTCCGCTGGGTCGCGCAGCCGTCACGGCCTTCTTGACCGGTCCATGACCGAGGTTGCGCCCGGTGGGTTCGCGACCGGCAGCTGTCGCTCCTGCCGACTCGCCAACCGAGTTGACCTGCCGCCTCGGGATCCTCCAACAACGGCTCTCCCGAATCCTCATCGACGCCGTGGGCTGCGCCACCAACCCGCATCACCTCGTCGGCGTGTCCCCGTGCCTGATCTCGCAGGAGGGAGTAGCCGCCGGCGATGTGGTATTTGTTGTCTGCTTCTCAGGTTCTTGTCGGTCCCGCCGGTCAACGGTTCGACAACGGCGCAGTGTTAGTCCAGGACGAGTCGATCGTCGCGGTGGGCGGTTACGACGATCTCCGTTCAGCGGCTGGCGCGGACGTTGTCGAGCTGGATTTCCCGGCAGCGACCATCCTGCCGGGGCTGATCAATGCCCATGTGCATTTGGCTTTCAAGGTGGGACCCGACCGGCTCGAGAAATTGATAGCTCCGGTCGCAGAACCGCGATTAGCGCTGGCGATGGCTGGCCGAGCTCAACAGTTGCTCAACAGTGGGGTCACAACAGTCCGAGACCTCGGTGATCGAGGCGGGCTCACGGTGACGCTGCGTGATTCCATCGACGCCGGTGAACTGGCCGGGCCGCGGATCCTCGCCGCGACCGCCCCTCTGACCCCGACGGGAGGGCATTGCTGGTTCCTCGGCGGTGAGGTCGCTGGTCCAGACCAGATCCGACAGCAGATCCAGCGCAACGCTGCCGCTGGGGCCGACGTGATCAAAGTGATGGTGTCCGGCGGCAGTATGACCCCGGGTGGGGCCGAGATGTGGCAGCCGCAGTTCAGCACCGGCGAGCTGCGGACGGCCGTTGAGGAGGCTCACCGGCTCGGGCTTCCGGTCGCGGCGCACGCCCACGGCACCAGTAGCATCCGCAGAGCCGTCGACGCGGCGTCGACACCATCGAGCACTGCACATGGCTGACCGGACCTGGCACTTTCGAACCTGACGAGCAGACAGTCGCCGATATCGTCGCGGCGGGGACCGCGGTGTGCACAGCGAACAGCAACGACTGGCGTCCCTTCGCCAAGAAGTACGGTGCGGAGCGAGCACTGCAGATCATCGGTCGGGTGCGCTGGATGGCCGACCGCGGGGTGCGCCTGATCACCGGCACCGACGCTGGCATGGCCCCCTTCGACAACTTCCCGGCGGCCCTGCGTGCTCTTGAGGACTGGGGCTTTTCCCGCGATCAGATTCTCGAGATGGCCACCGTCACGACCGCCGCCGCCCTGGGGCTCGCCACCACAGCAGGCGCTCTCCGCGCCGGCTACAGCGCAGACCTGCTAGTGGTTGATGGCGATCCCCTCACCGACCTCACCGCGCTGCAACTCCCCACCCTGGTCATGGCGCGGGGTCGGGTGTGGTCACGCTGAGTGGTCGCCCGAACACCGTGACGCGGGGTGAGAGGATTCGTTAATGCGCCGTGAGCGCTCCGCTGGCCGCACTCCTCAGGTACCTGCCTCTGGTCCGGCGACTACCGCGGCGGGTCCGGGCAGCACTGCTCGTGGTTCACGTCGTGGCGTCGGCGGGATGGCTTGGGCTCGACGGCGCGCTGGTCGCGTTGGAGATGACGGGCCTGCACTCGGCTGACCCGGCGACGCGAGCCGGGATCGCCGTCGCAATGGGCGTCATCGCCTGCTGGGTGCTGATCCCGGTGGTGTTCGCCTCGCTGTGCAGCGGGGTGGTGCTGGCGCTGGGAACACAGTGGGGTCTAGCGCGGCATTGGTGGTTAGTCGCCAAGTCGGGGATCGCCGGCGTGCTGACCGCCACCGGGGTGGCGTTGACGCTGCCCCGACTACCCGAGGTCCTGGCCGGCGACGGTGAGCCGGCCCAGGCCTTCACGCTGGCGGCGAGGTCGGTTGCGCTGGGACTGTTGCTTACCGCGACGGCTTTGTCCGTGGTGAAACCGTGGGGAAAGACCCAGCTGGCGCGGTCGCGCGGGGCTCGGCCAACGGCCACCGCCCAGGTTGAGCGACTGGTTACCACCCTGTGGATGGACCGCCCCGATGCGTTCGACGACATCGGCCAAGAGGGTCCGCGGTCGGCTCAGCTTCACGCCCTGCGCGGCCTTCGTGCGTTCCCCGGCTCGCCCGGGGGCCGGGTGCTGGTTCGCGGATCCCGGACCTGGATCGATACCGCCACCGTCGCTGACGCTGCCGTGGTTGTTCGACCGCAAGGTCAACCGGTGGCCAGGACCCGGCGGCCTCCCCGGCGGAGCCGGTCAGGTACCCGACCGCGGGCGTGATGCTGGTTGTTGTAGTGGGTAGTGGCAGGCGGCCTCGTGACCCTGGTCGCTGAACTGGCGCATGAGCGGTTCCTCCGCGGCGCACTTTTCGGTGGCCAGCGGGCAGCGGGTACGGAACCGGCAACCGGACGGCGGGTTCATCGCCGACGGCAGTTCGCCGCGCACCCCGGCGCTGTCCTTGCGCTGTTCCCGCTCGGGGTCGGCGAGCGGGATCGTGTCGATCAAGCCTCGGGTGTAGGGGTGCGCGGGGGAGGTGTACACCTGCTCGGCCGGCCCGATCTCGACCAGCTTGCCGAGGTACATCACGCCGATCGTGGTGGACACGTAGCGGACCACCGACAGGTCGTGGGAGATGAACACATAGGTCAGCTGATGTTCGCGCTGCAGGTCGCGCATCAGGTTCAGGATCTGCGCCTGCACCGAGACGTCCAGCGCGGACACCGGCTCGTCAGCCACGATCAGCTTGGGGCGCAGGGCGAGCGCACGCGCCAGGCCGATGCGTTGGCGCTGCCCGCCGGAGAACTCGTGGGGGTACTTGTCCAGCGCTGCGCCGGACAGCCCGACTTCGTCGAGCAGCTTGGCGATGGCCGTTTCCTGTTCACTGGCGGATCCGCGATGTTGGATGGCCAGTGGTTCGCGCAGGATCGAGCGCACGCGCATGCGCGGATCCAGGGATGCGTAAGGATCCTGGAACATCAGCTGGAAGTCCCGGCGATATTTGCGGAGCTCCCGGCTGGACTTGCCGCTGATCTGGGTGCCGTCAAACGTGATCGAGCCGGACGTCGGCGTGTCCGCGGCCACGAGCAACCTGCCGATGGTGCTCTTGCCGCAGCCTGATTCGCCGACCAGACCGAAAGTCTCTCCGGTGTGGACGGTGAACGACACGTCCGCCACCGCACTCACCGCACCGATCTTCCTTTGCAGTACACCGTTCGAGGTGACCGGGAAGGTGCGTACCAGGTTGCGTACCTCGAGCAGTGGGGAAGCTTCCTCGGTGACAGCGAGCTGGGTGTGTGGGTTCGGTGTGGCTTGCTCCTTCGCGCCGAGCGGATGGAAGCAGGCGAAGGGGTGCCCGTCCCCGGTGAGTTCCGGTTCCTGGGCCCGACATTCTTCGGTGGCGTAGGCACAGCGAGCGGCGAACCGGCAGCCCTGCGGGGGATTCGACAAGTCAGGAGGCAACCCGGGAATGGCATAAAGCCGGCGATCCGCGTCCACATTTTCCGGTAGGGCCCGGAAAAGTGCTTCGGTGTAGGGGTGGCGCGGGTTATCGAACAGCTCGCGGGTCGAGCTGGTCTCCACGATCTTTCCCGCGTACATCACGGCGACCCGATCGGTGTATCCGGCGATGACGCCGAGATCGTGGGTCACCAGGATCACCGCCATACCAAGGCGGCCGCGCAGCTCGTCGATGAGTTCGAGGATCTGCTTCTGGATGGTCGCGTCCAGTGCCGTTGTCGGTTCGTCGGCGATCAACAGTTCCGGCTCGCACGCCAGCGCCATCGCGATCACCACGCGCTGGCGCATCCCACCGGACAGCAGGTGCGGGTAGGAGTCCAGCCGTTCCTTGGCGCGCGGCAGCCCGACCAGGTCGAGCACCTCCGCGGCGCGCTCGCGCGCTTGTGCGCGGGTCACGTCGCGGTGCAGCAGAACGGTTTCGGAGACTTGGTCGCCGATGGTCATGCACGGGTTCAGCGACGTCATCGGGTCCTGGAAGATCATGCCGACCCGGTTGCCCCGGACCTTGCGCATACCGGCTTCGTCGAGCGTGGCGAGATCGGTGTCGCCCAGCGTGATCGAGCCACGCGCGACGCGCCCGCCGGGTGGTAACAGTCGAATAATCGACAGCGCGGTCATGGTCTTACCGCAGCCGGACTCACCGACAATGCCGAGACTCTCGCCTTTGCAGACGGTCAATGAGACACCGCTTACCGGGTGCGCCGTGCCCTTGCGCAGCGCGATGTCCGTGTGCAGATCGTCCAGGGTCACGACAGGGTTCACCGGGCTCATCGCTGTTGCAACCGAACTTCGAACGAATCGCGCAATGCGTCACCGATGAGGTTGAACGCGACCACTACGGCGACGATGGCCAGGCCCGGCGGGTAGATCAGCCACCAGTAGCCGTCGTAGGTGTAGTTGATGCCGTTGGAGAGCATGTCCCCCCAGTTCGCGGCCGGCGGCGGTATGCCGAGGCCGAGGAAGCTCAGCGCGGCCACGATCAAGATCGCGTCCGCCACCTGGAAGGTCGCGTTCACCACCACGGTGCCGATGGCGTTCGGCGCGATGTGGCGGAGGATCGCGCGCAACGGGCCGCCACCCATCAGCCGCACCGACGTCACGTAGTCCCTGGTGCGCAACGTCAATGCCTGACCGCGTACCAATCGAGCGGGACCGAGCCAGGAGATCAACGCGATGACCAGGATCAACAGCCCGACGGTGGGCCGCGCGATCGACGCGAGGAACAGCAGCAGGAACAGCGCGGGCACCGCGAGCAGCGCATCGACGATGCGCATCATCGCGGCGTCGATGAACCCACCTGCGTACCCGGCGATGGCGCCCCACAACGTGCCGAAGGTCGTGGCCAGTAGCGCGGCGGCGACTCCCACCTCGAGTGAGGACTGCCCGCCGGCCATCAATCTTCCGAGTTGGTCGTAGCCAACCTCGTTGGTGCCCAGGGGATGTGCCCCTGATGGCGCCAGCGTGGCCTGAGACAGGTCGATGTGTACCTGGTCGGTGTGATAAACCAGGGGACCGAGGTAACAGAACAGAATGAATGCCACGACGATACCGAGACCGATGAGGGCGAGCTTGTTCTCCGCGAAGGCGGACAGTGGCCCCGCGAACACGCCGCGCGCCTTCGGTGAGTCAGACAGGGCCGCATCATCGGCAGGAATGGCGGTCATGCGTACCTCACTCGGGGATCGAGGACGGCGTAGGCGAGGTCGGCGAACAGCGAACCGATCACGGTGGCAACACCGACGAGAACGGTGATGCCGAGCATGATCGGGTAGTCCTGTGTTTGTGCGGCGGTCCAGAAAAGCTGTCCCATACCCGGGAAGTTGAACACCGCCTCGGTAATCAGTGCACCGGAGAAGATGGCCGGCAACGACAGCCCGAGCAGGGTGGCGACCGGTATCAGCGAATTGCGAAGCACGTGGCGGATCAACACGCTGCGTTCTCCCGCGCCTTTTGCGCGGGCGGTGCGGACGTAGTCCTCGGTGAGGTTCTCGATCACCGAGGACCTCATGTACCGGGAGAACTGAGCGATGGTGAGCAAGGCCAAGGTCAGCACCGGCAGTATCAGCCCGCCGGGCTGCGACAGGATCACCCCCAGCGAGGAACTCTGCGGCGCTTCGGCGGGCAGGATCGGCAGGTAGACCGAGAACACCACGATGAGCACGACGCCGAGGAAAAACGGCGGCGTTGCGTAGAATACGAACGCCCAGAAGGTGATCGCGTAATCTGCGGCGTGGTTGCGCTTGACCGCTTGCACCATGCCGAGCGGGATCGCCACGACGAGCGCGAACAGCGTGGACAGAACCGTGAGGACCAGGGTTTTGGGCAACCGCTCGCCGATCAGTGACGCGACCGACTGATTGAACTTCACCGAGAAACCGAGGTTGCCGGTGACAAGCTCGGTGAGCCAATGCCAGTACTGGACCGGGAGTGAGCGGTCGTAGCCCATCTGATGGTTGAAGGTCGCGATCGCCGCGGGTGTGGCGCGTGGCCCGAATTGCGCGCGGGCTGGTCCACCGGGGAGCAGGTGGAGCAGGATGAAAACGATCACTGTCACGAGCAGCACGACGACGATGGACTGAAGCAGCCGCCGGGTGATGAATCCGGTCATCTCACGTAGTACCAATCCTCCGGCGTGATATTCAGATACGGGCTCTGCGGAGTGACTCCTTTGAGGTTGTTCGCGATCTCTGTTTCCGCATAGTCGTAATTAGGTCCCCAGATGACCGGTACGGTTTGTGAGCCGTACTGGGCGTAGGCCTGCAAAGCCTCCGGCGAGTCGCTGTGCTGGGTTACGGCGATGAGCTGGTCCAGTTTCGGGTCGGAGAAGCTACCCTGGTTGGACCCGGCGCCGGTCCCGAAGATCTGCTCGCCGGTAGGGTAGAAATCAGGAGCGAAGACCCAGCCCGCGCCCCAGTTACCCATTTCCCAGTTACAGTCGGGTTTGCCGGCATCGCAGGGGATGGCGGTGCCGATGACGGTGTTGAAGGGCGCTCCCTGCAGGTCGAGCTTGATTCCTACTTTGGTGGCCGAGGATTGCAGTTGCTGCATCGCCAGATTGATCTGCGGGGTGCCGGTGGCGTACATCATTTGGAAGTCCAGTTTGGTGCCGGCTGTCACGCCGGGGCCGCATTGGTTCGGACCGGTGCCCGGGCGCTCGCAGGTACCCACACCGTCACGCGGAGTGCTCCAACCATGATCGGCGAGGAGTTTCTTGGCGCGCTCAGGATCGTAGGTAAACGGATTGGGCTCGGTCATGTCGCTGGCGTATGGGTTGCTCGGCGTCGTCGGCACCGGGCCGTTGGTCGTCGCGCCGTACCCGTGCACCGCAGCCTTGATGATCGACTTCTGGTCGACCAGGGATGCCAGAGCCTGCCGGAAGTACTGCTGCTGGAAGATCGGGCCGACCTTCGGGTTGTGGCTGTTGAGCACGAAATAGTTGACTGCGAAGCTGTACCATCGGTCGAGCGTGTAGTTGTTCTCCAGCGGGTTGTGTCCCACGGCTTGGTCGTCCGGCTTGGCTGGAGCGTTCTCCGGTGGTAGATAGCCGACCTGAATGGAGTTGTCGCCGGAGCGCAGCACATTGTACTCCGCGGCATTGTCGGAGAACGGTGCTTCGTTGAACTGATCGAGATGCGGCTTGTTCGGTCCCGAGTAAGACTTGTTGGGGACGAAGCTGATGTTGCCGTCGGCGTTGAAGGACTTCAACCGCCAGGGACCGTCCACCACTTGCCACAGCGGGTTCGTGGCGTAGCTGTTGATGCTCTTCGCCGCTGAGGTGAGGTAGTCGTAGACGGCGGTGCAGTCGCCGACATCGTGTTCGCAGTCGCTGGTGGCTGTCGCCGTGCGGTCCCAGGCATGCGGAAGCGGGGTGATCTGGGCGAGCTCGTTGTACACGAACCATTTCGCGCTGTAGCTCTGGTTCAGATGGAAGGTCACCTGGTTCGGCGAATCCGCGGTGATCGAGTCGATGTCGTCCGGGATCCCTCCCGGGACGTAGACGGCCCAGTTCTTTTTCTCCGCCTTCATCATGTTGATCCAAAAGACGACGCTGT
Source organism: Pseudonocardiaceae bacterium (assembly GCA_036266995.1). GTDB lineage: Bacteria > Actinomycetota > Actinomycetes > Mycobacteriales > Pseudonocardiaceae. The sequence continues at coordinate 24,629 of DATAWX010000255.1, read as the reverse complement.
CTGCCGTCACCTTCGTGTTGTCCGACCACGCGTAGTCGCGCAACTTCACGGTGACAGTGCGGTTGGCGTCGGAGAAGGTTGGATAGTCGGCGAGGCTCAACCTGTCGTTCAATATTGGTTGGCCGTTGTCACCGAACCAGTAGAGGGGTCGGTACAGGAGGTATTGCAGATCTGAAACCGTGGTAACACTGAAGTATGCGGTGGACATGAACGGGAAGATGTAGTTCGGAGTGGTATTCGCCGGTTCGGCGAAAGTGGCGACCCCACCTTGCACCGGCTGGCCGGAGCTGGGTGTCGTTTGGGCGGCACAGCTGGCCCCCATCAGTGTGGTAATCAAGAGAAGGACCGCCAAGATCGGCCTTCGTGCTGGGGAGAAGACGAGCTTTCGTGGCCGCATTGCACACCTCCTACTTGCGGTGCGTTCAAGGCCGTGAGCCGGTGGCCGGCCCTGCAGCGTGAGAGCCTCGATCAGCGGATGATAGTAGGTGGTTCAGCAGCGTCCATCAGGCAGCGCCATCAGGCGCTGCGCTCGTCGAGGTCGAGCAGGTGCCTGAGCAGCCAACGCACGACCTCGTGCAGGTAGACCGCCCGGCTGGAGGTGCCGAGGATCTCGTGCCCTTCGTCGGGCAGCACCAAATAGTCGGGTGAGGCGCCGCGGACCCGTAGCGCTGCGACGAGTTGCTCGGCCTGGATGGCGGGCACGTTGGTGTCCTGCGCGCCGTGCACGACCAGCACCGGAGCGCGCAGTTGCCCGACGCGGTGAATCGGTGACAACTCACGCAGTAGCGCTGCGTCTCGCTGCGGGTCGCCGTACCTGCTCACCGCCGCCGCGGCGATCCACGGCTCCGTGTGGGTGAAGAATGTCTCGAAGTCGGTGATGCCGCAGATGTCGACGCCGGCGCGAAACAGCGTGGGATAGCTCACCATGGCGGCGAGGGTCAGGTAACCGCCGTAGGAACGACCGGCGCAGGCTAGTGCGCTCGGGTCAGCCAGCCCGGTATCGACGAGGTACCGGACCACGTCGGCGACGTCGGCGATGGCGGCGAACCGGCGGTGTTGGACGTCGGCGTCGACGAAGGCGCGTCCGAAGCCGGACGAGCCCCGGACGTTCGGCGCGAACACCGCGACGCCGTGGCTCAGCAACGCCTGGTAGAGCGGGTCGAACGTGGCCCGCTGCTGTGCCTCCGGGCCGCCGTGCAACCAGACCAGCGTGGGCACCGCGCCGAGCTCACCGGCCGGCCGGTAGAGCCAGCCGGTGAGCTGGAGGCCGTCGCGGGCCTGCCACCGGTGCAACTCCGGCCGGGTTGGCGCGTTCGGTGACCACGATGGTGGCAGTACGGGAGCCAAACGCACCGGTTCGGTTGGCGGGAGCGGATAGCGCAGGACATGCGGGGGTTCGGCGCCGGATTCCACGGCGAGCACCAGCGATCCGCCGTCCTGGGCGAAGGCGCAGCCCGTCACCACCTCCCCGGGTGGCCGAGGCAGTGCATGACGCCTCTTTTTTCCCGTCAAGTTGACAAGCTCGAGCTCGCTGCGTCCTTCGACATTCCACACCGCAACGACCGAGCGCCCAGTAGGATCGAGTGCGAACCTTTCGAGCTCGACCGCCTTGCGCGCAGCGATCAGTTTGGCGGCCTCGGGATGGCCGGCGGCAACTCTCGGGAGGGCGAGCAACGCGGCGAGCTCGCGGTCAGCGTCGGTATGCAGGTAAATCATCCGGCTATCGGGGGCGAAGCGAGCATCGGCGATGGTCGCATCGGCGCCGAGCAGTTCGACTCTGCGGGCGGTCCGGGTGTCGACCAACAGCAAACGGCGCATGCCACGGGCACCCAGGCGCACCACGGCGTAGCGGCCGTCGTGGCTGAAGGTGCATACCGTCGCCGCAATACCGCTGGCGAGATACCGGCGCCGGCCGGAGCAGACGTCCACCGCGTATGCGTCAAGCGTCGCCGGGTCCGAGGCGCTGCTCTGCGCAAGACCCACGGTGTGCCCGCCAGGCTGCCAGCAACTGATCGACGCCACCCCGGCCGGAGTTCCGGCGACGACCCGGGCATCGGAGCCATCCGGGCGCAGCGCCTGGACCAGGAAACGCTCCCCGCCGCCAGGGGCGGCAGCGAGGCACAGCCACTCGCCGTCGGGTGACCAGCTGACCATCCGCACGTAGTCCTCGCCGGTGTCCAACCGCACCGGCGGACCGGGCTGCGCCAGCGGGATCAGCCAGACCCGGGGGGTGCCGTCACGGTCGGAGACCACGGCCAGCGTAGTGCCATCCGGGGACAGCGCGGGTGAGGTGCACGTCTCGGCGGCAAGCCAGCCGAGGCCGGGTAGCTCGGCGGCGAGCCGAGCGCGCCGGTGCCGCATGAAGCCACTGGCCTTGTCAGAACTCGCTGCGTTCACCTAGCTAGATCCCCCTGTCTTGCAACCACATCTCCAGCAGGGCGACCTGCCATAGGGCGTTGGATCCCAGCGTGGTGCGATCGGTGTTCGGATCGGCAAGCATGCGCTGCAACCAGTCCGGGCGGAAGAGTCCGCGGTCCTTGGCCACCGGATCGGTGACCGCGTCGCGCACCCGGTCGAGAAAGGAACCGGACAGGTGCCGGATCGCCGGGACCGGGAAGTAACCCTTGGGCCGGTCGATGATCTCGTCCGGGATCACGCCGCGGCCGGCCGCTTTGAGCACGCCCTTGCCGCCCGCGGCGAGCTTCAGCTCGGGCGGGCAGGCAGCGGCGAGTTCGACCAGTTCATGGTCCAGGAACGGCACCCGCGCCTCCAAACCCCACGCCATCGTCATGTTGTCCACCCTCTTGACCGGGTCGTCAACCAGCATGACCGTGGTGTCCAGGCGCAACGCCGCGTCCAGGGCCGTCTCAGCGCCGGGAGCTGCGAAATGCGCGTCGAGGAACGTCCGGCTGTGGTCGGCGTCGGCGAGCCACTCCGGTTCGAGGAGGTCGGCCAGCTCGGCGTGCGGCCGGTCGACGAAGACCTCCGCGTAGGCCGCCGCGGCCCGGTCCCGCGGCACCCCGGCGAGCGGTGGATACCAGTCATAGCCGGCGAACATCTCATCCGCGCCCTGCCCGGACTGCACCACGGTGACCGAGCGGGTGACCTCCTCGGACAGCAGATAGAACGCGACACAGTCGTGGCTGACCATCGGTTCGCTCATGGCGCCGATGGCGGCATCCACCGCCGGCAGCAGCCGATCCGAGCTGATCATGATCTTCTGATGGTCGGTGCCGAAGTGTGCCGAGACCTGGTCGGAGTAGACGAACTCGTCCCCGGACTCCCCGCCTGCGGCCTCGAACCCGACGCTGAACGTGCGCAGCCGCTGGTCACCCTCTTCGGCCAGCAGCGCCACCACGAGGCTCGAGTCGATACCGCCGGAGAGCAACACACCCACCGGGACGTCGGCGACCATTCGCCGCTGCACCGCCAGGCGCAGCGTATCGAGCACAGCGCTCGGCCAGTCGGTGACATCCAGACCCGGGGCGCCTCGAGAGAACACCGGCTGCCAGTACGTCCGGTCCTCGCGACGGCCATCCGGATGCACGGTGCGCACCGTGGCGGGTGGCAGCTTCTGCACTCCGGCCAGGATGGTGCGCGGAGCCGGCACGACGGAGTGGAAGCTCAGGTAGTGGTGCAGCCCCACCGGATCGATCGCGGTATCCACGTCGCCGGCGGCGAGCAGTGCCGGCAGCGTGGAGGCGAACCGCAACCGGCCAGGAGTCTGCGAGAGGTACAGCGGTTTGATCCCGAGCCGGTCCCGGCCGAGCACCAGCCGCCCGCTGTCGCGCTCGAGCACGGCGAAGGCGAACATGCCCAGGAAGTGGTCTACGCACCGGGTGCCCCACCGGTGGTATGCCTTGAGCAGCACCTCGCTGTCGGAGTCGGAGAAGAACCGGTAGCCGGCGGCGTCGAGCTCGCGGCGCAGCTCGCGGTAGTTGTAGATGCAGCCGTTGAACACCACGGTGAGCCCGAGGTCAGGATCGACCATGGGTTGCGTGGCCCGCTCCGACAGGTCGATGATCTTCAACCGGCGGTGGCCGAGCGCGGCGGCGCCGCCGGCGTGGACGCCCCAGCCATCCGGACCGCGACGGTGCAGCGCGGCGGTCATGGAGATGACCGCGTCGATGTCAGCCGGTTTGTCGTCGAATCTGATCTCGCCCGCGATGCCGCACATCAGCAAGCTCCTCTCAACGCAAAATCCAGGTGTCCTTCGCCCCGCCGCCGCGCGAGGAGTTGACGATCATGCTGCCGTTGGACGCGACCCTCGTCAGGGCGGCTGGTGCCACCTCGGCGCGTTCGCCGAGCAGGACGAATGCCCGCAGGTCGACCGCCCGAGGTTCCAGCCGGTTGCCGGCGAAGGTGGGGTGGGTGGACAGCGACACCAGATCCTGGGCGACCCAGTCCTCGGGGTGCGCCGTGACGGCGGCGGCGAGCTCGGCCAGCTCAGATCGGTCGGCATGCGGGCCGATCACCACGCCGTGACCGCCGTAGCCGTCCACCGGCTTGAGCACCAGCTCACCGAGCCGGTCGAGCACCTGGGCGAGGTGATGCGGCTCGGCACACGGGTAGGTGGGCACGTTGTCGAGCAGCACCTGCTCGCCCAGATAGTAGGTAATCATGTCCGGCACGTAGGCGTACACCCGTTTGTCGTCGGCCACGCCGTTGCCGAGCGGGTTGAGCAGGTTCACCCGGCCATCAGCCACGGCCGCGCAGATCGCCTGTCCGATGGGCCGACCGTCAGCCCCGGTCGCGTCGAGCAGGGTCTGCTCGTCGAGCCGCCGGTACAGCACATCGAGGCGCTGACCGTGCGCGTACACCCCACTGTCGGTGACCGTGAGTTCCCCGGGAGTGACCAGCGGCAGATCCATCTGCTCTGCCAGCACCCGATGTTCATAGAACGCGGCGTCGATGGGGCCGACGCTGAGCAGCGCGATCCCGTCATCGCCGGCACCATCGGGAACCGCCGACAGCAGCGTCTTGCGCAGCAGCTCGGGTACACCTTCCAGCGGCACCACGCCGGCGGGTGGTTCCAGATCGGGCAACACGCTGCGCACCAACCGCCGGATGGTCATCGCGTAGCCGATGCCCGAGGGCACCCGCAGGTTGTCCTCGAGTACGAACCAGCCATTGGTGCTGTCGCGAACCAGATCGATCCCGCTGACAGCGGCTCGCACCGAACGCTGCCCGCGGGCCGCTCCGAAGCGACTCCAGCCGGGCGAGCCGGTGACCACCGACGCCGGCAGCACGCCATCCCGGACGGCCTCCTGCTGGCCGTAGACGTCCTGCAAGAACGCCTCCAACGCGCGGACCCGCTGGGTCAGCCCGGGTGTCAGCGCCGCCCATTCCTCGGCTGTGACGATGCGCGGCACCAGGTCCAGGGGGAACAGCCGGTCCGGATCGTCGTCGGCCACCTGGAACGTCACCTGCCGCGCCTGCTGCTCGGTTCGCAGCGCCGACACCGCCGCCGTCAAACCGCGAGCTCCCAGCCGGTCGAGCATCCGGAACATCCAGCCGTAGTGCGGCAGGACTCGGCCGTCGCTGCCCACCGCCTCGTCGTAGCCGGCGAAGCGGTAGCCGCCGAGTAGGGCCGGTGTCGCCGGCACCGCGGTCGGAGGATCGTGGTGCATCGCCTCGCCGCGGGTGCGCGCGAGCAGGCCGTCGACCACGTCGATGAGCTCGCCGCGCAGGCCGAACCTGCGGCGCTGGCGTGCGGCGGAACTGCCCAGCGCAAGGGCCCGCTGGGATAGCTCGAACACCTGCTTCCAGTCGCCTGATTCATCGAGCTCCGGCCGCAAATCGCTGACCAGCCGTTCGACGAGCACCGACGGCGGCACCAGGGCCGGTCCAGACGGGTTGGCAAGGTCGACGAGGTCACCTTCCAGCCCGGAGCGGGCCGCTCGCCAAGTTGCGGCGCGCAGCAACTCGTGCCGGGTGTCCGGGAATGGCTTGCCCTCCGCGACCCAGCCGCGGGCCCGTTGCACCAGCGCCCGGAACAGACCGGCGATGAGCACGACGTCGTCCACCGCGGGACAGGCATCGCAGATCCGCAGCTCGACCGTGGGCAGGTGCGCTGACGGGCGGATGTCGAAATAGACCATGCCGGGGTCGCTGATCGTTCCCGAGGCGACCAGGTCGGCCACCATGGTGTCGTAGTCGGCGGCGGTATGCATCGGCCCTGGCGGCCCAGCGGTCGGCCAGCGCTGCCACACCATGCAGCGGTAGCTGGCGTAACCGCTGTCGACTCCCCGCCAGTACGGCGAGCTGGCCGACAGTGCCAGGAAGGTCGGTAGGTGCAGCGCCACGTGCTGCACGACGGCAACCGCGATGTCGCGATCGGGCACGTCGACGTGCACCTGGGCTCCGCAGATGTGCTGCTCTCGTACCAGGAGCTGATACTCGTGCTGCATTCGCTCGTAGCGGGCGCCGGCCGAGATGTCCGTGCCGAGCAGGTTGACCAGCGGAACCGTTCCGGCTGACACCACACCCAGCCCGAGGGGATCGGCGACCTCGTTCAACCGGCGGCGCAGCCGGCAGAGTTCAGCGCGCAGCTCGTCGAGACTCTCGCAGGGCAATGTGTTGGCCTCGACCAGGGAGCGCTGCAGCTCCGGTGCGAACGAAGTACCGTCCAACTGGGCGAGCATGGCGTCGACCGCCGGCGCTGCTCTCCGGGTCTGCAGATCGACGAGGTGGAACTCCTCCTCGACCCCGATCCGCGATACTGAGTCGCCCATGGGCGTGACGCTAGGCGATTGTTGTTACCGTTACTTTACCTGCAGCTAGCTATCTCGCGGGTCGCAGCACGACCGCTGGAACGCGTGACTTACGGCTCACCCCGTGTTGCGCATCCCGGCGGCGATCCCGTTGACGGTCAGCAGCAGGGCCCGACGCAGATCCGGGTCGGGCTCGTCGACCTCGCGACGTCGGGTCAGCAGCGAAACCTGGAGGTGGTGCAGGGGCTCCAGGTAGGCGGCCCGCACCTGCAGGGTGTGGCGCACCAGGCGGTGCCGGGCCAGCAGCGTCGAGCCGCCGGTCAACCGCAGCACCTCACATCGGGTCAAGTCGTGCTCGCCGACGATGGTGTCGAATAGCGGCTGCAGGCTGGGCTCGACGAGGGCCGAGACATAGGATTCCGCGATCCGCAGGTCGGTCTTCACCAGCATCATCTCGACGTTGCCGAGCAGGTTGGTGAAGAACGCCCAGTCCCGCATCTCCTCCAGCACGGGACCGAGCCCGGCAGCACGGGCGGCCCGCAGGCCGCTGCCGAGGCCGTACCAACCGGGCACGAGCATCCGGGTCTGGGTCCACCCGAAAACCCACGGGATCGCCCGCAACCCTTCCAGGGTGGCCTTCCCGCTGCCCGGTCGCCGCATCGGTCGAGACCCGACGTTGAGCCAGCCCAGTTCGTCAACCGGGGTGGCGGCGGAGAAGAACTCGGCCAGTCCGGGAAGGCCGACGAAGGCGCGATAGGCAGCATGAGCCGCCTCACTCACCACGTCCATCGCCTCGTCCCACCGGACCAGCACCTCCGGGGGCACCCGCGAGGTCTGGTGCAGCAGGGTGGCCTCCAGCACCGCGGCGAGGAGGACCTCAAGCTGGTCGTGAGCCAGCGCGCTCAACGAGTATCTGTCGGAGATGACCTCGCCCTGTTCGGTCACCTTCATCGTCGCGTCGACGGTGCCGTACGGCGACGCGGCCACCGCCTCCCCGGCCGGGCCGCCTCCCCGGCCGACTGAGCCACCGCGGCCGTGGAACAGCCGCAGCCGGACCTGGTGCGCGGCGGCGGTGTCACGCAGCTGACGCTGCGCCTTGTGGATCTCCCAATGGGACGTGGTGATCCCGGCGTCCTTGTTGGAGTCGGAGTACCCGAGCATCACCTCTTGCAGGTCTCCCCGGGCTCGCACCAGCTGACGGTAGGAGGGGTCCCGCAGCATCCCGTCGAGCAGCTCCCCGGCGCGACGTAGCTCTGTAGCCGTCTCGAACAGCGGTACGAGGTCCACCGTAGACATGCATCCACCGGCCGCGAGGTCCCCCGGTGGTGCCAGCGCGACCAAGCCGGCTTCCCTGGCCAGCACCGCGGCGGCCAGTACGTCGTCCACCCCCTTCGCCATCGAGACGATGTAGGTGCTGGCAGCCGGCTCACCGAAGGTCTGCTGCGCAGTCCGGATCGCGTCGAAGACGGCGAGCACGTCCGCCGCCGCTGGTGGCACCTCAGCCGAGCGGGCGGTCAGCGGCCGCCGTCCGGCCAGTTCGTGGGATAGCAGCGCTACCCGCTGCTCGCGGTCGAGCTCGGCGTAGGGCGTTGCAAGCTCACCGAGCGCGTTGTAGAGGGCCGCGAGGGCGGCGTGATGCTTCTCGGCGTGCTCGCGCACGTCGAGGAACGCAAGGTGCAGGCCCAGCGCGCCGGCGCTGCGCAGCGTCCTGGCCAGCGTGCCCTCGGCGATGCGTTCCCCGAGATGCGCGCTCAGCGAAGCGTCCATCACCTCCAAGTCGGCGATATACGACTCCGCCCCCAGGTAGTCCCGTCCCTCCTGGTGGTCGACGCCATCGCGAATCCGCTGCTGGGTCCTGGTCAGGCGGGCGTGGATAAAGGAGCACTTCAGCCGGTAGGGCTCGTCGGCGTTGAGTCGGAGGTAGCGGTCATAGACCTCGGGTAGCCTGCGCCGGTCGTGGGCGAGGCTGCGCCGCAAGTCCTCGGAGACGCCGACCACGCGAGTGGACACGCTCAGCTCCTCGATGAGCTGAGCGACCAGCGCCAGCTGGATGGCCAGCGCCCGGTCCGCGTAGAGCCGTAGGACGTCGAGGGTGACCTGCGGCGAGACGTTGGGATTGCCGTCGCGGTCCCCCCCGACCCAGCAACCGAGCACCACCGGACGCGCCTGCGGTGGCAGCACGAACGAGGCGCGAGCGAGCTCGGTTTCGAGGTCCTCCAGGAGGTCCGGCACCGCGTGGGTACCGAGCTGTTCGAGGTAGTAAGCGACCGCGCGGGCCTCGTCGAGAACCGTCGGCTGACCGGGTCGGATCTCATCTGTCTGCCACAGCAGGTCGACCAGCCGCCCGAGCCGTCGTCGCAACTGCTCATCGGAAAGGTCCTGGTCGAGAACGTCGGCCACCCGGCGCAGGATGCCCTGCACCGACCGGCGGGACACCTCGGTGGGGTGCGCCGTGAATACTGGCCGCAGTTCCATCCGGGCCAGCACTGCCTCCACCTCGGCCCGGTCGACCTCATGGGCCAGCCGGTCCACCACCGCTCGTAGCGGTCCATCCCGGCGACCCACCTGGGCGCGCTGCTCCCGCGAGCGGTGCAGCTGCTCGGCCACGTTGGCGAGCTGGAAATAGATGGAGAACGCCCTGGTGAGCTGGACGGACGTGCCGACGTCCAACGTGGACAGTAGCGGCCTGATCTCCGCATTGCTCTCCAGCAGGGCCGCCCGGGCCAGTCGCCGTACCTGTTCCACCAGCTCGAGTAGTTCCTTGCCGCCCTGGCGGACCAGGGTCTCGCCGAGCAGCGTTGACAGCAGGCGGATGTCCGCCCGCATGGCCAGATGCTGCGCCTCCGAGACGACACCTGCGTGGTCGGCCACCGAGTCCAAGCGCTTGCCCTGCACCCGCGGCGTCAGCGCGGGTGTCACTGTGCAGCCGACACTTCCACGCTGTCGATGGTCACACGTGAAAGCGCAACCCCAAGCGCAGTCTCGCAAGCGTTTCCTACTGGTAACAGGGTGGTAATGCGACCACGCGCGTGGGCGATCGGTCGAGGATGATGCAGGCGTGAAGCTGACCCAGTTACCTACCAGCGAACTGACCCGGCGCCTCGACGAGCTGCGTCTCGAGTACGAGGCACTGCAGGCGCGGGGCCTGACCCTCGACCTGACCAGGGGCAAGCCGTCGGCCGAGCAGCTGGACCTGTCCGATCCACTGCTGGAACTGCCAGGGACTGGGAAGTACCTGGCCAGCGACGGCACCGACACCCGCAACTACGGAGGTCTGCGCGGGCTGGCGGAGCTGCGGGCGATCTTCAACGAACTGCTGGCCGTACCCGTCGAGCAGTTGATCGCGTTCGGTAACTCCAGCCTGGAGCTGATGCACGAGTGTCTGGTGCATGCCGTGCTGTTCGGTGTGCCCGGGTCGCCGCGGCCATGGGGGATGGGTACCGGGACGGCGATGCTGTGCCCGGTACCGGGCTACGACCGGCACTTCTCGCTGTGCGAGAAGCTGGGCATCGAGATGATCACGGTGCCGATGAACGAGGCCGGCCCGGACATGGACGAGGTCGAGCGGCTGGTCGCAGCGGACGCCCGGATCAAGGCGATCTGGTGCGTGCCCAAGTACAGCAACCCGTCAGGCATCCGGTACTCGGAGCTGACCGTTGGTCGGTTGGCGCGGATGCGCACCGCCGCCGCCGATTTCCGGATCTTCTGGGACAACGCCTACGCCGTGCACCATCTGACCGAGGTCCGCCACGAGGTCGCCGACATCCTGGCGCTCGCCAGTGACGCCGGCCACGACGACCGGCCATTGGTGTTCGGTTCTACGTCGAAGATCACGCTGGCCGGCGGTGGGGTGGCTTTCTACGGCGCGTCGGTAGCCAATGTGGACTGGCTGACCGGGCATCTGGCCAAGCGCACGATCGGCCCGGACAAGGTCAACCAGCTGCGGCATGCGCTCTTTCTGGAGACCGCGGCAGGCGTGCACGCCCACATGGACCGGCACCGGGCACTGCTCAAGCCGAAGTTCGATCTCGTCCAACACACCCTGGCCGGCCAGCTCGGCGACAGCGGCGCGGCGACCTGGACGGTGCCCGAGGGAGGTTATTTCGTCACCCTGGAGGTGCTGGAAGGTTGCGCCAGCCGAGTCGTCGAGCTGGCCGCTGGCGCCGGCATCGCGCTGACCGCCGCGGGCGCGCCGTTCCCGTACGGCAAGGACCCTGGCGATCGGGTGATCCGCCTGGCACCGACCTACCCCCCGCTGTCTGAGCTGGCCGAGGCGCTGGACGGGCTGGTGCTGTGCATCAAGCTGGCCACCATCGAGCGGCTGGCCGGCGGCGGTCCGCGCGGCTAGGAGGGCTCGTCGGGGATCTCGGTGCCGCACTGGGTGCACACGGTAGGTGGGTCCTGGGCGGCGAGCCGGCCGCACTCCGGGCACACTCGGAGCATCCAGCAGGCCGGGTCGCCACCCTCGTCGGCTGGCGGTTCGGGTTTGGGTACGGTTACGGGACTGCTCCAACACTTTAAGATCGCCGTTTGTGTGCCTCCGACGACGACATGTGTCGCCGGAGGCACACAAACCGTGATCAACGCCTTACATCCGTTCTGGTGCCGCGATACCGAGCAGGTTCAAGCCTTGGCGCAACGTGCGGGCGGAGAGCTGGCACAGCGCGATGCGGTTGGTGCGGACGGGTTCTGCCGCTGAGAGTACCGGGCAGGCTTCGTAGAAGTCGGTGAATGCCTTGGCCAGTTCGTAGAGATGACCGCACAGCCGGTGCGGTTCGAGGACCCGGCCGCATTCGGCGAGGGTGTCGCCGAATGCGTCCATAGCGAGTACGAGAGCCCGTTCCGCAGGGTGCAGCGGCAGCGTGGGATCTACCTCGACGATCCTGTCGCCGGCCTTGCGGAGGATGGAGCAGATACGGGTGTGCGCGTATTGCAGATACACTCCGGTATTGCCGTTGAACGACACCATCCGCTCGACGTCGAAAACGTAGTCCTTGATACGTGACGTGGACAGATCAGCGTACTTGACCGCGCCGATACCCGCCTGCTCCGCGATCCGGGCCAAATCCACATCGGTGAGCTCGTGGGCCTTGTCGGCGATGGCGTCGCGCGCCCGGTCGACGGCGTTGTCCAGCAGCTCCATGAGCTTGACGGTATCGCCGGAGCGAGTTTTGAACGGCTTCCCGTCAGGGCCGAGGACAGCGCCGAACGCGACGTGGGTAGCGTCGATGCCGTCGGTGAGCCAGCCGGCGCGGCGTGCTGCCTCGAAGATGAGCCGGAAGTGCAGGGCCTGGCGGGAGTCGACCACGTAGAGGATGCGGTCGGCTTTGAGATCGCGGACCCGGTACCGGATGGTGGCCAGATCGGTCGTGTCGTAGCCGTAGCCGCCGTCTTTCTTGCGGACCATCAGCGTGACCGGGTTGCCCTCCGGCCCGGTGACCTCATCGGAGAACATGACGAGCGCGCCGTCGCTTTCCACCGCTATACCTTTGGCGGCCAGCTCGTCGACGACATCGGGCAGCAGGACGTTGTAGAACGACTCGCCGTCGGAGTCCTCGGGCATCAGGAGTACGCCGAGCCGGCGGTAGATCTCGCGGAACGCGAATTCTGATTCGGTGACGATCTCCTTCCAGCGCACGACAGTGTCCTCGTCGCCGGCCTGCAACGCCACCACGCGGGCTCGGGCCCGGTCGGCGAAGGCGGGGTCGGCATCGAATGCGGCGCGGGCGGCCCGGTAGAGGCTGTCCAGCGCGGAAACGGTCGAGGTGCCTTCGGTGAGCTGATCGTGGCGCCAGGTTGCGTCGGGGTGGTCATCGAGGTACTGGATGAGCATGCCGAACTGGGTGCCCCAGTCGCCGAGGTGGTTTTGCCGGATCACCTCGGCACCGAGGAAGCCGAGAACACGGACCAGGCAGTCACCGATGATGGTGGTGCGCAGATGCCCGACGTGCATCTCCTTGGCCACGTTCGGCCCGGAGTAGTCGACGACGGTGCGCCGGTCCTGCTCTGGACGACCGACGCCCAGGCGGTCGCTGGCCAGCCGGGCGGCGACCTGGTGCCACAGCGCCGAATCGGCCAGCGTCAGGTTGAGGAATCCGGGTCCGGACACGGTGACCTCGGCGAGGGGCGTGCTGGTCGCAGCACGCAGCACCTCCGACACGGCGCCGGCCACCTCCGCAGGCCTGGTGCGGGCGCGTTTGGCGAGGGCGAGCGCGGCGTTGGACTGGAAGTCGGCGTGCTCGGAGCGCCGGACGACCGGGTCAGCGCCGGCTAGCTCCGGTAGCACCCGATCGATCGCATCGCGGACAGCGACCTCGACCTGGCCGATCAGCGAGCGCACCTCGTGCTCAGTCAACCGAGCATCCTCCGTTCCTGTCATGACCTGTGATGAACCCGGTATGGCCGCATTGTCCCAGGCGGCGCGGTAGGCCGCCGTCGGCTGGTGCTGCTTTGAGGTGGCGATCGCTGTGCGCAGACGATACAAAGACACCGCCGGGCGGCTTCGTCACGCCGCAGGAACAGCGCGGAGCTACGGAGGTTGAGTGGATATCTGGCCTGGCTCGCCCTACCCACTGGGCGCGACTTATGACGGCGGCGGCACCAATTTCTCGATCTTCTCGGAAGCCGCGCACCGGATCGAGCTGTGCTTGTTCAACGATGCGGGCGACGAGACGCGGATCACGCTGCCCGAACGCGACGCCCTGGTCTGGCACGGCTACGTGCCGCGGGTCAGCCCTGGCCAGCGCTACGGCTACCGGGTGCACGGACCCTACGACCCGGCGGCAGGACTGCGGTGCAACCCAAGCAAGTTGCTGCTCGACCCGTATGCCAAGGCGATCGACGGCCGCATCGAGTGGAACGAGGCGCTGTTCTCCTACCGGTTCGGTGACCCGGACTCCTACAACGACGCCGACTCCGCGCCGTACGCGATGACCTCGGTGGTGGTGAACCCCTATTTCGACTGGTCCGACGACCGGCCGCTCCGAATTCCCTACCAGGAGACGGTGATCTACGAGGCGCACGTCAAGGGCATGACGATGCGCCACCCTCGGATCCCCGATGACGTCCGCGGCAGTTACTCCGGTCTGGCGCACCCGGTGATGATCAAACATTTCCGTGATCTCGGCGTGACCGCGGTCGAGCTGATGCCCGTGCACCAGTTCGTGCACGACTCCACACTCGTTGAGCGTGGGCTGTCCAACTACTGGGGCTACAACACCATCGGCTTCTTCGCCCCGCACAACGACTACGCCTGTTTCGGTACCCGGGGCGAGCAGGTGCAGGAATTCAAGGCCATGGTCCGTGCGCTGCATCGGGCTGGCATCGAGGTCATTCTCGATGTGGTCTACAACCACACCGCAGAGGGCAACCATCTCGGCCCGACGCTGTCATTTCGAGGTATCGACAATCCGGCCTACTATCGGCTGGTCGAGGGTGACCTGAAGCACTACTACGACACCACCGGCACCGGCAACAGCCTCAATGTGCGGCATCACGAATCACTGCGGTTGATCATGGATTCGTTGCGGTACTGGGTGCTCGACATGCACGTCGACGGGTTCCGCTTCGACCTTGCCGCCACGCTGGCGAGGGAATTCCACGAGGTGGACCGGCTGTCGGCGTTCTTCGACCTGGTGAATCAGGACCCGGTGGTCAGCCAGGTCAAGCTGATCGCTGAACCCTGGGACGTCGGCGAGGGTGGTTACCAGGTCGGCGGCTTCCCGCCGTTGTGGACGGAATGGAACGGCAAGTACCGTGATACTGTGCGCGATTTCTGGCGCGGTGAACCAGGTACGCTTGCCGAGTTCGCCTCCCGGTTTACCGGCTCATCGGATCTCTATGAAGCAGATGGCCGACGCCCCATCGCCTCGATCAACTTCGTGACGGCGCACGACGGTTTCACGTTGAATGATCTGGTGTCCTACAACGACAAACACAATGAGGAGAATGGCGAAGGCAACCGTGACGGCGAGAGCCACAACCGTTCGTGGAACTGCGGCGTCGAGGGTCCGACCGAGACCGGCAAGATCATCGCGCTGCGGGAACGTCAGAAACGCAACTTTCTGACCACCCTGTTGCTCTCCCAGGGTGTTCCGATGCTCGCGCACGGGGATGAGCTAGGCCGCACGCAAGACGGCAACAACAACGTCTACTGCCAGGACGGCAAGATCAGCTGGGTGGACTGGGACGAGGCGCGGCTCAATGCGGTCCTCACCGAGTTCACTGCCCATCTCGCCCGGCTGCGCGCTGATCACCCGGTGTTCCGTCGTCGCCGGTTCTTTCAGGGCCGCTCGATCCGCGGTTCCAACATCGAGGACATCGCCTGGCTGCGCCCCAACGGGCAGCAGATGAGCGAGGAGGACTGGAATGTTGCGGCCACCAAAAGCGTCGCGATATTTCTCAACGGCCGGGGCATCCCCGAAGTCGATGATCTCGGCGAACGGATCGCCGACGATTCCTTCCTGCTCCTCATCAATGCCTACCATCGGCAGGTCACCTTCACCCTCCCTGCCGCAGAGTATGGCCGCAGCTGGGAGGTGGTCGTGGATACCACCGACCCGCTGCTGGCCAATGCCCGACGCAAGCAGCGTGACGCCGTGCCAGGCGGCAGGTTGCGGGTGCAGGCGAGAGCGATGCTCGTGCTCCGTTGCCGATACTGAGCCATTGGGGGTTACAGCCATTGGGCGACGCCACCGTGGCCCGAACAAGTACCTCGCCGATGTTGGCTGAAGCTGTATGCGCCGTCGGAGCACCGGGCGGTGGCACCGGCGGGTGCTGCGGCAGCCTGCTGAGGTCGGAGGACGCAGGTGCCGTCGCTGTTGCGGTAATGGTCCCCGTCGCAGGAAACGCTTTCTTGCGCGGATCCGGCGGATGGGGGGTCGACTGCCGCGATGCGGGGCGCAGATGCTCGGGGCGGTAATGGCGGCGGCGCTGCGGTCTCCAGCGGAGTCGAACCAGGCAAAGGCGCCGCTGAACTGCTGCTCACCTGAGTGGAAGATTGTGGATCGGGAGATCCCGTCGCCGTCCCGTTTTGGCATCCGGCAATCGAGGCGCCACCAATGAAGAGTGTCAACAGGGCAGGGAGCACTCCCCGAGAGTGGCGGCGCGAGCCGATCGGTGACATGTGATCTCTTTCGTAGGTCCGCGACATCCGAGTACGCGGTTTGTTCATTTTTCGTCGAACTAACTCCAGGCGTTACAGATGTAACAACGAGTGTCGTGCGTGCGATAGAATCGTTTCAGAATCCGTTAGTGTGCGCGATGATCGCCTGCCAGATCGTGACCGGCCGTGGCGGAGAGAGGTGCAGGGGCACCCGGTGCACGCGGAGGGTGACCCGAGGGCAGAATGGCGGACGTGCGTGCAAGATCCTTTGTCGAGTATCTGTCCGGGATGGGACAGGTGCAGTTGACCGCGTTGCTCCAGGCACGTCCGGATGTGCTGGTACAGCCGGTTCCACGTGGTTTCCACCAGCTCGCGCAGCGGCTGGGTGGCGCGGAGTCGCTCGCTGCCGCGTTACGGACGGCGGACCGGGACACAGTCGTCGTGAGTCAGGCCATCGTCGCCCTTGACGCCTCGGCGACAGTTCCGCGTCTCGTTTCGCTGCTGGATGCCTCAGAGCAGGCGGTGCGCCGCGGATTGGCCGAGCTGTACAGGCGAGGACTTGCCTGGGACAGCGCCGGGATTCTGTGCCTACCGGAACGGCTGGAGGCGCACTGGTTAGCGGACATCGGCGGCGGCCGCCCGCTGGCGACGATCGCGGGATCGGTCCTTGCCGAGAACCTGCGCGCGGCCGTCGGCGCGTTCGGTGCGGCGACCGAGGGACTTCGGAAGCCAGAACTGGCCGCGCGGCTGTCCGAGTTCATGACGGATCTGCCCCTGATGGCCAAGGTGATCGCCGGATTGCCGCAACCGGCCAAGGCCCGGCTCGGCGAGTTCCGGCGCGGCTATCAGGACTACCACGGCGGATTCGGCCGTTCCCGACCACGGGCCAGTGCTCGTGATCCGAACAACGTGCTCATCGCAGCCGGCCTGCTGCTGCCGGTCAACTATGGGCTTGAACTGCCCAGGGAGGTGGCGGTCGCCGCCTGGTTGGCAGAACTTGAGCTCACGCTGACTGGGCGGCCGGATTTCCCCTTGGCCGGTGCAGACGAAGCGGCGGTGCGCCGGGCTGCCCAGGCCGCCGCCCAGGAGGTACTTCGGGGCGTGACGACCCTGCTCGACGAGGCCCGCACGGCGCCGATCGCGGCGCTGAAGAAGGGTGGGGTCGGGCCTAGGGAACGGGCGCGGATGGCCAAGCGGCTGTCGATCCCTGCTGAGGTCCTCGTGTTGTGGATCGATCTGACCTACGCGGCTGGACTGCTGGGTCGAGCCGACGCCGGGTATGCACCGACGCATTCCTATGCGGGATGGCGCGCCGCAGAGCCGGGCCGGAGGTGGGCCGTGCTGGCCGCCGCGTGGTTCGCGCTTGAGCACGCGCCGACCGCACGGGCCATCCAGGGAGACCGGGAGCTTCCGCCACCGTTGCCACTCGGGTCAGCAGCCGGACTGCTGCGGCGCGCGATGCTGTCCGCCGCCCGCTCGGGTGAGTCGGTGCACGCGGTGGGGGAGCGGATCGACTGGCTGTTCCCCTTGCACGGTTACGACGCGCGGCAGCGGGCGGACAAGGTGGCCGCCGCCGTCGGCGAAGCTGAACTGCTTGGGGTGATCGCCAGCGACGCGGTGTCGGAACTCGGAGAGCACCTGCTGGCGGTGACCGGGTCCGCGCCGGATGACGTCGTGGAGGTGCTGGCGCGACGGTGCGCCGCGCTGCTCCCGGAGACCCCGTGCAGCGTGATCCTGCAGTCGGACCTCACCGCTGTCGTCTCCGGTCAGCCGAGCGCGGCCGTGTCGCGGCTGCTGGGCGACTCCGCCGTCGCCGAGACCCACGGGGGCGCCGGAACCTGGCGGTTCACCCCGGCCAGTGTCCGGGCCGCGCTCGACACCGGGTGGACTGCTCAGGACCTACTCACCGAGTTGGCTGCCATCTCCGCGCGCCCGGTTCCCCAGCCGCTGGAGTATCTGGTCACCGACGCGTCTCGCCGGCACGGACAGGTTCGGGTGCGTGGCATGCGTTCCTGCGTCACCGCCGACGAGGCCCTGATCACCGAGATCCTGCACACTCGCTCTCTGCGCACGCTGCACTTGAGCCGGCTCGCTCCCACCGTCCTGGCCAGCCCATCTGGTCTCGAGGAAGTCCTGACCCGCCTGCGCGAAGCCGGCCTGTCCCCGATGGCCGAAGCTGCTAACGGCTCGGTGATCGTCGAAGCCCGTCACGACCACCAGGCGCCGGCGCCCGAACGCCCGATCATCATGAAGTCGCGAGCTGCGCTGCCCGCCGCCGAGCTGGCTCGGCTGCTGGCGGCCGATCCCCAGGGCGAGGCCGTAGGGGCTGGCGCGGACTCGGACACCTTCGACGTTCTGGCGCAGCTCAACGACTACCTTGACGACGCCGAACTCGAGCTGTTGTCCGATGCCGTGGATCACCACAACGACGTGCTGATCGTCTACCGCGACAAGAACGGCAGCCGCAGCACCCGGGCGATCCGGCCCCAACAGCTCTACGGTAGGTGGCTCGACTCCTGGTGCCATCTGCGCAACGCCCAACGCGACTTCACCATCGCCAACATCGAGGCCGTCGGTCCGGCCCGTTGATCGTGGCACACCGGGGTTTCAGGTGAGGTGGTCCAGCCGCTCGGGGTCGGCGAGGATGTCGATCGCGACGATCTTGTGATGCACGACGGTGAAGCCGAGTACGGCGGTCAGCCGACCGTCCTGCGGGCTGACGGCGCCCGCCGCTCCGTTGACGAGAGCGGGCCATGTGGAGGTCGCGAACCGGGCGAACATGAGTGCCCTTCCGGCAACCGCGGCGGCCCCCCGCACCAACGGTGAGACTGCCGTCGGCGTCGGACCGAGGTCTGCGCGGAGGACGACGTCGGGGTCCAACAGCGCGACTAGTGCGTCGAAGTCACCCGCGCGTGAGGCGGAGAGGAAGGCGTCGACGATCTCCCGTTGAACAGGTCGTGCAGCACGAACGCTAGGCGCTCGGCGGGTGCCAGGGCGTCGAGCATCACGAGCAGAGCAAGTCCCACCGAGTCGACCAGCAGCGCCTCATGCTCGGGGTCGACTCCCTCGACGGGGCTGATGATCGGATCGGGCACGTGGGCGTCCAGCGGCTCCTCCTGGCGTGACCTGCGGGAGCGAAGCATGTCTAGACAGACTCTGCCCACGACAGTCGTCGCACGCCATCGGGGAGCTGTACAAGGCCATGAGCAAGGGCGGTGTGCCGCAGGAGACACTGGAACTCGTTCACCTACGCGCGAGCCAGATCAACGGCTGCAGTGCCTGCGTCGACGCCGGCGCACGTGCCGCCAGAAGGCAGGTGAGACCGACGAGCGGCTCTGGGCCCTCGCAGCCTGGCGGGAGTCGCCGTACTTCAGCGATGCCGAACGGGCCGCGCTGGCGCTCACCGAGGCCGCCACTCGGCTCAGTGACCGGACCGACGCGGTTCCGGATCAGATCTGGGCCGACGCGACCGACCACTACGACGAGCAGGGCCTCGCCGCTCTCATCAAGGAGCCGGCCGGCGCGACCTGGAGCTAAGCGGTCAACGGGCCGACCCGCCGCGACGGCGGTCCCCACGGTGGGCTCGGTTTTCGGTGGTCGACGCGGGCGCGGAGACAAAGGTGTCTATCCACGCCACAGTGTTCACTGGTCGTTCCCATTGTCGAAAGATCTCCAGCGTGCGTGGAAGAATCAGCGTCGCCCGGGAATGCGGGTCTGGGTGGGTTTTTCTTCTCGAATACCACGCTGCGGACACCGGCTCGGGCCAGACCGAGAGCAAGCGCCAGACCTACCGGGCCGGCTCCGCTGATCGCGACTGGTGAGAAACGACCCGACATCGCCCGCAGGGCTTGCCGGATGCGGTGAGCTGGTGTGATCGGTCGTCATGGGGTGTGCACTTCTGGCAGGATCGCGGTGGCGAGCCAGGCGCGGCTGGCGTCGGTGCCGCCTCCGGCGAGTTCGGCTGGCACGCTCCGGTGGTAGCCGGCGGCGACCTCACGTAGGTCGTTGATAGTGGGTTGCCAGCCGCGGTCGGTGAGCCACCCGGCCAGGTCGGCCGGCCCTCCTTGCCACAAGGTGACGAGCTCGGGTGACACCGCGGTGCGCGCCGCCCGCAGATACGGCGAGTCCTCGACGTGATCGAGTGCCAGGGTGCTGCCTGGCGCGGACAACTCGGTGATGCGGTCCAGAAGCGTGTCGGTGGCATCGGGGGCCAGGGCATAGAGGATGCCTTCGGCCAGCCACGCGGTGGTCTGCGTGGGGTTGAAGCCCGCGCTGCGCAGGGCCGTGGGCCAGTCCTGGCGCAGGTCAGCGGATACTCCCACCCGGTCGCAGCACGGCAGGCGGCCGTGGCTGGCCAAGGCCGCATCACGGAAGGCCAACACCTCCCCGAAGTCGACCTCGAACACCCTGGTGTGGGCCGGCCAGTCCAGCCGGAACGCGCGGGTGTCCATGCCGCAGGCCAGCAGCACCACCTGGGCGCAGCCCGCGCGGGTGAGACGCAGCAGCGTGAGATCCAGGAACCTGGTGCGCACCGCCACCTGGTCGGCCATCAGCGCGAAGAAGTCCGGCCCAGCCTGCGGAGACACCGCCGCCCATGGCGATCCGGCCGCCGCTGCAGCGGCGAGGATATCCCCGGCATAGGGGTCGGCGACCAGCCGGTCGGGCCGCGCGTCCTCCATGGCCCGAAGCCGTGCCACCCCCAACGCGGTGGCACCCACACCACTGAGCTGCTCGGGAAGCGCCGACTCAGGAACCACCAGACTCACCTCCAAACAGAATTTATGTTCTGCTTCGAGGTCTACCAGGTACTATGCGTGAGGTCAAACAGAACAATCGTTCGAGTTAAGGTGATCCAGTGCCACCGGTGTCCCAGCGCTATCGCGACTCCCGCCGCCGTCAGATCATCGACGCCGCGCGGCGGTGCTTTGCTCGAGGCGGGTTCCACGGCACGTCGATGCAGGACATCTTCGCCGAGTCCGGTCTGTCGGCCGGTGCGGTGTATGGCTACTTCGCCGGCAAGGACGACCTGGTCGGGGCGATCATCGAAGAAGTGCTGGCCGAGATCGCCGCCGCGCTGGACATGCTCACCGATACTGAACCGCCCGCACCGCCGCACGAGGTCCTGAGCCGGATGTTGCAGGTACTCGACTGCCGACCACGCGGCAGCGAACTCGCCCACCTCGCGGTCCAGGTCTGGGCCGAAGCCGGGCACAATCCGAAGCTGAGTGCCCAACTGTCTGGCTACTACCGCCAGATGCGGGACCGCTTCACCACGCTGGTGCAGCGCTACCAGCGCGACGGCACCCTGGCCCCCGACGTCAGCGCACACCACCTCGCGCAGGTCCTCACCGCCTTGGGCCCCGCGTTCCTGTGCCAGCGCGCCCTACTCGATGACGTCAGCGCCGACAGCTTCACCCACGGATTACGGGGTCTGCTCACAGGACAACCCGGACGGGAGGACCTGGCCGACGAACGTGGTTCAGTCCCATTCGCCGGTGCGTAGCGCGGTGGTGAACGCGGTCCAGGCGGGTGGGGGAGTGACGAGCGCTCCGCCGGTGGGGTCCTTGGAGTCACGCACCGCGACGGCGCCGGCGGTGACGGCGACCTCGACGCAATTGGCCTGATCACTACTGCGGCTGCTCTTCCGCCAGCGGGCGCCGTCGAGGACGGCGACCTCGACGCAGTTGGCTTGGTCGGTGCTGCGGCTGCTCTTTCGCCAGCGTGCACCGCGGAGGTCCAGCGCAGGCATCCCGGGCTCCTTTCCAGTGCTCGTGTGACCCTTTGCAACCGGGGTTCAGCTGAGCTCGGTGGCGAGCTGGGCGATCAGCTCTGCCGTTGCAGCGGGTGCAAGGGCTGCATTCAGGATAGTCCCCAGCGCCACCCGGTAGGCGGCCAGATCTGCCTCTTCCTCCAGGAACAGCACGGTGCTGTGGTTCTCCAGGTAGACCAGCGCCGTTTCCTCGGCGAACTCCAAGATCACGAACGGCCCGCGCAGCCCAGCGTGTGCCCCAGCAGCCAGTGGCACCACCCGGAGCGTCACGTGGGGTTGTTCCGCCGCGCCGAGCAGGTGGTGCAGCTGCCGGTGCATCACTCCCGGCTCGCCGATCGGGCGGCGCAACGCGCCCTCGTCCACCACCGCGAAGAACTGCGGGGCGCTCGCCCGGGTCAGCACTGCCTGACGAGCCATCCGGGCGGCCACCAGGTTGTCCAGTTCGGCCTCGGAGACAGTCGGGGCAACGCCCTGGATGATCGCCCTGGTGTACTCCGCGGTCTGCAGCAGCCCGGGCACGAACAGCGCCTCGTAGTTCTGCACCCGAGTGGCCTTGGCCTCGAAGTCGATCAGGCTGCGCCACAGCTGGGGCAGCCCGGGCTGGCGGGTCCACCAGCCGCGTTCCTCCGACCGCCGCACCAGGTCCAGCAGCTCGTCGCGGATAGACGCGGGCACCTGGTACAGCCCCAGCAGCGCGGCGACGTCCTCGATCTGCAGGCCGCTGTTACCGGTCTCGATCCGGCTGATCTTGCTGGGTGACATGCCCATGCGCTTGGCCACCTCGGCACCGGACAGCCCCGCCTGCTCCCGCAGGGCGCGCAGCTCGGCGGCGACCTGCCGGGACCGGACCGAAGTGTGTGGGTTCCCGGGCATAGCGTGCACTATGCCGTGTGCACCACGTTGATCAAATCACCCGATCAGGTCATTGCTTGCGTTACTTGCAACGATCGATGGTTCAGATATGAATCGTGCGGAGATCGAGCGGAAGATCATGAGTGAGACGGTGGTCGAGAAAATTTGGGAGATTCCGGCGCACGGTGGCAAGGGGCCGGTCACTGTCTCCCTGCGCATGCCGGAGGTGACCATCACCGACTCCCAAGGCAGGCACATCGTGATCTCGCCCGAGCAGGCCGACGTCGTGAGCTCCAGAATGGGCGACATCGCGTACTGGCTGGACGACATCACAGACGCCGTGGGCGACTGAACCGCGACGGACCGGTGCGGCAGACTGGCGGGCGAGCCCCGCCCGTCGAGAGGAGCGCCCGTGACCCGTCCGCAGGCCGACGTGCTGGCCGTCGCTCGCGAACAGGTACTTGAACAGGGCGCCGGGCTCTCCGAACAGCAGACCCTCGCGGTGCTGGAGCTGGCGGACGACCGGTTGGATGAGCTGCTCGCGCTGGCGCATGAGGTGCGGATGCGGTGGTGCGGTCCTGAGGTCGAGGTAGAGGGCATCGTCAGCGTCAAGACCGGCGGCTGCCCGGAGGACTGCCACTTCTGCTCACAATCCGGGCAGTTCACCTCTCCAGTGCGTGCGGTGTGGCTGGACATTCCCGGCCTGGTGGAGGCCGCCAAGCAGACCGCGGCCACCGGGGCGACCGAGTTCTGCATCGTCGCTGCGGTGCGTGGCCCGGACCGTCGGCTGATGTCGCAGGTGAAAGCGGGTATTGAGGCGATCCGGGCCGAACCGGAGACCGCAGAGATCAACATCGCCTGTTCGCTGGGCATGCTCACCCAGCAGCAGGTGGACGAGCTGGCCGCCATCGGCGTGCACCGTTACAACCACAACCTGGAGACCGCGCGGTCGCACTTTCCGAACGTGGTGACCACGCACACCTGGGAGGAGCGCTTCGAGACATTGCGCATGGTGCGCGAGGCGGGGATGGAGGTCTGCTGCGGCGGCATCATCGGGCTGGGTGAGACGGTGGCGCAGCGCGCCGAGTTCGCAGCCCAGCTCGCTGCACTGGCTCCCGATGAGGTGCCGATGAACTTCCTGATCCCGCAGCCCGGCACCCCGTATGAGACGAATGACGTGGTGGCCGGCGCCGACGCGCTGCGGACCGTGGCCGCGTTCCGGCTCGCGCTGCCGCGCACCATCTTGCGCTTTGCCGGTGGCCGGGAACTCACCCTCGGGGATCTGGGCGCTGAGCAGGGCATGCTGGGCGGCATCAACGCGATCATCGTCGGCAACTACCTGACCAACCTCGGCCGCCTGGCGCAGGCGGACCTGGAGATGCTCACCGAGCTGCGCATGCCGATCAAAGCCCTGGGCGCGACGTTGTGAACTTCTGCGACGCCTGCGGACGCCCGGTCGACAACGGCCAGCACGTCAGCTGCGCCCACCGCCGGGAGCTCGAGCCGCCGCGATACTGCCCGGAATGCGCGCGGCGGATGCTGGTGCAGGTGACACCCACCGGCTGGTCGGCCCGATGCAGCGCACACGGCCCGCATCCGAGGTCGGGATGAGCGCGGTGCAGCCAGAGGTCCAGCAGCCTGCCGAGCCGGCGCCGTCCCGACCCGGTGCCGTGGTCCGGGCCGACCTGGTTCCCTCGCTGGGCGTGCTGTGTGTGGTTGCGGTGTTGGGCCTGCCGCTGGGTGCCCTGTGGTCCTGGCTGGCGCCGCCCGAGTTCGTCGCACGCTCGGCGCTGGCCCCCACGCCGGGCGGCGTGCTGCCCTTCGTCGGGGAGAGCGAGCACCGCTTCGACGACATGGCGACCTTCCTGTTATTCGGGTTGGCCGCCGGGGTGCTCACCGGCGCGGCGTTATGGCTGTTCCGGCGGCGGCGTGGCCCACTGGTGCTGGTCGCCGCAGTGCTCGGCTCGCTGGTGGCGGCGTGGCTCGCGATGCGCGTCGGGTTGTGGCTGGCCGCGGCGCACTACCCTGATCGGGCCGCGACCGGCGCGCCGTTTCCGCGAGCACCGGTGCTCGAGTCAGCTTGGGTGATCATCACCCAGCCGTTCGGTGTCGCGGTCACCTACTGCATCACGACCGCCTGGAACGCCCGCGACGACCTGACCTCGTGAGTGCGTAACAGTGTTGTAACACT
>DATAWX010000254.1:0-9246 GCA_036266995.1 Pseudonocardiaceae bacterium | reverse complement strand
CTCCCAGCGTCTCGACATGGCGTGTCGGGGTGCCTCTTGAGACGGTCCGC
The DNA here is from genome assembly GCA_036266995.1 of Pseudonocardiaceae bacterium. Taxonomy (GTDB): domain Bacteria; phylum Actinomycetota; class Actinomycetes; order Mycobacteriales; family Pseudonocardiaceae. Next base: position 9,196 of record DATAWX010000254.1, on the reverse strand, counting down.
TTCGCTGCCGCCAACCACTTGCTCGTCGAACTGGACTACGACGGCCGCACGCGTCTCATCGAGCCGTACTCCCTCCGCCGAACCCGCACGGGCGACCTGATCCTCCATGCCGAGCGCGCCGACGGAAGCGGACACCGTACGTACCGCGTGGAACGGATTCAGGCGCTTCGCACGACGACGATGCCGTTCCGTCCACGGTTTCCCATCGAGTTCTCCGCGCACGGACCGCTGCACGCTCCGCCGCAGCAGAGGACCCTCGTCCCCCGCGCGAACCGGACATCGCGCTCGTCGTCGACCACATACCTTTACGAGTGCACCCGCTGCGGCCGACAGTTCGCCCACACGACACGGAACTCCTCACTCCGCCAGCACAACGATCCATACGGCAGTCGCTGCGGTGGCCGTTCCGGCCGCTACATCGACACGAGGCACTGACGTGGCCGCCGTTTTATGTTGATCGCGCGTCAGGCAGGTAGTGGCAAGACGGACTCGGGAAGGCTTGCGGTCTGAATTATCTGGTTGGTGCCGATGAATCTCCCGGCGATGAACAGCCCGGCGGCGTGGGCTTCGGGTCCGGCGTGGCTGGCGCAGGCGTCTTTGAGAATCCATGGTGTGAGGTTGCGTTCGAAAGCGTCGACGGCGGTCTTGAGTACGCAGCTATCGGTGTCGATGCCACACAGGTAGAGGTCAGTCCAACCGTGCTCATCGACGAGTTGCGTTCCTTCGGGTGTGAACAGCGTGTAGATGTATTTGTCTACAACCGGTGTGTGTGGGCCGACGTAGGGCGCTAGTTCGGTGACGAAGTCGGTTTCCGGACTGTCAGCCATCTTGGTCCAGCCGATCAGTCGCTCGAATGGGCTGCTGGGGTAGTTGAGGTACCGGCTGAAGACTACGTCGCCATGCGCGGCCTGCCATCGCCGCACGAGGTCGACAATGACCGGTACCACGGGTTGTGAGTGTTCGGTGATGAAGCCGTTTTGCACATCGACGACCACAAGTACCGGTTTGCGTTCGATCATCTCACGTCCTGTCGCACTCACGGAGGATCTCCACCGCCTGGGTTAGGTGTCGACCCAGACCGCTAGTCTGCACCACGGCGTCGCGCATCGAGCGGTGCTGCGACGTTTCTTGCGGGCGTTCAGTGGTTAGTCGTGAACGAACACCGCGCAGGAACCGCCAGCCGAACTCGGCAGGGACTACCGGGTCATCCCCTTTTTCGATCTGTTGGCGGAGGTGATCGCAGTAGGTCCATACTGCTTGTGCGGAGAGTTCGCAGGTGACCAGCTCGTCCTCGTGCAGTGCGCGGTCTCGCGCGATGGGGTGGTACACGACGCCGGACCACGAGGCGTAGCCCAGTGAGATGCCCTTCATGCTGAAGTCGACGAGTTCGGGATGGTCGAACCCGTCCTGGAGCAACGCCCGTTCGACGAGCGCAGCAGGCCCAAGGCACGACTCGTCGATGTCGTCTTTTCGCCGCACAAGCACGCGTGGAATGCACATGAGCCGCAGTGCAGTCAGAAGATCGCGACCTTGCCATGCGGGCTCGTCCACCCAGTAGAGACTCAGCACGTAAGGCTTGCGGCCAACCTCGACGTTGGTGAGCGCCCGGAGCTGGTCGTGCGCCCACTGCATGTTCTGCTCATAGGTGATCCGTCGCCAGACCGCGAGTTGGGCAACGGAGTCAAGCGCGAGGTCTTCAACGAGGTGGAACAGCGCCACACCGAATGGCCAGAGGTAAAGGTTGCATGAGCCGGCGGGATGGTCGACCGCTCGCCGTCGACACTCCGTCCACTGATCGTTGACGTGCCACCACTGTCCCTCTGCGGACAGCGCCGAGGCTACTTCCGCGCCGATGAACACGGGTATGAACTTATGGCTTCGCGTGATGCAGGTTGCGCCCGCTGGGACCTCGGCTGAAAGGTCCCCGAATAGTTCCAACGTTGTTCGGTCGAACGTGAGGCAGTACAGCTTCGCATAAATCGGGCTGGGTCGAAGAGTGCGGCCCGTTTCGAGTCGGTAGATCTGTTTCTCCATGGCTGCGGGTTCAGGAGTCGTGATGCCGTGGCGGCGACCGACCACCTCGAATTGCTTAGCTAGGCGTGGCCGACCCCAGCCAAGTTCCTCACGCAGACGAACGAGGACGCCGTTAGGGACAACGCGCTTGTCCGTGGGTGTCCGGATGTCCATGGACATTGCCGCTGTCCTTGTCTGTCGGCCGTTGTCGTCTACCGAAAAAGCGGCGTGACGACGACTCTATACGTATGCACCTGAACGTCACTCACCCGAACCCGGGTCACCAACCCGCTGCAACCTCCTTACTGAAGACGCCATTAACGGTCGGTGCGCGCATGGCTGACCACCGTCGTCAGGTTGGCGTTCATCTCGTGGAGGAGATCTGTGATCTCGCCCAGACGCTCGTCGATTGCGTCCAAACGGGACGACACGGTACTGCCGTTATCGCTTATAGGCTCACCCAGTTCGGGTGGTGTGCGGCCGCGCAGCACAGCGACGAGGTGCTGGGGATGCCATCCGAGCGCGATGGACAGCGCTTCCAGCGTTCGCGCGCTACGGCGCCGTTCGACGGTGTGATGTTGGAGTTCACGCACGATCGCTTGGGAGACGTGCGAGCGTTGCGCGAGCTCGCGTTGACGCCACCCGAGTTCATTCACGCGCTCTTTGATGGCGTTCGCAACAGCCACCCAATCCTCCGACACGTATTCCTCCGCGCTCCACCGGTCGCGCCGAGGTTAGCCGGTCTGCGCGATCCCGCGGCTTGACACCCCGTTTTCCGCTGCGGCCTTGCACAAACGCGCACTCATGCAAGCTGAAATCGTCAACATACTGATGAAACCACGTCATAGGAGAAGTTTCAGATGAGTACCGTTATGCCCAACGCCGGCCCGCCGGCGTTCTACACCGTGCGGGAAGCCGCGCAGATCCTGCGCGTGGACCCCGCCACCCTCTACCGGGCTATCCGCGAAGACGCCTTCCCAGCCGTTCGAGTCCGTACCCGCTACGTCGTGCCAGCGGCCGCCCTGCACAAGTTGGTGACTGAGGCGGCCGAGTCCGGCGGGTGCGTCGATGTCGCTGCGATCGCCACCCAACGGCGCACCGCTCGCGAGATCGCGCGGTTGGCTGGGGGTGCGCCGTGGTGATCCCCGACGACACACCGGACTACGAGGCCAACGCTGCTCGGCTGGACCGGTGGCGGCAAGTCCCGACTGAAGTACTGAACACCGTCGTCGTGCGCCGCGGACTGTGCCTGTGGGGCCTGTGGCCTGAGCAGGAGCCGGACTGGGACGACTGCGCACCCAGCGACGGGGAGCTGGCGACGCGGCTGTGCGCCGGATGCCCGGTCATCGACCAGTGCCTAGAGCTGGAACTGCGCAACGCCGGCATGAGCACCACCGGCGTGTGGGGCGCGACGTGCGAGGACGACCGGCGCGCGCTGCACCCGATCTGGCGACAACACCGCCGCCAGCAAGAACCAACAGATCAGGAAGGAGGGCCGACACCATGACCATCAACCTGACCCCGACGCAGGTCATCATCGTGATCGGCGTGCTGGTGGTCGTGGTCATGATGTGGCGCTCGGGCACCCGGCGAGCCCACCGGGCAGCACAAGCCGCGCACGCAGCCTCCCGGGTCGTCTCACTGGCCGGGCAGGTACTGGTCACAGCCGGTGTGATCGTCGGTGCGCAGTGGTTGGTGATCACCTACGCGCTCGGGAGCACGCTGTTCTGGGTGGTGCTCACACTGCCGGCGCTGATCGCCGGGCACGTGCTCACCAAAGCCCTGACGGTGACCTCGCTGGAGGTCACCCACCGGCGAGGTGACCGGCGATGAGCCCGCCACAAGGAGGACAGGTGGCCGCCACCGGGGGGTCACCTGCCCTGTCCACCGGACAGGCTGATGAGGCGGATCGGCCCAGATCGGCCGTGATCCCGGCGCCGGAGGTGCTCGACGGGGAGCTGATCACCGACGCTGAGTACGCCCGGCGCCGGGGCCCGCACCGCCTGGCCGTCCTCGCGATAGCGGCCGCGATCCGAGAGTCGGATCGCCCCAAGAAGGTCACCGCGGCAGTGGCATCGAGGGTGAAGCAGTCCGCGCGGGTGGCGGCCCGCGCTGTCTACACCGCGGGTGCGGGTCACGCGAGTTGGGTACGTCGTGCTGTCGATGCGCTCACCCATGGCCCGGTGCGAGAGCAGATTCGGTTGGCGCGACTGGCGGGTGACCGAGAGGCGCTGGCCGAATGGACTGAGCGGCTGGTTGCGCTCAAGGACGGCCGCGCTGAGCGGCTTCGGGAGCTCCCGGCGACGCTGATCGCGGGGCTCAGGGCGCTGTTTGTGGTGTTGTGCGTGCTGGCCGGGTTGTTGGTCGTGGTGGGCCTGTGGCTGGCGTTCACCCCGGGCAGCATGGGCTGGTCGGGGTGGTGGTCGCTGATCAAGCACGTCCTCGACGGGATGCTCACCGCGCTGTCGGTCGCGGTGCGCACGGTGCTATGGGGAGGGTTGCCCGCGCTAGTCATGGCGGCGTGGCGGGAGGGTCGGCGGGCGGCGCAGCCGCCGCGGTGGCTGTTCTCCCCGGACGAGCGTGCCCAGGAGGACGCCGAGATCACCGCTGACGTGATCACCGCCGCTCTGCGGCACGTCAAGATTCCGGCGTTGACCCGCTACCTCGCCGACGGCGGGGCGCTGGAATACGTCATCACACCGCGCGAGCAGGGCGGTGGCACTTACACCCAGGTCCGCCTGCCGATGGGCGTCACCGCCGCCGAACTGCTCTCCAGCGCCAAAGTCGAGCTGCTCGCCGGGAACCTCGGCCGGCACCGCCATGAGGTGTGGCCCCAGCGGGAGAAAGACACCGACGCCCGCGTGCTGGACCTGTGGGTCGCCGACAAGGGCACCATGGACAAACCCGCCCCACCCTGGCCGCTCCTAGCCGATGGCGAGGTCGACGTCTTCCGGGATCGGCTGCCCTGGGGCGTGACCATGCGCGCCGAGCAAATCACGGTCGGCATGCTGCAAAAGCACTGGCTCATCGGAGCGACGTCCAAACAAGGCAAGTCCACCGTGTTGCGTCTGCTCGCGCTGGGGCTGGCCCTTGACCTCACGGTCGAGCTGCACGTCTCGGATTTGAAGGGTGACGGTGACTGGTCGATGTTCAAGCCCCGGGTGGTAACCCTGATCGAGGGCAGTACCGACGCAGACGCCGAAGCTACTGCCGAGATGCTCGAATGGGCGGTCGGGGAGGTCGCCCGTCGCTACGATGCGAAACGGGCCGCGGGGATCGTCGGGGCGATCCCTCGGGAGGTGTCCCGCCGTAAAGGTTCCGGGTTCCACCCGATCTATCTGTTCGTTGACGAGTGCCAGGTGCTCTACGGGGCGCCACACCCCATTGGCGGAGCCAAGGACGACGCCCGGGCTTGGCGGGCCGCCAAGAAGCTGCACGATCAAGCTCGCGCGGTCAACGTGCACTTGCTGCAAGCCACCCAACGCCCCGACGACCGCACCCTGCCCGCCCGGGTCCGCGAAGGCGCCCACGTGCGCTGCGCCCTCAACGTCCCCAACCACGAGACCGCCAAAATGATCCTTGCCGACGCCGCCGACCGCGGTGCCCGACCCCAAGACCTACGCCCCGGCTCCGACGCCGGCACCGTCGTCGCGACCGGTGAGGTGGAGGATATTCCTAATGGTCAGGCGTTCGCGATCGTGCGCACCCACTACGTGTCCACCAAAGACGCCTACACCGTGATCGTCCGAGCGATGGACATCATCCATCGCACCGGACGCATCGTTACCGCCGACCAGCCTGCCGACTTCGAGCCCGTCCGGGACCTCCTGGTCGACGTCGCGGCCGTGCTGGACGGCAGCGACAAGCTGCGCTCTGCCGACGTGCTCCACCAGCTCCGGGTGCGCTGGGAGTCCACCTACGGCGGCTGGTCCGCGCAACAGTTCGCCACCGCGCTGGAGGACAGCGGAGTCGAGGTCAGGAAACGCAGCCTCGACGGACAACCCGGCCAACGCGTCGTGCTCGCCGCCGACATCATCACCGCACTCGACGCTCAGCACCCCGAATCCGGCCGTTCCGCAGCCGATCCCGAGTGAGGCAGACGGCGAGGCACTGACCCACCGCTAGGGCACGTGCCTCACCCGCCATCAAGGGGCCTGCCTCACCTCTGAGCTGCGGCAAGGCAGATAATCCCGGGCGAGGTAGACCAGCACTCACCACCCCTAAAGGGCGATTTTTAGCGGTCCGGGAGGGTGCTCCCTGCGTGCCTCATGTCGTGCCGGACAGCGCAGGGAGTGGAAACGGGACGACGGCTCAATCGGGCGCCGCATCTGCAGGTCCATGCCGCTGCTGACGCAGACGCTGGTACCCAGCCGACTTCTTTACTGCGTCTGACGGGTAGGCCATCACGTCTACCAGCAACGGGTCACATGACGGGTGGCCCTCGAACCCGTCGCACCAGTCATCTTCGCTGCGCCGTCAGCGCGGTGAGGACGGCGCGGGCCATCGGAGGATGGGTGTCCGCGATGGTCACCTACGATCAAGCCGCTGTTAATGAAATCAGCTTGTTATCAGCTACGATCCTCGCATCCGATCTGAACGCGACGACACTGCGACACACCAACGGGAGGACGGGAAGACGATGCCGGATCGGAACTCTCCGGCGAGGCCGGTGCAGGACGAGGAAGGCACTCTCAGCGTTCGGCACCTTCAAGGACTGGCCACCGAACGCGCCCGGCGTGCGCTGGCAGCGCGTGATGTCTCCGCCGTTTACCGGTTGCTCACCGAGAGCGGGGTCAGTCAGCGACAGATCGCAAACCTGACCGGGCAGTCGCAGTCCGAGGTTTCGGAGATCCTCAAGGGCCGACGCGTCATGGCCTACGACGTGCTGGTGCGCATTGCTCAGGGGCTCGGAGTGCCGCGTGCGTGGATGGGACTGGCCTACGATGAGGTTGCCGAGCCTGTGGACCCGGCTGTCGGAGAGGAGGTCGTCGACGAGGACATGAGACGCCGCGCACTGCTCGCAGCCGCCAGCATCGCCCTACTGGGTGCACCAGTGCTCGGCGAGGTGCTGGAGCTACCCACGCCGCCGAATACGCCCACACCGCTGCCGTCCCGGCTGGGCGCGTCTGACGTAGCAGCAGTCAAAGGGCTGACCGCCCAGCTGCGCACCGTTACCCGCACCTACGGTGGCGGCGCCGACGTGGTGACTGCGGTGGCCAACCGATCACGACCGCTGATGTCGGTGCCTTCCAGCGAGCCGATCAAAGCCGAGCTGGGGTCAGCGCTGGCCGACCTGCACACTTTGGCCGGATGGTGCTGCGTCGACTCGGGCCTGCATGATCAGGCTCGGGCGTGTTTCGCTACGGCGATGGATCTGGCCGCTGGCGCAGGTGACGGAGTGCAGGTGGCCTCAGCGTTGCGGCATGCGGGCATTCAGATGCGCGACGCAGGGGCCTACAACGATGGTCTAAAGGCCTGCCAGCTCGGGCTGATCAAGCTCGGCGAGGCTCCGGATTCGCCGGGGGCGGCTGAGGCGGCGGCGTGGCTGAACGTCGAGTCCGCGCGACTGTTGGCAGCCATGGGGCACGATGAGGCAGCGGAGCGGTCGCTCAAGACTGCGCGGGAGTGGCGGCCGGCTACTGCGTATGACGTCGCCGACATGGAATGTGTGACCTCGTATGTGTATCTGCGGCTTGGGCGGTTGGACACCGCTGAACGGTTCGCGGCGAGCTCGGTGCGCAAATGGGCGGCAGAGGGAACCTCACGCCGTGAAGGTGTGTTGGCTGATATCGCCTTAGCCACGATTCATACGCAGACCGGTCAATCAAATGCAGGCGCATTGGCTCAGCGTGCCATTGCTGGTGTGGCGCCGCTGCGATCTCTTCGTACCCGACGTGTCAAACTTGCCCCACTGCTCAAGGCGCTGGACGTCCGGGCTGACTCCACGTCGCGTGACCTGGCTTACCGTGCTCGCCAATTGGCGAGCACGGCCTAGTCATCGTCGTTTGCACTCATCCATTTTCCGTGCCGACAGATGTACCAACTTATCCTGCGAAGGGCGCTGTTGCGTTGTCGCGTGGTGGGCACGGTTGGGCGTTGCGGTGCATAGCTCAGATGGCGAGGATGAGTTCGGTGAAGACATCCCGGGATCCGATGCCGGGGATCGATGTCGGTGGCCAGTTCGTAATGACCGCGGTGGAGGTTCTGGATGAAGACGTGTCCCGTGCTGATGACTCGCGCTGAGCGCAGCCGCTTGAGCCCGCGCATGGGCCGCAGTCGGGATTTCAGGCGGCCGTGGTCTGCCTCGATCGGGTTGTTTGTGTACTGCTCGGTGACGTGACAGGCGCTCGGCAGCAGCTCATTGAGCACCCGCGGGTAGGAGAGCGCACGGTCGGTGGTCAATTCGGTCGGTGATGGACCGTGCTCCAGCGCACCGGCGAAGAACGGCGGGTAGCCGCCCGTTTCTCGGCCACAAGCACGTCGATGACCTGGCCGAACTGGTCGATCGCCCGATACAGATAGACCCATCGCCCAGAGACTTTGACGGATGTCTCGTCGACGGACCACCGGTCGCCAGGGGTGCGCCGGCAGGGTCGTGCTGCGTCGATGAGCAGCGGGGTGAACCGCTGCACCCACCGGTACACGCTCACGTGATCGACGGTGACGCCACGCTCGGCCAGCAGTTCTTCAACGTCTCGATAGGAGATCCCGTAGCGCAGGTACCAGCGAACCGCGGGCGTGATCACATCCGGTGAGAAGCGAAACTCCCGCGAAGCTGGACCTCGATACTGGCACTCGACGACAGCGACGACGCATCGACCAAGCCTGCCTGATCTTGCTCTCCACCGACGCAACAGACCCCGTCCAAGTGTAAGCCTACGGTTTCTGTAGTAACCCGAACGGCTCAGTTAGGGATAGTCGTAACGGTGTATATGCATTGCCAAAACTTGAAGTTCGCGATGGCGTGTTCGATGACGTAGCGAAGCTTGGTGAGAGAGGTGTTGAATCTTTTTTTGCCAGTCGAGTAATTCGCGTCCTGCGGTGTGCGGAAGGCGTGTGCATCCGGGTCCCAAGTGGGCCAGATCACCGATCGCGTTGCCCACGGCGAGGATATCGAGTGGTCCGTTCTCGGCGACTGCCGTGGTGTCATGTGTCTTGCCGAAACCGAAAGCATCATCTACCG
>DATAWX010000253.1:0-4968 GCA_036266995.1 Pseudonocardiaceae bacterium | reverse complement strand
GATCCATCCCGGCCCGGGCGGCCTCGAGGAAACCCGGGCGGCCTCGAGGAAAGACCCACCCCTCGAGGAAAGACCCACCCGGAGTCACAGACCAGGCCGACGCCGCCGCGAACCACCAACCCCACGACGACGAGCGAGGTGATCACGCCCGCGCGGGTGAAACCCGGTGGCCAGCACGGCGACGGCGACGGCGACGGCGACGGCGGTGGCGATGAACCCGTACAGGTCGGTCAAGATGTACGGGACGGCGTGAAGGGTGCAAGTTCACGGTCAGCGCCGTGACCAGCAACTTCAACACGATCGCCGGCTCGGGCCAGCTCCAGATTTGACCAGGTTCTAAACTATTTTGAACCTGTTCGAATCTGCTCCACGTGGTGAGCGTGCCTCGGAGTGAAGCTGCAGCTCACAGCCAGTGTCGACTTTTCGAGCCCATACCATGCTGAGGTTCTGGGCTGCCTGCGTGGCCCAGGGTGAAGAGTGCAAGTTTACGGCCAGGACCGTGACCAGCCACTTCAAACACGATTGACGGTTCCGCTCGCCGTCGGTTTGAACATGTTCCGTTCGCTGGTGTCGACGGCACGGGAAAACTGACCCCCGCGCGGCAACCGAATTTTGACCCCCTGGGCCGTGATCCTGGCTCACACCGAGTCAGGGAGGACGAAGGGGTGTTGGGCGTGGAGGATTGGGCTGAGATTCGTCGGTTGTATCGTGCGGAGAAGATGCCGATCAAGGTGATTGCTCGGGTGTTGGGGTGTTCAAAGAACACGGTAAAAGCCGCGTTGGCGGCGGATCGGCCACCGAAGTATTCGCGGGGGCCGGCGGTGTCGATTGCGGACGAGGTGGAGCCGCGGATCCGTGAGCTGCTCGCGGCGTATCCGACGATGCCGGCGACGGTGATCGCCGAGCGGATCGGTTGGGAGCGGTCGATCAGGACGTTATCGGGCCGGGTCGCCCAATTGCGTCCGGTGTATCTGCCGCCGGACCCGGCAAGTCGGACTAGTTATGTCGCTGGGGAAATCGCACAAAACGACTTCTGGTTTCCCGATATCCAACTTCCGGTGGGCTATGGGCAAGTCCGGACCGCGACCCAGTTGCCAGTATTGACCATGATCACCGGGTATTCGCGGTGGTTGTCCGCGGTCTTGATTCCGACCCGGACCGCGGAGGATTTATTCACTGGCTGGTGGGGGCAGTTGCGGCGCCTCGGCGCGGTGCCGCGGGTGTTGGTCTGGGACGGCGAAGGCGCGGTCGGGCGCTGGCGGGGCCGGCGCAGCGAGCTCACCGAGGCATGCCAGGGCTTTCGCGGCACGCTGGGCGCGAAGGTGGTGATCCTGCGTCCGGCGGACCCGGAAGCGAAAGGGTTACTGGAACGGTGCCACGACTATCTAGAGCGCTCGTTTCTGCCCGGAAGGGTGTTCGGGTCGCCGGCGGACTTCAACGCCCAGCTCAGCGACTGGGTGACGCTGGTCAACCAGCGGCGGCGTCGGGCGTTGGGGTGCGCCCCGATCGATCGGATCGAGGGCGACCGGGCGGCGATGCTGGCGCTGCCGCCGGTAGCGCCGGTCACCGGGTGGCGGACCTCGACCCGGTTGGCTCGTGATCACTACGTCCGTCTGGACAGCAACGACTACTCCGTGCATCCCACGGTGATCGGGCGCCGGATCGAGGTGGTCGCTGACCTGGCCCGAGTACGGGCCTACTGCGAGGGCCAGCTGGTGGCTGACCACGAGCGGATCTGGGCCAAACACCAGACCCTGTCCACGCCCGAGCACGTCGCGGCTGCACGGGCGTTGCGCCGGGAACGGATTGGGCTGGTGCGTCCCGCTCCCGAGCCGGAAGTGGAAATCCGGTGTCTGGCCGACTACGACACCGCCCTCGGCCTCGATGACGGCCACAACGACGGCCTCGATGACGTCGCCCGCATCACCGACGTCCCCGAGGGTGGGGTGGCATGATGGCCGCCCCGACCAAGACCACCGCCAGCGCGAAGACCAGCCCGACTGCCGCCGGGTCGCGTGATCTGGGCAGCGAGGTGGCGTTCCTGACCCGAGCGCTCAAGGCACCGACGCTGCGTGAATCGGTGCCTCGCCTGGCCGAGCGCGCTCGCTCGGAGAACTGGAGCCACGAGGAGTTCCTGGTCGCCTGCCTGCAACGGGAGGTCGCCGCCCGGGAGTCTCACGGCGGAGAAGCCCGCATCCGCGCCGCCCGCTTCCCAGCACGCAAATCGCTGGAAGAATTCGACTTCGATCACGCCCGGGGACTCAAACGCGATATCATTGCCCACCTCGGCACACTGGATTTCATCACCGCGAAAGACAACGTCGTTTTCCTCGGCCCACCGGGCACCGGAAAAACGCACCTGGCGATTGGAATAGCCCTACGGGCCTGCCAAGCCGGGCACCGGGTCGCGTTCGCTACCGCCGCCCAGTGGGTAGATCGTCTCGCCACCGCGCACCACGCAGGAAAACTCCAGGCCGAGCTGACCCGGCTGGGCCGCTACCCACTGATAGTCGTGGATGAAGTGGGCTACATCCCGTTTGAGGCGGAAGCGGCGAACCTGTTCTTCCAACTTGTCTCCTCCAGATATGAAAGAGCAAGTCTGATCGTTACTTCCAATAAAGTGTTCGGCCGCTGGGGAGAAGTTTTCGGAGACGATGTTGTTGCCGCCGCAATGATTGACAGATTAGTCCATCACGCGGAAGTTCTCGCCCTTAAAGGTGACAGCTACCGGCTCAAGGACCGAGACCTGGGCCGCGTTCCCCCAACCGCCAGAGAGGAGGGCCACCACGATCACTGACTGCAGACCGGAGGTACCCAACCAAGATCAAAAGGAAGCTAGGGGGTCAATTTTCAACTGCCGCCAGGGGGTCAGTTTTCGCCTGCCGTTGACATCATACTCGGTGACGATCGCCAACTTGTACTCCGGGCTGAACACCCGCCGCGACGGGCGTGGAGCCGGATCGGCCCCCGCGATCGAGGGACTGGGATGGTCGTCAGACGGGGTGGACACGTACACAAGGGTCTCCGATCCCACCCTTGGCCAGGAACCCCGGTACTCACACCGGGTGTCTCAGACGATCTTGGCAAAGAGGGTTCGCGCCCTTGTCCGTCGGGACACTCAGATGCTCATCGGCCAACCGGTGCAGCCCCGCGGCGCGAGCCAACGCGACCATTGGAAACAGCCCAGCACACGACACAAGATTCGGGTCGTCGAACACCGCTGAAACAGCCCGAGGACTGTGAGATAGTCGCACCTCAGAGATGCCCTTTCGCCTGGGGAACTCCGGACCCTCGACAAGTCCGATCTTCCCAGCTCGGAAGGGCATTCTCGCGCTACAACCCGATCACCACAGCCTCACCATCGGTGGATCGAGGCTAAGCCGAAGTTAAGTGGGCTATGACGAACGAAACCCCTGTTCACCAGGGGTTTCGTTGTGTGGGGCGGTGGTTGTTCTGGCTACCTGAGGCTCAGTGGGATGGGAGTGGCGAGTAGTTCGAAGGCGCGTCGTTGGGTTGGGGTGGCTTCGGTGAGCATGGGGATGGTGTGCTCGGTGGCGGCGAAGCGGGCTTGGACGCGGGTCAGGGTGGCCAGGTGATCGAGCAGGCCCCGGAAGCTGTGCAGGGGGTTGCCGCCGGTGTCGGTGTGGCGGGAGGCTTTGCGGTCGGCCGTGGATGAGCGGGTCGCGGGGGCGACCGGGTTGTTCTGGATGGGTCGATGTTCGTCGGTGTAGGTGAGCTCGGCCCAGGCCCGGCGCAGGTGCCAGACGAGGTAGCAGGCGAGCATGCACAGCAGCACGTGGGCGCGGACCCGGTCTTCGAGGTGGTGGTGGAGTGTTCCCGATTTTATTGACACCGTTTAGGCTGCCAAGTCGGTTAATTTTCTGAATCCTAGCTCGTATTCGAGTGGTGTCAAGTAGGACAGTGTGGAGTGCCGCCGGCGACGATTGTAGTAGCCCTCGATCCAGAGGAATGTGTGTTGCCGGACCTCGGTGAGGTTGTTCCATGGGCGGGTGTGGATGAGCTCTTTCTTGTAGGTCGCGAAGAACGATTCGGAGACCGCGTTGTCGAAGCAGGTGGCGCGTCTGCCCATCGAGCGGACGACGCCGTTCTCGGCGCAGAAGTTGGCGAATTCGATCGATGTATATTGGCAGCCGCGATCGCTGTGGAAAATGACACCTGCCGGCGGTTTGCGGGTGACCAGCGCGGCGGCGAGGGCTTCGACGATCAGGGTGGTGCGCAGGTGATCGGCGACAGCGTAGCCGACGACTTTGCGGGAGTGCAGGTCGATCACGGTGGCGGTGTAGACCCAGCCCTCGACGGTCTTCACGTAGGTGATGTCGCCGCACCAGCGGGTGTTGGGTGCTGTGGCGGTGAAGTCCTGACCGATCAGGTCCGGGGCGTCGATCGGACGCTGACCTGCGATGGTGGTGCGTTTCCAGGCTCGCGGATGGCGGCCGCGCAGGCCAGCGGCCTTCATCAGGCGCCAGACCCGTTTGCGGGCGGCCCGCACGCCGCGCACGACGAGCTCTGCCCAGACCCGGCGCACCCCGGGGTCACCGCGCAGGTCGCGGTGGATCTCGCGGATGGTCTCGGTGAGCTCGGCGTCGGTGCGTTCACGCTGGCACGGCCCGTCGGCCAGCCACCGGTAGTAGCCTTGGCGGACCACCCCGAGCTGGGCGCACATGAACGTGACCGAGTACTCCTTGTCGGCGGCCCAGCCCGCGATCGCCGCGTACTTCACGGCTGTTCCTTCGCGAACCAGGCCGCAACTTTTTTTGCGAAGTCGCGTTCCATTCTCAGGACGGCGTTCTCTTTGCGGAGTCGTGCCAGCTCGGCCCGTTCGGACTCGGACAGGTCTTTGCCAGGAACCCGGCCGGATTCCCTCGCATTCTTCACCCATTTACCTAACGTCATCTCGTGGACGCCGATACTATTCGCCACCTCGGCGATAGATCGGCCCGAATCGAG
>DATAWX010000252.1:0-2199 GCA_036266995.1 Pseudonocardiaceae bacterium | reverse complement strand
GCTGGATCACTTACACGTCAAGCGTGGCCTGCTGTACTGCGACCTGTCCGCGGACAATGTGATCCACTCCACGGACGGCGTCAGACTGATCGACCTGGGCGCGGTCCGCAGGATAGATGATCGGGACGGCCCGGTCTGGGGTAAGCCTGGTTACCAGGATCCGATGATCACAGGACACGGCCCGTCGGTCGCAACCGATCTCTACACGGTCGGGCGGATGATGGCAGTGCTCAGCTTCCCGTTTCCCGGGTTCTCCATCAACGAGCCGATTCCGGGCCCGCAGGAGGTGGAGCTGCTAGCCGCCCACCCGTCGTTCGCTGGGCTGCTGCGCCGTGTGACCAACCCTGACCCGCACCGGCGGTTCGCGTCCGCGGCGTACATGGCTGAGCAGCTGGAAGGTGTGCTGCGGGAGATCCGCGCGGCGCAGGAGGCCCGACCGTTCCCCGCCGTGTCGACGTTGTTCGGGCCGGAGCTGCGAGTGGTGGGGGCCGATCCGGACATCTTCCCCACAGTGGACCCGGACCCGGTCGCGGCGGCGCTGGCGTTGCCCGATCCGCAGGTAGACCCCGCCGACCCGCACGCGGGCCTGCTCGCCGCGATCAGCGCTGAGGGTCCCGACGAGACCGAGCGGGTGCTCGCCGCGTTGTCCGACCCGTCGCTGGAGACACAGCTGCGACTGGTGCGCGCCCGGATCGAGCTGCGCCATCCCGAAACCGGCAACGACCTGGACGTGCTGGCCCAGCAGCAGCCGGAGGACTGGCGGGTCGACTGGTACCGCGGGCTCAGATCACTGGTCGACGGCGACGTCGAAGCCGCCCGCCACGAGTTCACCGCGGTGCTCGACGCGCTGCCGGGTGAGGCCGCGCCCAAGCTGGCCGTGGCGCTGTGCGCGGCGCGCAACGGTGCCGCTGAGCTCGCCGCACGCCACTACACGACCGTATGGCAGACCGACCGATCGTATGTGAGCGCCGCATTCGGCCTCTCCCGGGTCTGCTTCGGGCTCGGTGACATTGCCGGCGCCGCCACCACGCTGGAGGCCGTGCCAGGCAGCTCCCGCTACGCCGTCACGGCCCGGTTGTGCGCAGTACTGGCCCGGTCGCGTGGATACACCGCCGGGCAGCCACCCATCGCCGACTTCTTCACCGCCGCCGAACAGCTGAATGTCCTGGAGCTCGACGACCAGCGGCGCGAGCTTGCGATCGCCGAAGTGCTCGAGACCGTTCTGGGCTGGGAGCGCGCGAACCGACTGTGGCCGGCTGGGGCGACCACACCCATCCCGGCCACCCTGCTCGGCCACCGGCTCAACGAACGGGGTGTGCGGGACCGGCTGGAGTCCGCCTACCGCACGCTCTCCCGGCTGGCCTCCAGCAGAGCGGAGCGGATCGCCTTCGTCGACAAGGCCAACGAGCGCCGCAACCGGAGCTGGACATGAGCGCGGGGCCGATGGTGAGCCGGCGCACGGTGCTGGCCGCGGCGGCTGCGCTGATTACCGCCGGCTGCACGGCCGCCACCAGCTCAGGCTCGAGCGCAGAACTGGTATGGGCCACGGGAGGGGTCAGCGGAGCGGACCGGGACCGGGCCCTGGACGTCGTGGCGCGATGGCATGCGCTGCGCCCGAATGCGCCGAGGGTGCGGGTGGAATCATTGCCGCTGTCCACCAACGAACAGCAGGAGCTGCTGGAGCTAGAGCTCAACGCTGGTCTCGGTAGCCTCGACATCCTTTCTCTCGACGTGGTCTGGATCCCGGAGTTCGCTCAGCGCGGCTGGCTGGTGGACCTGCAAGACCTGCGCCCGGAGATCGAGCGGGTCTCGCTGCCGGGCCCGGTACGGGCTGCGGTCTGGAACGGCACGCTGTGGGCGGCTCCGGACACCACCGACGTGGGAATCCTCTACTATCGCTCCGACCTGGTAGGCAGGCCGCCGATCACGTGGCAGGACCTGATCGAGGCCGGTCGCCAGGTCGGTGAGCGCAACGGCATCGCGCCCTTCGTCGCTGACGGCAAGCAGTACGAGGGGTTGGTAGTCCAGTACCTGGAGTACTTCTGGGGCCTCGGCGGTGAGGTCTTCGACCCGGATGACCAGTCGGTGCTGTTCCAGACCGACAAGGCACTGCAAGCCGTCGAATTCATGCGCAGCGCGTTCCTAGAGGGTGTGTACGCACCCGGGTTCAACACAATGAACCAGGAAGATGCCCGCAAG
>DATAWX010000251.1:0-7895 GCA_036266995.1 Pseudonocardiaceae bacterium | reverse complement strand
GTGGCCAGGGGCGGGGTCGAACCGCCGACCTTCCGATTTTCAGGACTACGGTGCAGTGTCCGTCTCCGATCGGCACTATCCGTGACCTGCGCCGGAGCGCCCTCGCGACCGTTGGCGGACGCCCGCGAACGAACGCGAATGAGACGGAAAAAGAGACGGGCCCCGACCGCACCGTTCTACACAGGACTTTAGGAAACCGATGCTCTATCCCCTGAGCTACGAGGGCCTACGTTGTACGTTCGCCCTAGGTACCGGGCGCGTCGTGGTCCGTTGGATCGGGCTGGTTGCCTCGCTCCAGACGGTCTGTGCCGCACCTGTGCCGCGTGTCGTGGATCAGGTTCACCACCGCCCTGACACGCGGCGTCGATTGTACGGCGGGTGATGTCGAGCCAAGAGCGGAAGCCGCCCATCGATGCTGGCAGTATCACTGCGATACCTGATGCCGAGTCGGACCATACTGGGTGAGGGCGGGTAGGGCTGTGGAGAGCGATCTTACCGGTTGCGTCGAGGGATACGAGTGAAATGCCGAAAAGCGAGGCGATCGGGCACGCCAGACGGCCGAGCAACGAGCCCGTCGGGAGCGGCGTCAACTCGCCCGGGAGGAGAAGCTCCGGGAGGATCACGCCCGACTGATGGTCGAACGATCCCAAGATCCCCGGTTCACCCAGCGGATCCATCGCCACGATGGCAGCACTGTCTATCGGTGGCCGGTCGACTCAGCGCAGCATGAGCAATTCCGCGAGATGATGGGAAGCCAGGCGCGGCGTCTCCGGGACAAGTTCGGTCGCGACCCCAGGCCCGAGGATCCGATCTTTTTGACCCGGTTTCCGACGAACCGCGGCCCCGTGAGCTGGACGCGGTGGCTCGGGAGATGACCGAGGGGTTACGGCAAGCGGGTAGGGAGACAGGTGTTGATCCTGCGCTCATCGAGGCGTGGTGTGAGCTGGGCTATGTGGTGACCGAGGACAACCGGCATCTGTTCTCGGCGGATGATATTCTTGCGCGGAAGGCGACAGTTCGCCGTCATGCGGATAATTTCGGCGGCGAGGGCGACCTCGACGGCGAGAACAGGATCGACGAGGTCCTGCGTTGAAACGAGATCCACGCTCTATCGTGAAGCTCGATGCGCAACGCCGAGACGACGTCAGCTGAACGTTCCCGAGCAAAGGCGTGGCAGCGGTTAAGTGCAGGCGGTTTCCGGCCGAATGACTGACTGGCACCATGGGTACCAGCGGTTAGACGGTGACCGGCGTGATCTTCTCGTCGTCATAGGCAGATTCAGCGTCACGATGGATAGGATCCAAGTCGATCGAGTGTAAGGATTTCTCTGGAAGGAGCAGGAAGATCATTAGAGTTACCCATAGCATCACGATCCGTTCAGAAAAGTTAGGTAAGCGTGAGGTGAGCCGGCCTAGTTGCTCCTGTGGGTGGGCTGCCACGTGGGCGTACGTCACTGAGAAGTTCGCTCGGGATGCGGGACAGGAACACGTCAAGCAGGTGCTAGCGGATCTGCAGGCCGTGAGCAGGTAGGTGGTATTCCGGGGTGGCGTTGGGGTGACCACTCACAAAACCGCATATCTGGCCCAGCTGGTAGGGGGCTTGATGCGGCCCAGCTCCACGAGGCGTCTCTTGCTTAGCGAGGACGCCGACGAGTCGAGCTGGCGGTGATGCCGCGATGATGATGCGCAACACGCATTGATACGGTTCACCAAAACATCCCACAAGCCTGCGCAGGACTCGAAAACCTGCAATCTAGCGATTGCCAGAAGCCACTACCGGACAATGCTGGTCATGGCTGGATGTTCCGGTTGGCCTGCCCAGACGCCTCTGGTTAGTGCGTATTGGTACTGGATGTTGGCAGCTGTTCCAGGTAGGTAAAGGGTGGAGATGACCATCGTGGCCGCCTTAGGCAGGTGAGCGCCAACGTGACGATAGGTCGCCTCAGCCGAGCCGCTTTTCTTGAACGGACTAGGGGCAGGGTGCCAGGTGGAGGGAGCACCCGACGTGCTGAACGGAGCTAATATTCGCCCCAGGGCCGGTAAGGGGAGCGCAGGTGGGAACAACATTTAGGAATACCGATGCTCTGTCCCTGAGCTACGAGGGCCTATGTTGTACGTTCGCCCAGCATGCTGGGCAGTATCGGGCCGTTAACTCGGGTTGGCTCCCTCGCTTCCGACGGCCGGTGCCGCACCTGTGCCGCGTGCCGTGGGGCAGTTTCTAACCACCGCTCCCACATGCGGCGCCGATTGTACAGCTGGTGGTGCCGAGCCAAGAATCGGATGTCCGCGGAGCGACGCCGCAGCTCTCGCTGGTCCAACCGCTCTCTTCGGTGCATAAGTGGACCATGCACTCGTTGCAGAGGTTGGCGCAGATGTCCTGTGCTGACCCTGTATCTTCCCCGTCCCCTCATCGTGGCCACGTTGCTCGTCGTGGTGGCGGGGCGAGGGTGGCTCCGACGTCATCACTCAGCGACCCGGAGGTGCCCTTGCGGCCGCGTCACGACATGGGGGACCGGAAATTGGCCGTTGACATGAGGTGGGAGGAGCCAAGGAGGTAGCCGTCGTGTCGCGGAGATTCCGTACTGAGAGGGCAGACTCAGGTCGTAGCCGTGGTGGAGTTGGTGGGATGCTGTGTGTCGTGTCTGGGCCACGGCGGGTGTTTGTGAGTCGTACCTCGGAGTTGGCCCGGTTTCCGGTGGGGCGGTCGTTTGTGGTGGCGGCGGCGCGGGCGGTGGCTCGGGCCGGGGATGCGATTGTCGAAATGGGGTATTTCGGGCCGCGGGAGGAGCCGCCGGCGCAGGTGTGCGCCGATGCGGTGCGAGCGGCGGATGTGTATGTGGCGGTGGTGGGGTTTCGGTATGGCTCGCCGGTGGCCGATCGCCCGGAGCTGTCCTACACGGAGTGGGAGTTCCAGGTAGCCAGCGAGGCGGGGTTACCGCGGCTGGTTGTGCTGCTGAGCGAGGAGGTTGAGGGCCCGAGGGATCTGTTTGTCGATCTGCGTTACGGCGCTCGACAGGAGGCGTTTCGGGCCCGGTTGAGCACGGGCGGGGTGACCACGGCGACGGTGAGAAGTCCGGAGGAGCTTAGCGAGGTGTTGTTTGCGGCCTTGCGGGATCTGTCGGCTGGTCGGTCGGAGGATGTGCCGGTGGGGCGGGTGTGGAATGTGCCCGCCCGCAGCCCGATGTTCACCGGACGGGATGAACTGCTCACCGCGTTGCGGGTTGGATTGCAGGACGAAGGACGTTCGACGGTGGTGGTGCAGGCGCTGCATGGGATGGGTGGGATCGGCAAGACCGCACTGGCCATTGAGTATGCCCATCGTTATGGGGCCGACTATGACGTGGTGTGGTGGGTACCCTCGGAGCAACCGGCGTTGGTGGCCGATCGGCTGGCCGAGCTGGCCCACAGTCTGGGTTTGGCGGCTGTTACCGATCCGGTGACGGCCGCGGTGGCCCGGCTGCTGGGGGCACTGCGGGATCGGCATCGGTGGTTGCTGATCTTCGACAACGCTGAGGAACCGTCTGCGTTAGCCCGGTATCTGCCCGGGGGTGGCGGGCAGATGATGATCACCTCCCGGAATCCGGGCTGGCACGAACTGGCCACCCCGGTGCAGGTGGATGTGTTCGACCGGGACGAGTCAGTAAGATTGCTGCGCCGTCGTGTCCCCCAGCTCAGCGATGAGCAGGCCGGGCGGATCGCGCAGGCATTGGGGGACCTGCCGCTGGCGCTGGCCCAGGCCGGAGCGCACTTGGCCGATACTGCCACCTCCGTGGAGGACTACCTCATCCTTTTAGACGAGCGGGCCACAGAGCTGCTGGCCCAGAATGTCCCGGCGGCTTATCCGGTGTCACTGGCGGCCAGCGCCCAAGTCGCCCTGGACCGGCTGGCAACCCAGTCCCCGGCTGCGGTGCAGCTGCTTACCCTGGCGGCTTACCTGGCGCCGGAGCCGATTCCGCTGACACTGTTCACCACACAGCCCACCCACCTGCCCGATCCCCTAGCGGCCGCGGTCACCGATCCGCTGGCGTTCGCCGAGGTGACGCAGCTGCTGGGCCAGCTCGGGCTGGCCCACATCGAACCTGCCACCATGCAGCTACACCGGCTGCTCGCCGCCATCCTGCGCACCCGACCCCACCAACATCCCGACTTGCCGCAGCACTTGTCCACCCTGGCCGTCGAGCTGCTGCGCGCCGCGGTCCCCGCCGATCCGTGGAATAACCCCTTGGCCTGGCCCGCCTGGCGCCAGTTGCTTCCGCACGTTCTAGCCGCCACTGACCCCCACCGCATCGTCGATACAGCCGAGGACTTGGCTTGGCTACTCGACTGCGCCGCCGAGTATCTGCACACTCGGGGGGAACCAGCATCCGCCCGGCCGCTGCACGAACGCGCGCTGGACTTGCGCCGCGCACGGCTGGGCGACGATCACCCAGACACGCTGGAAACAGCCAACAATCTCGCCTTCGACTTATTGGCGTTGGGAGATCACGAGCACGCACTCCAGCTTGGCGAGGACACTCTCATCCGCCGCCGCCGGGTCTTAGGCGACGACCACCACGACACCCTGATCTCGGCCACCAACCTTGCCGCTGGCCTGCAAGCAGTAGGTCGGTATGAGCAGGCCCGCCAGCTTGACGAGGACACCCTCCTGCGCCGCCGCCGGGTCTTAGGCGACGACCATCCCCAGACCCTGGTCTCGGCCATTAACCTTGCCGTCGATCTGTGCGAATTGGGGCACTATGAGCAGGCCCGCCAGCTCGGCCAGGACACCCTCCTGCGCCACCGTCGAGTTTTGGGCGACGACCATCCCCACACCCTCAGCTCGGCTGCCAGCCTCGCTGTTTACCTGCGAGAGTTGGGGCGGTATGAGGAGGCTCGCCGCCTCGCCGAGGACACTCTCATCCGCCGCCGCCGGGTCTTAGGCGACGACCACTTCCGCACCTTGGCCTCAGCTCACAACTTCGCCGCCATCTTGCGTGAATTGGGGCGGTATGAGGAGGCTCGCCACCTCGCCGAGGACACTCTCATCCGCCGTCGCCGGGTCTTAGGTGACGACCATCCCTATACTCTGGACTCAGGCCACAACCTTGCAGCCACCCTGCGCGAGCTGAGAGAACACGAGCATGCTAATCGGCTCGCCGAGGACACTCTCACCCGCCGCCGCCGGGTATTGGGCGAGGACCACCCCGATACCCTGCGTTCGGCCACCCAGCTTGCCGCCACCCTGCGGGAGTTGGGGCAGCACGAGCGGGCCCGCCAGCTCAGCGAGGGCATCTTGACCCGCGCCCGCCGGATACTGGGCGAAGACCACCCCGATGCCCTGCGTTTTGACCACCCGGCCTCGCCGCTGTCCGGTGGGTCTGGGTGAGCACGACGCCGTCAGGCGCCGTTGACTCCGACGATGCGACGTGGACGATTTTCCGGCCGAGGGGGTGGCGAGTTGCCGGCCCGACACACGATGTCTGCCTTCCACAGGACGGGGAGGAGCGGAAGTAGATCGTGTTAGCGGGGCTGGTCGCTAGCGCTTTGGTGCCGATGCGGTGGGATACCGGCGTTATCTGGTGACCTACGCACTTTTGCGGCACTTGCGGTCAGCATTGCGGCGATAGGGCTGTATTTCGTGGCTTGGGGAGTCGTACCTGGGTGGGTGGGGGCTGGGATGCTGGGGTCATGAGGCGGGGAAGCTCGGTGTTTTTGAGCCATACGTCGGAGCTGGGGCGGTTACCGGCGCGCCATTCGTTTGTGGCCGCGGCAAAGGACGCGGTGATTCGAGCCGGGGGTACGCCGGTTGATATGGCGTACTTTGCCGCCGATCCGGAGCCACCGGCGCAGGTGTGCCGGGAGGCCGTGCGCAGTGCTGATGTGTTCGTGGGGGTTGTGGGTTTCCGGTACGGGTCGGCGGTGCGTGATCGCCCGGAGTTGTCCTACACGGAGTTGGAGTTCGAGGAGGCCACGGCAGCGGATATACCCCGGCTGATGTTCCTG
Source organism: Pseudonocardiaceae bacterium (assembly GCA_036266995.1). Lineage (GTDB taxonomy): Bacteria > Actinomycetota > Actinomycetes > Mycobacteriales > Pseudonocardiaceae. Next base: position 1,914 of record DATAWX010000251.1, on the reverse strand, counting down.
CTCGGCGAGGAGGTGCAGGGGCCTGCGGAGCTGTTTCGGGACAACGAGCATGGTTGGCGTCAAGACGCGTTCCGGGCCTCGCTGGCCGACAGCGGGATCACGGTTGCGACGGTGACCAGCCCTGAGGGTCTGGAGACAGCGTTGTTTCAGACGTTGGTCAGGCTCGACCGCGGCCGCGCCGACGACGCTGATGGGTGGCGGGGGCCCGTGTTCGCGGTGTCGCCGTTGCGCGGTGATGAAATCGCTCGCCCGAATTTGATGGATGAGCTGGTGGCGGCGGTGTTGCGGCCTGGAGCTGAGATGGTGGGGGTGACGACGGGTCTGTGGGGTGCTGGTGGTTTTGGGAAGACGACGCTAGCCCGGATGGTGGCGCACCGCGCGGAGGTGCGAGAGCGGTTCCCGGATGGGGTGGTGTGGGTCACCGTCGGGGAGGACGTGCGCGGCCCGGAGCTAGCGGAGAAGATCACCAATGTGGTGGAGCTGCTGACCGGGGTGCGGTCCGGGTTGACTGATCCGTTGGCGGCGGGTGTGGAGTTGGGGCGGGTGTTGGGCAATCGGCGGGTGTTGCTGGTGGTAGACGATGTGTGGGCCACGGGGCAGGTGGAGCCATTTTTGATCGGTGGAGACCGGGTGGTGCGGTTGGTCACCACTCGGGTTCGGGGGATTTTGCCGCGCTCGGCGCAGACCGTGCAGGTTGACCGGATGGCCCGCACCGAGGCCCGCCAGCTGCTCACTACGGGTCTAGGGGGTCCTTCGTCGGGCCTGGTGGATGCGGCGTTGCAGGTCACCGGGTGCTGGCCCGTGTTGCTTGCCTTGGTCAACAGCGCGGTGCGCGCGGACGTGGCCGCAGATGGTGATGCCGAGCAGTCGTTACGGGAAGTTGTTCATGACTTGCGGACAGCGGGCCCGTCGGTGCTTGACGTTCAGGACGAGGACGAGCGGCACAGCGCAGTGGCGCGCACGATCGAGGTCAGCCTGGCCCGGCTCACCGAGGAGCAGCAACAGCGGTATCTGGAGTTGGCCGTATTCGGCGAGGACGTCACCATCCCAGGTGAGGTCTTGACCCGCTACTGGCAGCACACCGGGCACTGGTCGGGTTCTCAAACCCGACGGTTTTGTCGCCGGCTGGCCGAACTCGCGCTCATCAGCGAGTATCACCGCGACCCCGACCGGCTACAGCTGCACGATGTCATCCGCGCCCACCTACGCGAACGCACCCGGAAGCGACTCACCGAGTTGCACCGCGCTCTCCTCGACGCACACCGCAGTCTCGTTCCGGGCATGGGCAAGATCAGCGCATGGTGGGAACTTCCCCCGGAGCAATCATATCTATGGGCATGGCTGCCCACCCACCTACACGGTGCCCGGCTGGACCGTGAGCTGCGGGCGTGTATGCACCATCCGGGCTGGCTAGTCGGGAAACTTGAGCAGGTCGGACCCGCCGGGTTAGAGACCGACCTCACTCTCTGCGATGACCCGCTGTCCCAGGCGCTGGGCACTGTGGTGCGCCAGAACGCCCACGTGCTCACCCCATTACAGCCTCCCGGGGCATTAGCCGCGACCTTGGCCACCCGACTCTGTGGTAACCAAGCGACCACGACCATTGCCGAGGAATTGCTCACCGAGCTGACCGGGCCGCACCTACGGGCCATCACGCCCCCACCAGACCTGCCCCACCCCGCACTGTCCCGAGTCCTCACCGGCCACACCATGGAGGTGGGGGCGTTGGTGGTGGCTCCGGATGGGTCCTGGCTGGCCTCCGCCGACAGCCGAGGGGAAGTGCGGATCTGGGACCCGACCACCGGCGCGGCCCGCCACACCCTCACCGGCCACACCGGCGGGGTGGCGGCGTTGGTGGTGGCTCCGGATGGGTCCTGGCTGGCCTCCGCCGACAGCCGAGGGGAAGTGCGGATC
>DATAWX010000250.1:0-11545 GCA_036266995.1 Pseudonocardiaceae bacterium | reverse complement strand
AACCGCGGCCAGGCCACCGCGACTGGGCAATCTGGGTTGTGACGGCGGCGAGTTGGTTGTGGGTTTGGCGGATGTCGTAGGCGCGTGCGGCCAGCGCAGCGGCGTGGCCCTCGGTGGCGCGCAGGTCGGCGTTGGTGAGCCGGAGCGTGAGCGCGCCGGCGAGCGTCCGGGCGTCGTCGACCGGGACTCGGGCACCCACGCCGGTGGTGACCGCTTCGGCGAGGCCCGGGATGTCGGAGATGACCACCGAGCAACCGCTGGCCAGCGCCTCGAGCAAGGTGAGTGACAGGCCCTCCCAGCGCGAGGGCAGCACCACCACGTCGGCCGCCGCATACCAGGGCCGGGGATCGGTGACCGGTGGCACGAACCGCACGCCAGGCTGCCTGCCGGCACGCAACGCCGGCAGCAGGTCGCCGTCGCCGACGACGCACAGCTGCGCTGTCGGGCAGTGCTCGCGTACTCGGGCCCACGCCGTGACCAGCACGTCCTGCCCCTTCTGCCGGGTGACCCGGCCGAGACAGACCGCCAGCGGCACGTCGCGGCCGATTCCCAGCCGATTCCGGGCGGCGGCGCGAGCTTGCTCGTCGACCGGCGCGAAGTCCGCGAGATCGACGCCGTTGCGGACCACGGCGTGGCGGGTGCCCACTCGCCGGTGCCGGGCCTGGGCGGCCTCACCGTCGCCGACGCAGACGAGCGCGTCGGTCCAGCGCGCCGCGAGGCGTTCCCAGGCCAGCGCCGCTCGCGCGGTCGCGCCCCGAGCCGCAAGCCATGACCAGCCGTGCGGTTGGAACAGCGTGGGTCGGGCCCCGCGCACCGCGAGCCGCCCGGCCAACCCCGCCTTCGCCGAGTGCAGGTGCACCACGTCGGGGTCGACCTGGCTGATCAGCCGGCGTAACCGTTGCGTCTCGCCCACGGTGTCCATGCCGGGCGAACGGGTCGCGGGCCAGTGCAGCCGCGGCACTCCGTGGGTGGTCAACTCGGCGGCGAGCTGACCGCCAGGCGGGCAGGCGACCACCACTCGCCAGCCCCGGGTGAGCTGGTCGACGGTCGCCGCGGCGACATACCGGGCCACCCCGGCGTCGGTGGGCTGCGCCGCGTGCACCACGGTCAGGGGCCTCACCTGCGTTGATGCCCCAGATTGGGTCGGCAACGCAGGTGGTGGCGGTACAACTTGGCGAGCAGCCGAAGCGACCCGTCGCGGTCCCCGATGTAGCTGCGCGGCAGCGCATGCACAGCGGTCAGCGGCGATCGCCAGATCGCGCATCCGTACTGGTAGCCGGCCGCGCGCACCGCGTTGACGGCCGCCGCGTCGACGTGCCCGTAGGGGTAGCAGAACCCTGAGACTTCCTGGCCGGATACCTCCTGCAGGATGCTCCGGCTCCCCGAGATCTCAGCGGTGAGATCGGCGGTTGTAATCGAGGTCAGCGACACATGCCGCCGGCTGTGCGAGCCGATCTCCATGCCGCTCGCCGCGATGCGCCGGATCTCCTCGGCCGTCATGAGGTTTTTGCGGGGACCGGGCTGGTCCCAGTAGTTGGCGCCGCCGAGCAGGTCGGCGATGACGAACACGGTGGCGGTGAAGCCGAATCGCGCCAGCACGGGCAGCGCGTGCTCGCGGAAGTCGGCGTAGCCGTCGTCGAAGGTGAGCCCGACCAGCCCCCGGTCAGCGCCGTTGCACCGGGCCGCCAGCAGCTCACGCATCGAGGTGGCCCGCAGGCCTCGCCGGTGCAACCAGCGCAGCTGCTGTTCGAACCGTTCCGGTCGCACAGTCACGAGAAACGGGTCGTGTTCGTACGGTGCCACCGAGTGATACATCAAGATCGGGCGTAGCAGTCCGAACCCGCGGCCATCCGGGCGGTCGTCCCAGCCGTTGTTCGGGCGGATTTCATCGATCGCTTCGCTCATGGTGCAACCCGACGTTACGGCTGCGCGGTCGCGGCTGGCTCCTGCGCTGAGAGGGCAACGGCTACGCCCGTTGGGGGAGACGGGCCGCGGCGAAGAGCCCCGCGCGCCACCGTGACAGCCTCCAGCCGGCTGTGCACGCCCAGTTTCGTGAAGATCTTGTTGGTGTGGGTCCGGACGGTGTTCGCCGACATCCCGAGGTCGTCGGCGATCTCTGCCGGGCAGCGGCCCTGCGCCAGGCTCGTCAGGACGTCGCGTTCCCGGGGTGTCAGGGCGTCCAGCGGACCTTCGCGGTGCTGGACCCGGCCCACGTCTGCCCGCAGGTCCCGCAGGACGTGGCCGAGCTGCTCGGGAGGAAAGCACGCGTCCCCCCGCCTCGCGCTGCGCACAGCGTCGGCGAGGGTGCCGATCGAGGACTCCTTCGATACCCACCCGTCGGCCCCTGCCCGCGCCGCTTCGACAGCCTGCTGCGGGTCACGGCTCGCGGTGAGGACCACGACGCGCGCCGGCGGCCACGCCGCGTGGAAGGACGCCAGCAACGCCACCGCGTCCTGGGCCTGCGCGACCTCGATGGTGATCACATCAGGGCGCAGCAGGGTCGCGAGCACATCGCGGTGCGGATCCTGCGTCGTGCAGTGCCCGACAACCACGATGTCCGGGGTATTGGACAACCTGGCCGCGAGAGCCTCGATCAGCATCTGCTGGTCGTCGACCAGCAGCACCCGGACCGGAATCACCGTGTGAACCGGGCCCGGCGTTGTCACCGCACTCACGGCTATCCCGTCCTAGTTTGGCCCTCCGGGCCGTGTTGCTCGTGGTCGACCAGGTCGTAGCGCACCGCAAAGGTGGCGGCCTCGAGCCGGGAATGCACTCCGAGTTTGGTCAGTAGTGCCTGCACATGACTGCGCACGGTGGTCGTCGAGACGCCGAGACGCAGCGTCATCGCCGGGGTATCGAGCCCCTCGACGAGCAATCCGAGGCATTCCCGCTCGCGGGCGGTCAAGTGAGCGGCGAGCCGGCGTGCCTCGGAGACGTCGGAGCGGACGCTGGTCGTGGCCCTGGGTGCGTCCAGCACGACCGCACCGTCGATCACCCGCTCCAACGCGTGGACCAGCTTGCGGATTCCACACGTCTTGTGCACGTATCCGGCCGCCCCGAGCCGGACGGCCCGGCGCATCGCGTCATTATCACCGTCGGCTGCCAGAATGAGTACCCGGGTCCCCGGGCTTACCGCGATAACGTGAGCGATTGCGGTAATTCCATCGCCATCGGAAAAACGTCGACCCAGTAGGCAGATATCGGGCCGGTGACGGCGAACCGCCTCGATTGTGCCGGCGAGGTTTCGGGCTACCGCAGGTACCCGAAATCCCTGCCCCACCAGTACCGCGACCAACGATTCCACGAACACCGCGTGGTCGTCGCCGAGCACGACGCTAGTCATGGCGGATCATGTCGGACTGACCGGATTGTCACGGTCAGTCCGCCCCCCAGCGGTCGCCAATATCCCCACCCCATCATGAGTATTTCGCCGCACACAAGTTCCGCTAGATAAGCCATTTAACGCCTTCAGCCTACAACGGCAGGACGCGACGGATTACCGAGATCCCCGATCACGGCACGTAATATCCTCTTCAAGGACTACCAACCCCACTCGCCGCGGCCGTCAACCACTACCAACCCAGGCGATCGCGCAGGTAGACGATCGCCTATTGTAGGTACCCGACCCCGTGCGCCGGTCGCGTCCCGGGGAGGGGTCCGCGTCGATCATCCCCGTGCCCGAAAGGTCCACCACGGTGCCTGTAGCGACAGCGCTACCGACCACATCCGCTCACCTGTCCGGCCTGCTCGAGGCGGTCCTGCCCGAGCCCTCGCTGCGCGAACTGGTCGGCCACGCCGGTGCCGCCGAGCTGGACATCCACGGCCCGCCAGCGGCCCGCCCGCTGGTCGTGGCCGCGCTGACCCGCTCCGGGCACCCGGTGCTGGCCATCACCGCCACCGATCGGGAGGCCGGTGAGCTGACCGCCGAGCTGGCTGACGTGTTGGGCGCCGGGGTGGTCGCCGAGCTGCCCTCCTGGGAGACGCTGCCGCACGAGCGGCTGTCCCCGCGGGCCGACACCGTGGGCAAGCGGCTGGCGGTGCTGCGCCGGCTGTCCCATCCCGAAGAAGACGCCGCAGAGTCCGCAGGTCCGCTGCGGGTGGTCATCGCGACCGTGCGATCGCTGATCCAGCCGATGCTCGCCGGCCTGGGCGAGATTACGCCGGTGCGGCTGCGCGTCGGGGAGTTGCACGACTTCGACAACGTGCTGGCCCGGCTGGCCGATCTGGCCTACACCCGGGTCGACATGGTCGATCGTCGCGGCGAGTTCGCCGTCCGTGGCGGGATCGTTGACGTCTTCCCACCCACCGCTGACCATCCGCTGCGGGTGGAGTTCTGGGGTGACGAGGTCTCCGAGATCCGCTCCTTCGCGGTTGCCGACCAGCGCACCCTGGCGCCCGTCGACGAGCTGAATGCACCGCCGTGCCGGGAGCTGCTACTCACCGAAGGGGTGCGGGCCGCCGCGGCGCGGCTCGTCGCGCAGGCCCCGGCCGGTCCGGTCGCGCAGCTGTTGGAGAAGGTCGCGGCCGGGATCCCGGCCGAGGGCATGGAGTCGCTCATTCCGGTGCTCGCGGGTGATGAGCTGCAGCTGCTCACCGACGTGATGCCGGCAGGAACCCATGTGGTGCTGGCCGACCCGGAACGGATCCGGACCCGGGCCGCTGACCTGGTCCGGACCGGGCGGGAATTCTTGGAGGCGTCCTGGATGGTCGCCGCGGGAGGCGGTGCCGCCCCGGTCGACGTCGCGACGCTGGATCTGTCGGCTTCGGCCTACCGCGGCCTGGGCGAGGTAGCCGAGCACGCCCGCGGTACCGGGCTGGCGTGGTGGACGCTGAGCCCGCTGACCACTGATTCCCACGGCTCGTTGCAACTGCGGATCGTTGGCGCGCAGCCCTACCACGGCGACGTGGATCGCGCCTTCGCCGACCTGCGAGCGCATACCGCCACCGGTGGCGCCGCAGTGCTGGTGGTGCCCGGCACCGGCACCGCGCAGCGGGCCTGCGAGCAGTTGCGCGACGCCGAGGTGCCGGCGGTGCACGCCGCCGAGGGCCTGGTCCAGCCACCCGCAGCGGCCACCGTCACGGTGGTCCGCGGCACGTTGGAGGACGGCTTCGCGGCCCCCGCGCTGGGGCTGGTGGTGCTCACCGAGGCGGACATCACCGGCGCCAGGGGTGGCACGAGCAGCCGCGAGATGTCGAAGATGCCGGTCCGCCGGCGCAACGCGGTGGACCCGCTGGCGTTGCACAGCGGTGATTATGTGGTGCACGAGCAGCACGGCATCGGCAGGTTCCTGGAGATGGTGCGGCGCACCGTCAAGGGCGCAGCCGAGTCCACCCGGGAGTACCTGCTGGTGGAGTACGCGCCCAGCAAGCGGGGCCAACCAGGAGACCGGCTGTACGTCCCCACCGACCAGCTCGACCAGGTCACCCGCTACGTCGGGGGAGAGCTGCCGACGCTGAGCAAGCTGGGCGGGTCGGACTGGGCCAAGACCAAGGGCCGGGCTCGCAAGGCGGTCAAGGAGATCGCTGCAGAGCTGGTACAGCTGTATGCGGCTCGACAGTCGTCCCCGGGGCACCCGTACGGTCCGGACACCCCGTGGCAGGCCGAGCTGGAGGACGCCTTTCCCTACATCGAGACGCCCGACCAGCTCGCCGCGATCAACGAGGTCAAGGCGGACATGCGCCGCGGTGTCCCGATGGACCGGGTGGTCTGCGGTGACGTCGGCTACGGCAAGACCGAGATCGCCGTTCGGGCCGCCTTCAAAGCTGTCCAGGACGGCAAGCAGGTGGCCGTGCTGGTGCCCACCACCCTGCTCGCCCAGCAACATCTGCAGACCTTCTCCGACCGGATGCGCCCGTTCCCGGTCACGGTGCGTGGGTTGTCGCGGTTCACCCACCCCGGCGATGCGACGGAGGTGCTGCGCGGGCTCGCCGAAGGTTCGGTGGACGTCGTGATCGGCACCCACCGGCTGCTGCAACCGAGCGTGCGCTGGAAGGATCTTGGCCTGGTGGTGGTCGATGAGGAGCAGCGCTTCGGCGTCGAGCACAAGGAGCACATCAAGGCGCTGCGGACGGCTGTCGACGTGCTGACCATGTCGGCCACCCCGATCCCGCGGACGCTGGAGATGAGCCTGGCCGGCATCCGTGAGATGTCGACCATTCTCACCCCACCGGAGGACCGCCACCCGGTGCTGACCTACGTCGGCGCTTACGACGACAAGCAGGTGGGTGCTGCGATCCGCCGCGAGCTGTTGCGCGACGGGCAGGTTTTCTACGTGCACAACCGGGTGTCGTCGATCGAGAAGGCCGCTCGGCGGATCCGCGAGTTGGTGCCCGAGGCGCGGGTGGCGGTGGCGCACGGGCAGATGAATGAGGACCAGCTCGAGCGCACCGTCGCCGGGTTCTGGGATCGTGAGTACGACGTGTTGGTCTGCACCACGATCGTCGAGAACGGGCTGGACATCTCCAATGCCAACACGCTGATCGTCGAGCGCGGTGACCTGCTCGGGCTCGCCCAAGCCCACCAGCTGCGTGGGCGCGTCGGGCGGGGTCGCGAGCGTGGCTACGCCTACTTCCTCTACCCGCCTGAGACGCCGCTGACCGAGCTGGCACACGACCGGCTGTCCACCATCGCGCAACACACCGAGCTGGGCGCCGGTATGGCCGTCGCGATGAAGGACCTCGAGATCCGTGGCGCGGGCAACATCCTGGGCGGTGAGCAGTCCGGGCATATCGCCGGAGTCGGTTTCGACCTGTACATCAGGCTGGTAGGTGAGGCCGTCGAGGCATTCCGCGGGGCGGCTGGCGTCGGCACGTCCGATGGCACGCCCGAGCCGGCGCCGGTGCGGGTGGAACTGCCGGTCGACGCGCACCTGCCGCACGACTACATCCCCGGCGAGCGGTTGCGGCTGGAGGCCTACCGCAAGATCGCCGAGGCGCTGGATGCCGAGGCGCTGGCCGCCATCACCGACGAGTTGCGTGATCGCTACGGCGCCCTGCCGCCCCCCGTGGTGACGCTGCTGGACGTCGCCCGCTTCCGCCAGGTTTGCCGGGCGCACGGGGTCGCCGAGGTGACCGTGCAAGGCTCCAAGCTGCGGTTCGCTCCGGTGTCGCTCCGGGACTCCCAGGTGGTGCGCCTCAACCGGCTCTATCCCGAGGCGGGTTACCGCTCCGCTGGGCAGACCCTAACCGTGCCACGGCCCAGCGAAGGCTCCGGCGGTATCGGCGCTGCGCCGCTGCGCGATCGGGAACTGCTCGACTGGTGCACCAAATTGGTTACCAGTGTCCTGGGGCCCTGACGGCGCCGGAATCGGGTTAGCCTCGTCGCCCTGCGTGGCCCAGTGCACGTGAGATGGTGGACTGGGCGACCGGTTGGCGAGTGCCGCCGCTCGCCGGAGCGGCGATGGCGTCGTTGAGTGCGCTGAAGACCTCATCGAGGTGGCGCAGCAGCGGCATCAGGTTCTTGATGGTCCGGAGCAGTTTGAGGATCAGTTCAGAGATCTTGGTGGCCCACTCGGCGATCAGGGACATGGCCTGCTCGGCCACCACCGGAGCCGCGAGCCCGCCGCTGCCGAGCAGCTCAGCGGCATACTCGATCAGATACCCGACCAGCTCGGTGATCATCTTTTGGATACTCTCGCGGACCGCGGCGACGATCATCCCGCTCATCGTGACGGCGACTCGGATGCCGTCAGCCGCGACGGCCACCGCTTCGAGCAGCGCGTCGGTTCCGTGCGCGTGGCCCCGGTAGGCGTCGGCGGCCGCGCCCTGCCACGTCATGAGGTCGCCCGACACGGCGTGCGCGTAGTCCTGCCGCGCCGCGGATACCGTATCGGCGACGTTGCCCCAGGTCTGAGCGTGAGCGGTGATCACATCGGGGCTGCCAGCCAGCCAGTCCAGCGGCTCGGACAGGATCTCGACATGCTCGATTAGCCACCCAACGCCGTAAGACAGCAATGCTCCGGCCGGATTCAAGGCGTAACTGAGAGCGTCCAGAGTCGTCGACGCCGTGTCGATTCCGACCTCGACCCAATCCCCGCTGGAGATGGCGTTGACGCACTGGGTTGCTGGATCAAGAATCCCTATCCCGGCGTATGCGGTGGGCTGCTCCTCGTGAGCGACCAGTGGGTTCGCCGACATCTATTCAGATCCCCTCATCCGGTACAAGGCCATCGCATCGGCGTCATCGACATCCGCGTAGTCCACGGCGGTTGCCCTGACGCTGACCGCGGCGCTGCTCAGGCGTTTGGCGCTGCTGTCCAACGCGGTCGCGCCCAGATGCTGCAGCGGGTTGAGCATCATCGGCAGGGTCTGGCAATAGGCGCCGTAGGCATCCGTGGGCAGGCTCATCTCCCGCGCCGCGTCCACTGCCCGTAGCAGCCGTGCGGCGACCCCGTCGACTTTCTTGGCGTGTTCCCGTAGCGCCTCAGTGAGCACCTCGTACTGGTCGGCCATCGACGTGCTCCCTAGCGCAGGTAATCCCGGTCGGCGAAGTACTCCTCATCGTCCGGCGGCGCCGCGTGGGGCTGGCTCCTCGGTGGTGGCGAGTAATGCTGCAGCGGACTCCCGTCCTCGATCAAGCCGATTCCGAGCACCATGGGGTCCGGCCCCGAGTTGTGCGGACGGAGGTCGTCGCCAAATCGCTCCCGGTAGCCCGACACCACGTTCTCCACGAGAGGCTTCTCGCCGCCGACGGTGGCCTGCATGGCGTCCCGGACCAAAGGGGCCAGCTGTTGCTGGGCGCGCCGCAAGCAGGTCATCACCTGCGCGGCGAGCTCCGGCGGAGACATCTCGCGGATCCTCTCGGTGAAGGCCAGGTCAGTGAGTGTTCCGCGAGAGTCCACCGTGACCCGCACCGCGCCGTCCCTGGAGGATTCGGTCACCTGGACCCGCTCGACCTGGGTTCGCATCGCCTGGAACTGCTCGGCCTTCTCGGCGAACCCTTGCGCCCACTGCGACAGCCGGCGCTCCATCTCGTCGGGGTCGGTGTCGAACATGGGCCTCCTCAGACCGCGCCCGGTGACTGGTGCGTTGCCCCGGGTCGGACGAGGAGAGTACGCAATGGCGAGCAGCGTCGAGCATGCCGGTGGTCAACTGCCGGTTGTCGTCCGGCAGCAAAGCGGTCTGCGCGCTGCAGCACCCGGATCATCTGGTGCGACGGTTCTGGACATCATCCCAGCGGCGGGCCTGGCCGCGGCGGTGGCGAGCCGGCTCCCGCCGCACTCTCCGGGCCACCGCTCCACGGCGACGATCGCCCTGGCACCCAGCCCTGGCCGCACCGTGCAGCCCGCTGGCGGGGTGCTGGTATCAGTGTCTCCCGCGCGGACCAGCACCGAGCGCGACAGCGCCGCTGTGTCCGCGATCCTGGACCAGCCCCACGCACGCGCTGGACAGATCGGCGCCAACGTGCGGGACCCATCCGGCCAGGTGCACCGCTCGCAGGTGCTGCGCTGGTGTGACAACCCAGACGGGCGATACCAGATCACGGTCCGCCACAGGCCTGACGCGTCGAGGTCGCTGACCGTCAGCCCAGGCGACGCACAACGGCTCGGCGACGCAGTGCAGCAGCGGCTTGACGCGCTGCAACCCAGCTGACCGGCGGCCGAATGCTGCGTGAGAAGCTAGCTGCTGTGCGAAGAGTCCTGCGAGCCGCTGGCACAGCTCGTCGCGCCGTCCGCGGGGCCGTCGGGGTGGCTGCGGTGGGGCTGCTCATTGGCGGCTGTGGCTTTGGCCCTAGCCAGCTCAGTGCCGCCGCATTCGTCAACGGTAGTGAAATCCCGCTGAAGCAGGTGCACGGCCAGCTGCTGACAGTGCTGGCCAAGGAGGGTCCGCAGGCTCGCGCTCAGCTCGAAGCGGGTCACCAGCTCGACGATATCTCGCGCAAGATCCTCACCGTGCGGATCAGGCACCAGCTGCTCGACATCGCCGCGCGGCGGGCCGGCGTCACCGTCGACCAGGCCCGGGTGAACCGGTTGATCACAGAGGTCGGGGGTGCTGAGGCCGCGTCCAAAGGGACGATCTACGACGCGAACGGGTACCGCCAGCGGGCCAAGGACCAGCTACTGATGGCCGAGCTGGGCCGGACCGCGTTGCGCAGCAGCGCGGTCACCGTCGACTACACCACCGCCGACACCCGAACCGCCGCTAAACAGCGGGTGGAGCAGCTTTCCCAGGCTGGGTCCAAGGCAGCTCGGCAGTCGATCGATGCGGATGTGCGTGCCGGCAAGGACGCTCAGCTGGGCAAGCGGATCGTCGCCGCTGACGACCCGATCTTCGCCACCACCCCGGCGTTCGGCGTCGCCGAGGGAACGGTGGTCGCCTTCCAGCTCGAGGACACCAAGCCGTGGGTGATCATGGTGGTCAAGAATCGCACCACCAAGGGGGTCCAGCCATCTGAGCATGCGCCCCCGATCGACCAGATCGACCCTGCAGTGCTGGAAGCGATCGGTCTGCGCCAGCTGGCCCTGGTGGGCGAGGACGTGGGAGTGCGGCTCAATCCCCGTTACGGCGTGTGGGATCCGGTGAGCCTGCAGGTCGTGTCCGACGAGAACGAGACCGGTGGCTTCGTCGCGCCATTACGCGCCACCGCCCGTACGTGACCCCGGGTGCCGAGCCGGTTGTGCTAGCGCTGTCGTCACGGCTCGGCGGGGTGCTTCCGGCGGCGGCGGCTCGTCTGCTGCGCGACGGGACACCCGTGTATGCCGATGTCGATGTGCCGGCAGAGCTGGCGCAGCTGTGCGGGGCCGATCCGGTCGGCGAGGCGATGCAGGGACTGCTGCTCACGCTGGATCCCAGTACCGGGGCGGCGGCCCGCTGGGTGGCTACCGGCGCCACCGTGCTGACCACCCCTGAGCCCGCCGGGGCGGCGTTGCTGGATGCCGTCGCGGTGATGGACCGGTTGCGTTCGCCTGGTGGCTGTCCATGGGATGCCGAACAAACCCACCGCTCGCTGATGCCCTACCTCATCGAGGAGACCTACGAGCTGTACGAAGCGTTGGAGGACAGCGCCGCCACCGGGGACACCACAGCGCTGCGCGAGGAGCTCGGGGATGTGCTGCTGCAGGTGCTCTTCCACGCCCGCGTCGCGCAGGAGTCCCGTGGTGGCTTCGATGTCGATGCGGTGGCCACCGGGCTGGTGGCCAAGCTCGTCACCAGGCATCCGCACGTCTTCGCGGATAGCGAGCAGGTGCGCACCGCCACCGAGCAGGAGATCCGCTGGGACGAACTCAAGCGCATTGAGAAGCGCCGCGAGTCGAGCGTCGACGGGGTTGCGCTGGGCCAACCCGCGGTGGCGCTGGCAGCCAAGCTGGTGTCCCGAGCCACCAAGGCGGACCTGCCCGCGGACCTGCTGCCTGGGGCCGATCGACACGGCGCCGACAGTGACACCGGCACGTCGTTGTTCGCGCGCTCTGCCGCGGCGAAGCTGGCCGGTGAGGACCCTGAGGCTGCGCTACGCTGCGTCGCCCGACGCTTCGCCGACGACGTGCGTGTCGCTGAGCGTTCCGCTCGAGCCGCCGGGCTGGACGCTCAGCGGCTCACCGCCGAGCAG
>DATAWX010000249.1:0-16401 GCA_036266995.1 Pseudonocardiaceae bacterium | reverse complement strand
ACATCACTCAGGGCCCCAAGGGCCCACAGGCGGAGAACGTTACGCCTGCCTGATAATGCGTACGAACCGGCGTGGGTGCGCGCCGGAGGCGATGTGGACTATCTCCGGTCGAGAGGAAGCGGCGACCCGGAACCCAAGGATCCTCGGACCGTCGTCGTGGTTGTTCGTGGATAGCATTGGTTACCTGCGGCTTTCGCGACTGCAAACGCTCGTCATCTGTGGTCATTTTCGGTTATCTGGATGTGTTTTGTGACCATAAAGTGTCCAAACGATCATTGGCTCAGCGCGACCACCGACGATCTTGCGCGCTGGCCTGGATTTTTCACCGGGGTGACGGGAGCGTCCCCCGAATCGCGCGCTTGTAATTTTGATCATGGTTTCCTGTTCATGGGTGGGGTCGGGGCCCGACTGTCGCGTCGGTGGTACCGGGTTCCACGCTCCGGACAGGGGATCCTTCCATGATCGTCGGGGCTTCGGTCGGTGGTCAGGTCGGCGTGGCAAGTGCTCTGACCACCCGCCAGGCGTTGATCACGTCCTCGGTCCAGGGCCAGTCCTCGCGGAGGTGGAGCCATCGTTTGGGTTGTCCGCGGGTGAGGCGGGCGGGTAGGTGCAGCAGTCGGTAGCGCAGCAGTGTCGGGGCCGCGTCGCGGAGCTCACCCTCGGGCAGGGCCAGGTAGCGGACGCAGGCGAGCAGGTTCGTGGCCAGGGCGACGATCTGGGTCCAGGCCACGTTGATCGACCACTGCCGCGAGGGCCAGCGGTTCAGGCCGAGGTCCTTGGCCTGTTTGACATCGTTTTCCACGTGGACGTGGCAGCGGTGCCGCGCGTCGAGCCAGGCGATCTGCCCGACCGGGGTGTTGATGGCGATCAACGGATAGCGACGCCCGAGTTGTTTCTCCCGCTCGGTGGCCCGTGTGCGGTAGCGGGGGTGCAGCGGCTCGTCGCGCACGATGATCCGCAGGTTCGGGATCTTGTCGTGCCAGCGGACGAGGTCGAGCAGGGCGGTCAGGTCAGCGACGAACGTATCCTCGACGAGGTCGCCGTTCTGGTCGATCCCCGCGGTCCACGCGTCCGCGGGCAGGGTCGCGATCGCGTCGGTCTCCTTGTCCCGGTGTGTCGTCAACCCCGGTGGAAGACGGAGGCTGGGGGTTGTGTGGCGTCCTCTCGACCTGGCATCACCCGACCACACGCCAACACGGGGGCAGCCCTCGACGGAACCGGGGCGCGCGCCGTGCAGCTCTGCCCCCGGGCTGGCGTGTGGTAGCCCTTGAGGGAGGTCGAGGGGACGCCACACCCCTGCCCACCCGACCCAGCACAGCACTTCTCCTGGTGGCTGGTCATCGATTGGTGCGTTATGGGTTGCGTAGCAGGCCTCGGAGCTGGGGACCCAGCCAGGGCTTGCGGCCCCAGGCCATGAGTTTACCGGTGGCAATCGCCGGCCATTGGCTGCGCCGGCCGAATACGCGTGGCCGACCCCTAAGGCCACCTGTGGGAACTTAGCCTCCATCTGCGCGATGTGCCCGTCGAAGGTCTCACCTGGAGCGGGACCGAAGTCGGACCGCTACCGGGCCGAACAGCAGCGGAGATCGAAGAGTCGCGAGATCGGGATGCCGTATCTAGCGGAGATCGCCCTGACTCGATCCCGCCTGTCGCGTCCACCCCGCTATGCCTGATCCGCCACGACCAACCGAGGCACTGCACACACAGAACACAGAACAAGGCGCGCATCAAACTCCGAACAGTTCACCCGTTGGTGTTAGCATCTCAGCGGTATCCACTGTTGGCTAGCCCGGCCGCCTTGCCGCTGTTATGCACGAGGCTCTAGCTTCAGGCAGTTCGGCTCAACACTTGGTCGCGGTTAGACGGGCGAGGTCCGGGGCCTGGGTGACGGTAGATGGGGTTAGAAGACGATGAATGAGGAGGCCCGGTTCGTGACCCTAGGTGAGCTGGCCCGGGCCTGGTCAGACGCGATGAGCGGGGACTCTGAGGTACCGATACCCAGCTACTGGGTCGAGGAATGCCTCCGGGACCTGCTCGCTCGCCTGATCGACGTGCTCAGGAACGAGCAGCACCGTCCAGAGCTCACCGCACAGGTCGGCCAGACGCTGGTGGCCAAGGGCTTCACCGGTGAGCACGCCCTGGATCGGACGGCGGAGTTGTTCAGCCGGGCGCTACCTCGGATGCCCGAACTGCATACCATCGAAAGGCTTGACACCAAGCTTCCGGTGCTGCTCGATGGCGTGGCGTCGGGATACGCCTCGGCCCTGTCCGGTCGCAGTGCCGCTGACCGCGAGGCCTGGTTCCAGGCCGTGGTGACCAGCATCATGGACATGTTCGACTCAGCTCCGCTGGGTTTGCTCATCAGCCGGCCCGACGGCACCATCACTGAGGTCAACCCGGGGCTGGCTACAATCTTGCACCACCCGCCCGCCAAGCTCGCGGGGCAAGAGATCGGTGAGCTGTTTCATCCCGACGAGGGCGCGGCGCTGAGCACCGCTTACCAGGCGCTGGAGGACCGCACGCGGGGGCCGTACTCGTGTGAGATGCTGAAGCGGGGTTTCCAGCGAAAGGTTAAGCTGCTCGCGGCAAACGGCAACACCGTCTGGGTCGTGCTGACCGTGCTGGTCCTGCGCGACGCGGTGGGTGGCCCGACGCATCACCTCACGATGATCGAGGACATCACCGATCGTCAGCTCTTTGAGCAGCAGGTACGCCACCAGTCGTTGCAGGATTTGCTGACCGGGCTGCCCAATCGGCTGCACTTCACGATTCACCTCGAGGCGGTGCTCGAGCGGGACCGGGACGCTCCGGTCCTCCTGTGCAAGATTGATTTGGATGACTTCGCGGTCATTAATCACGGGCTCGGTCTGGGTGCGGGTGACTTCTTGCTGCGATCGGTCGCGGCCCGACTCCAGGCGCTGTTCGTTGGAGAACGCGCGTTCCTCGCCCGGTTCGGTGCGGACGAGTTCGCCATCCTCATCGAGGAGTCTCCGACCACCCCGAGCGCATCGACCCTTGCCGGGCTGATCAACAACGAGCTGTCTGAACCGGTCTACTTCGCCGACCGGGGGCTGATGGCCTCGGCATGCATCGGCTTCGCTCGACGCACGGCGGGCGAGACTGATGCCCAGGAACTGATCCGCGCCGGCGAGGTAGCGTTGCACTGGGCTAAGCGGATCGGCCACGGGCAGTGGGCGATGCATGACCCACCCGCCGACACCGAGCAGCGGGCGAGGTACGCCTTAGCCTCCGGTATGCCCGCTGCCTGGGAGAACGGCGAGATCACCCTGTCCTACCAACCGCTGGTACGGCTTGATCCCGCAGCATCCGACGCTGGATCGATCGTGGTGCTGGTGGTGCTGCTGCGCTGGCAGCATCCCGAACACGGTGTCGTGTCCCACAAAGATTGTCTAGCGCTCGCCGAGCTAAGCGGGCTGATCATCCCAATCGGGCGGTGGATGCTGGCGCAGGCCAGCGACCACCTGCGCGCCTGGCATAATCGACAGGCCCTCTCGGTGCCCATCCGGATTGATCTGACCACCCACCTGGCGCGAGACCCCGACCTGGTGGCCCTCGTGCGCGCCACCCTGGCCCAGACCCAGCTTCGACCCGGGGACATCCAGCTCGGAGTGCCGGTCGAGGTAATCTCCGCAGGGCATGACGACGCCGTCGAAAACCTACGAACGCTCGCGGACATCAAGGTGTCCACCGTGCTCACCCACTACGACCAGGCACTGGGGAACCTGGCACTGCTGGAATCGCTGCCAGTGAACGGGGTCGAGATGGCCAACCCCTGGATAGGCACCACCGCGCCAGAACCCGACTCGGTGGTGAGCTCCGCGATAACCAGCCTAGTCCCCCTGATCCAACGCACCGGCGCCACCGTGACCATCGCGGGTATCGACACCGCCGATCACGCCGACTGGTGGCGGCAGATCGGCGCCGACCTAGCCCGAGGTGAGGCGTTTGGCCCACCCGTGGAGCCCGACGCGGTCCCGACGCTGCTGCGCGAGAACCATTCATGAGGGATTCTCCAGCACGGCCTAGCCCGCCCTCCCATCACAACGATCCCAGACCAACACCCCGTTCCGAGTCCCATCTGGATCAACCGTGCCTCCGGGGGACCTACTCCGGGATGGCTCCCAGCACCTGACCCAAATGGTGCTGGATCACCAAGGGAGCGCGGGTATCCCGTCCCAACCGTTCCCGCAGTGCGACAGCTCAACACCCCCAACGCCATTAGCCCGAACTTACGGGGCCTTCCCATGCTGACGCCCCGCTGACCTGGTCATACGCCACGGATAGGAATCTCTTCGTGACCACATCGCCCTGGCCAGCGGAAACGGTTCCTATCGTAGCTCAACTCGATCACGAGGTGGACCGGGTCTCGTGTACACCAAAATAGCCGCCGCGACAGAGTTTCCCCAGTTCAAGTACGCAATACTACGGAGAGTCACAGCAAGTTCGGATTAGCGTGCCATTAATACCGGTCAACCACGGTTAACAGCAGAACCCCGTGACCTGCCCAGACCACGCGGCGAGACCTCTGACAGCGCGTATATGGCGCCAATGGCAATGAATAACCCGACACAGTAGAAGCCTGCTGCGCAGGATGAAGGGGCCGGGCCGCCGAGAGCGGAGCGGCAGGCGGGCCCGGCCCGGACCGGACGTGCCCGGGTCGTCTCATCGAGCAAGCACAGCGGACGATCTTGTTTGCGTTCGCCTACGCATAGGCCCCCGAATCCACATCCGGTGGGTCGTGATGAGCTAGCGGGGTGCTTCGACAGCTTCGGATCGGCGGCGCGGTGGCGGCCTGCGCGGTCGCGATCGCCTGCGCCGCCATCCCACCGGATCCCGCACGACCGGGACCCGCACCAGCGTCCGCGCCGCAGCCACCTTCTCCAACGCCGGTGTCGTGCGCGCAGGCGACCTGGGAGGCGATGACCCCTCGGGCCCGAGTGGGCCAGTTGTTTTTGCTGGGGGTACCGGCGGGCGGAGCTGATCGGCTCGCCTCGACGATCGAGCGGTTGGCTCCCGGTGGGGTGTTTTTGACCGGCCGCAGCACCGCGGGAGTGGCCGCCACGGCTGCGGCCACGGCCACCATGCAACGATTCGGGGCCAGCGCCAGCGGCGGAGTCGGGATGTTCGTGGCCACCGACCAAGAGGGCGGTCAGGTTCAGGTTCTGTCCGGGCCTGGCTTCTCCCCGATTCCAACGGCCAGGGTTCAAGGTAGCTGGGATCCCGAGGTGTTGCAGGCCGCCGCCAGCGGCTGGGGCCGCGAACTACGGGCCGCCGGCGTCAATGTCAACCTCGCCCCCGTGGCCGACGTGCTCTCGCCCGCGCTGGGCAGCGCCAACGCGGCGATCGGCCGCTACCACCGGGCGTTTGGCACCGACCCCCAGGTGGTGTCCGACCACGTCTTGGCCTTCACCCGGGGCATGCGTAACGCTGGCGTGGTCAGCACCGTCAAACACTTCCCCGGGCTCGGCGGGGTGCGGGACAACACCGACTTCTCAGCCGGTGCGATAGACCAGCACACCACCGCGACCGACCCCGCGCTGCTGCCCTTCACCCGTGCGTCGAACGCAGAAACCCCCTGGCTGATGGTGTCCTCCGCGGTCTACACCAAAATCGACCCAGACCATGCGGCCACCTTCTCTGCGGCAATCATCACCACCTTGCTCCAGGAGAAAATCGGTTACCGCGGACTGATCGTGTCCGACGACCTGGGCCGGGCCGCCCAGGTCGCCGCCCTGGCACCCGGCCAACGCGCGGCGCGGTTCCTCGCCGCCGGGGGAGACATCGTGGTGACCGCCGACCCGGCCACCCTAGGCCCGATGATCGACGAAGTGCTGTCCGCCGCGACCACCGACCCCGGATTCGCCGTCCGCATCACCGACGCCCAACGACGCATCCTGGAAGCCAAAACCCATCTCGGTCTCCTGCGATGCGCTTCCCACTGATTGCGTGTTGCTGAGACGGTCAGCGCGGGCATCCTCACCTGTGCCGAACGCACTCACATGCCGCTGCTAGGTGGCCTGATTTGCCTGAGCGCTATGGATCACCTCATCGCCGTTCAGTGTTGGGGGCAGGAGGACCTGCGGGTGGACGTGGCGGTGTGCAGGAATGCGGCCAGTTCGCGGTCGGGACTGACGTTCCTGCCGTACAGCGGGCTGCAGGGAGTGGTGGCCAATCGTTGAGCAAGGCCAGTCAGATCCGGGCAGGGGTCACGGTCACGGTGGACCTCGGCGAGGTGGCTAAACTCGGTCATGATCCCGACGACGCTGCGGTTGGCGGTGGTTGCGACGCGATAGTCGCGCATGTGGCGCAACTCCTCCTCGATGACGGCCTCTGGCGAGGCGTGGGTGGCCAGGATCGCAGCGATATGCCGGGCGGCCCTGGCCGGCAGGGTGGCGGCCGGTGCCAAAGGCATCAGCACAGGCAGCAGTGTGGGCTCGTTGACCAGGAGCGCGACCTGCGGCCGCCAGGGCAGTGCGGTGGCGTACCACTGTCCCAGCACGGTGGTGGACTGCTCGCCGTCTCGGAGGGTTGGTGCGCCGATGCGGTCGAGTAGCTTTTTCGTCGCGCGAACGATGACCACCCGGCCATCCTGCCGGTCCATGGGGACACCGGGTCACACGGACGCACTACTTTGCCACTGACTGTGCGTCAGATGCACGGTCATGCCGATGAGCGGGCCTTCAACCTCGTGGTGAGCCTGCGGTGGCCTGCGTAGTCATCCATGCAGGGCCCGGGCGGTGGGAGGCTTTCCAAGGAGGGAGTGTTTGAGCAGCCAATCACTTGGGTGTGCGGGGTATCAGCGCGCCGCCTTGTGTTCTCTTTTGTACGTAGGAGGTGCTCAAAGCTCATCCAGAGTTGAGACGCCCGCGGTGGGCCTGGCGACACGGAACGTCCTTCACGTTCTGATCTGACGTCAGCGTTCGGGGAGGTGTACGTCTATGGCGAGGGCAGCTGAGTGTCGATGGGGGCAAGTCAGGCTGAGCAGGCTCCGTTGATCGTGCTATCCGGGATCCGTCGCGAGGAGGTTGCCAGCTCGGCGCTGGTTGGTGCCGACGTCGAGGTACCGCTGGTGAGTGGGGGTGTTCGGCGTTACGTCAATCTCGACTATGCTGCTAGTGCTCCCTGCTTGGTGGCGGTTAAGCAGGCGGTCGACGCGTTGTTGCCCTGGTATTCCAGCGTGCACCGGGGGGCCGGGTTCAAGTCGAAGCTAGCCACCGAGGCTTACGAGGGCGCCAGAGTCGCCGTGCGCTCCTTCGTCCAGGCTCGGTCGGACGATTGCGTGCTTTTCACTCGCAACACCACTGACGCGATCAACCTGCTGGCCTCGGCCCTGCCCACGGGTGCCGCGGTAGTGGCCTTCGCCTCCGAGCACCACGCCAACCTGCTGCCTTGGCGCCGGCGCAACGTCACATTCCTACCGGTACCGCACAGCCCGGAGGAGGCGCTCGAGCGGCTCGATCAGGCGCTGCGCTGGATCCGGGCCGACGCGCGGCTGGTCGCGGTGACCGGTGCGTCCAACGTCACCGGCGAGATCTGGCCGTACGCCGAGATCACTCGGCTCGCGCATCGGCATGGCGCGCGGGTCCTCCTCGACGCTGCGCAGCTGGCCCCGCACCATCCGATCGACGTGACCGGCTCTGAGATCGACTATGTGGCAATCTCGGGACACAAGCTCTATGCCCCGTTCGGCGCCGGTGCGCTGGTCGGACGGCCTGATTGGCTGCGCTGTGGTGAACCGTTTTTAGCCGGCGGCGGTGCAGTCGATTACGTGCGGGTGGATGACGTGCTGTGGGCCGAACTGCCCGACCGGCAGGAGGCGGGCTCGCCCAATGTGCTCGGCGCGGTCGCGCTCGGGGTGGCGTGCCGCACTCTGCAGGCGGCAGGAATGGACAGGCTCGCCACCACGGAGTCCGCCCTGCTCGACGTGGCCCGAGCCGGTCTGACCGCCATTCCCGGTGCGCAGTCCTATCAGCTGTGGCCTATCGAGCACCCGCGCATCGGTGTGTTGCCGTTCAACCTGCGCGGCGTTTCCTACGCCAAGCTCGCGGCGGTCCTCAGCGCCGAGTACGGCATCGGCGTACGTCACGGCTGTTTCTGCGCGCATCCGCTGATGACCCATCTACTCGGCATCAACGACGCCCGAGCCCGCGATATCGGCGAAAACCGGCGAAGCGGCCGACCCACCGCAGTGCCCGGCGCGGTGCGGCTCAGCATCGGCCTAGGCACCACCGTCGAAGACATCACCTGGCTAGTCGATGCCGTGGCTGCGATTGCCAACAATGGTGTCGCCTGGCACTACCAGAGCTCCGCCGATGGCAAAGACTGCTGGCCCGACCCCGACCCCAGACCACGCCCTACGATGCCGTTCGACCTCTCCCGGATCACCACAGCCTGAATCGGCGAAACAGAATAGGTACAGTCGCCCGCTAGATCAATGAGAGCGCAACGCTGACGCCCCGCCAACGAAAGACAGCTTTCCAAGGAAGCAATTTCGCTTTGCAACAAGTGTGGCAGATCAAAGATGAGTGGACCGGACTGCCTGGGCGGAAACGATCTGATCTGATGTCATCCTGCGCAGCAGTGTAATTGGTGAGTGTCACCATCGTGCGAGGCAGCAGCTCAGCGGCTTGCGCCGAGTACGAGTAAGCGACAAGCACCTCCACCGTGAATGCCCAGGTCTCCGACCTGGGCATTCACGTTTATCTGATGTGCGAGTCCCTTCTCTTCACTGAGGAAGAAGACCACGATCCGCATCCCCCTCGCACCGCATAAGGACGACATCCGCACATGCCGCTAGTCGTGGCTCGTGGCTCGTGGCGATCACAGGGGAGCACCGCAGCCTGTGTCGCCTACTTCTCCGCCGCATGATCATGCGACAGCGCGGTGTCCTGCGTCTCCGTGCCTGCCAAGGTGGACCTGTCGAGATCAACGAGGCGTTCGCCTCGGTCGCCATCCATTTCCATGCGCGACCTCGACATCGGCTCCGTGGTCGTCAACGGCGGCGCCATCGCGATGGGCCACCCGCCAGCAGCCAGCACCAGTACGTACCAACCAGAGAAGGCTGCACAACTGCGTACTGCTCTGCGAAGCGCACCACAGGCATGTGCATCACACCGGTTGGAAAATCCTCATCCACCCCGGCCACGTCGAATTCATCCCACCCACCATCATCGACCCCACCCGCACCCCACTACACAACCCACTCCGCTGCTAGCGGTCAGAACAACCGCAACTCAAGACTCTCGACACCACGCAACTCGTCATAGTCCACGGTGACGCAGCGAATCCCGCGGTCAGTGGCGAGAGTGTGCGCCTGCGGCTTGATCTGCTGGGCGGCGAACACCCCGCGGACCGGGGCGAGCTGCGGGTCGCGGTTGAGCAGGTCCAGGTACCGGGTGAGCTGTTCCACTCCGTCGATCTCTCCCCGGCGCTTGACCTCCACCGCCACCGTCACGCCTTGCGCGTCCCGGCACAACAGGTCGACCGGCCCGATCGCGGTGGGATACTCACGGCGGATCAGGGTGAACCCGGGACCCAGCGTCGTGGTGTGCTCGGCCAGCAGGGCCTGCAGGTGAGCTTCGACACCGTCCTTCACCAGCCCTGGATCAACTCCCAGCTCGTGACGTGAGTCGTGCACCACCTCATCGATCTCGATGATCAGCTGTTCACCAGCCCGGTTGGTCACAGTCCAGCGGCCTGGTTGTTCGGCCACCGTGCAGGGCGGACTCATCCAATTCAACGGCTTGTAGGCGCCGCCGTCAGCATGCACGCTCACCGATCCATCCGCTTTGACCAGCAGCAGCCGCAGCGCCATCGGCAGATGCGCAGTCAGCCGGCCCACGTAGTCCACCTGGCAACGAGCGATCACAAGACGCACGGTGTGCACGCTAGCGCTCGTGAGTGCGTAACGGTGTTCTGGCACCTCTTGCCACTCACGACCTCTTTAGTCCGGCCAGGCTGGGTAGCGCTTGGCGAGGAAGGCCGCCATACCTTCCTTGGCACCAGCGGTTTGCGACGCGGCGGCCATCACCTCCAACGCGATGGCATAGGCGTCTGCCTCAGGGCGATCCAGCTGCGCGTAGAGGGTCTGCTTGCCCAGCGCCTTGCTGGTCCGGCTACCGCGGGTGGCGCGTGCAAGTAGATCGTCCACGGCGGCATCCAGATCAGCATCCGGGACTGCCTGGTTGACCAAACCCCATTCCGTAGCGGTGCGGGCATCCACCACGTCGCCGGTCAGCGCCATCTCCATCAGCCGCTTGCGGCCGATCGACCGAGCGACCGGCACGGCGGGTGTGTGGCAGAACCAGCCTCCTCTGCCACCAGGTAGCGCAAAACCTGCCGATTCGGCGGCCACCGCAAGATCGCAGGAGGCCACCAGTTGACAACCCGCCGCTGTGGCCAGCGCGTGCACCCGGGCGACGACGACCTGCGGAACTGACTGGATGGCCCGCATCACGCCCGTGCACAGTGACAGCAACTCCCGGACCCCAGCGAGGTCGCGCGTCGATACGTCGGCGAAGTCGTGACCTGCCGAGAACGTCTTTCCCTCAGCACCCAAGACGATGCCGGTGGCATCGGACCGGCCCGCCTCGGCGAACGCGTCGCGCAGCTCGACGAGGTGATCAGCCGACAGCGCATTGCGACGCTCCGGCCGGTTCATCGTGATCCGGACAGTGTCTCCGTCCCGCTCAACCTTCAGCGCAGCAAATCCCATCCCCCGACGCTAACGCGGTCAGCTGCCCTCAGCCTCCCGAACACGAGGGCTGGTCACGAGCGGCGGGGGCGGATGAGGTCGACGATCTGGTCCATGATGTCGGTGAGCTCGAAGTCTTTGGGCGTGAACACTCGGGCAACCCCCAGCGCGCGCAGCGACTCGGCGTCCTGCGGCGGGATGATGCCGCCGACCACCACGGGCACGTCCCCGGCGCCCGCCGCCCGCAACCCGTCGACCACCGCGGGCACCACTTCCAGGTGTGAACCGGACAGTACCGACAACCCGACCACGTGCACGTCCTCGGCCACCGCCGCCGCGACGATCTCCGCCGGAGTGAGCCGGATGCCCTGGTAGATCACCTCGAAGCCGACATCGCGGGCTCGGACCGCCACCTGCTCGGCACCGTTGGAGTGGCCGTCGAGGCCGGGCTTGCCGACCAGTATCCGCAGCCGCTGGCCCAGCTCCTCACTGACCGCCCGTACCCGGTCCCGAACGCGCCCGATGGCGTCGCCGGCCGAGCCGGCCGGGCCTGGCGCCGACGCGCCGGCAATCCCGGTCGGCGCCCGGTACTCGCCGAACACCTCCCGCAGCGTTGCGGCCCACTCCCCGGTCGTCACACCGGCACGAGCGCACGCCATCGAGGCCTCGACCAGGTTGGCGTCGGTCTTGGCGGCCCGCGCCAGAACCTGCAGCGAAGCCTCCACCGCAGTCGAGTCCCGATCGGCTCGCCAGATCCGGATCGCCTCGATCACCCGGGCCTCGGTCTCCGGATCGACTGTCTCGATCGCACCGGCGCCGTCAGCCTGCAGCGGGCTGGGATCGGTCTCGGTGAACCGGTTCACCCCGACTACGACATCCTCGCCGTCCTCGATCCGACGTCGCCGAGCGGCCAGCGACGACACCAGCTGCGATTTCATGTAACCCGATTCGACGGCGGCAATCGCCCCGCCCATGCCCTGCACCCGGTCGATCTCCGCTCGGGCACCAGCGGCGATCTCGGCAACCCGAGCCTCGACGACATGAGAGCCATCGAAGAGATCCTCGTAGTCCAGCAGGTCGGTCTCATAGGCCAACACCTGCTGCATCCGCAGCGCCCACTGCTGGTCCCAGGACCGGGGTAGGCCCAGCGCCTCGTTCCACGCCGGCAGCTGCACCGCGCGAGCCCGCGCGCCGCGGGACAGCGTCACCGCGAGCATCTCCAGCACAATGCGCTGAACGTTGTTCTCCGGCTGCGGCTCGGTCAGCCCAAGCGAGTTGACCTGCACGCCGTAGCGGAAACGGCGCAACTTGGGATCAGCCACGCCATAGCGATCCCGGCAGGTCTCATCCCACAACCGGCCGAAGGCGCGCAGCTTGCACATCTCCTCGACGAAGCGCACCCCGGCATTGACGAAGAACGACATCCGCCCGACGACCTGCGCGAAGTCCTGCGGCGCGACCTGACCGCAGTCGCGCACCGAGTCCAAGACGGCGATCGCCGTGCACATGGCGTAGGCGACCTCCTGCACCGGCGTCGCGCCCGCCTCCTGCAGGTGGTAACTGCAGATGTTGATCGGGTTCCATTTCGGCATCTGGTTGACCGTGTAGACCACCACGTCGGTGATCAATCGCAGGCTCGGCCCCGGTGGGAAGGCGTAGGTCCCGCGGGACAGGTACTCCTTGATGATGTCGTTCTGCGTGGTGCCTGACAGTTGCGCCAGGTCCGCCCCGTGCTCGGTGGCCACCGACGCGTAGAGGGCCAGTAGCCACATGGCGGTGGCGTTGATCGTCATCGACGTGTTGGCCTGTGCCATCGGGATGCCGTCGAAAAGGGCACGCATGTCGCCGATGTGGCTGATCGGCACGCCGACCTTGCCGACCTCGCCGCGGGCCAGTTCGTGGTCAGGGTCGTAACCGGTCTGGGTGGGCAGGTCGAAGGCCACCGAAAGGCCGGTCTGACCCTTGGCAAGATTGCGCCGGTACAACGCATTGGACGTGCTCGCCGACGAGTGCCCGGCGTATGTTCGCATCACCCATGGCCGGTCGCGCTCACGGTCACTCGGATAGGGCATTCGGGGCACCTCCGGCAGCTCTGCCCCAGTGACATTACCTGGGACACCACTGGCCAGTGATGGATAACTGGAAGGGGCCACCGCGGTGGACAGCACGATGATGGATGTCCCGCTGACTGTGGGCATGATCATGCGCCATGGCGCCACCGTGCACGGCGACAGCGAGGTCGTCACCTGGACAGGCGACGGTGCCCGCCGCGCGAACTACGCCCAGGTGGTGCGGCGCGCCGCGCGGCTGGCCGGCGCGCTGCGGGAGCTCGGGGTCACCGGTGACCAGCGGGTGGCGACCTTCCAGTGGAACAACCAGGAACATCTTGAGGCCTACCTCGCGATCCCGGCGATGGGCGCGGTGATCCACACCCTCAACCTGCGGCTGGCGCCCGAGCAGGTGGCCTGGATCGCCAACCACGCGCAGGACGACGTGCTGATCGTGGACGGTTCGCTGGTGCCGCTGCTGGCCAGGGCCCTGCCGGAGATGAAGACAGTCCGCCATGTGCTGGTAGTCGGGGAAGCGGACCTCTCGCCGCTGGACGGCGCCGGCAGGCAGCTGCACTCCTACCATGAGCTGCTCGCCGCCCAGCCCGAGGAGTTCCACTGGCCGACCGACATCGACGAGCGCTCCGCGGCCGCGATGTGCTACACGAGCGGCACCACCGGCGACCCCAAAGGAGTCGCCTACAGCCACCGCTCGGCCTACCTGCACTCGATGTGCATCTGTTCCGGCGAGGCCGGGGGCCTGACCCCATCCGACCGGATCCTGCCGGTGGTGCCGATGTTTCACGTCAACGCCTGGGGCCTGCCCTACGCCGCGCTGATGTCCGGTACCAGCTTGATCATGCCGGACCGCCATCTGGCGGCCGATTCGCTGGTCAGGCTCATCGAGGCGCTGCAACCCACCATCGCTGCCGCGGTACCGACCATCTGGGGCAACGTACTGCGCCACCTGCGCGAGCACGGTGGAGACCTCTCCTCGATCCGCCGGGTGATCTGTGGCGGCTCCGCCGTACCGCTGGCGCTGATCAGGGCGTTCTCCGAGGAGCTGGGGGTGGAGGTCAAGCAGGCCTGGGGGATGACCGAGACCTCCCCCGTCGGTTCGGTGGCCACGCCTCCGGGCGGCGCGCACGGCGAGGAGTACTGGCGATATCGGGCCAGCGCGGGACGCCTCGTGGCCGGGATCGAGGCTCGCATCGTTGGCGAGGACGACACAGTGGCGCCCAGCGACGGCGAGTCGGTCGGCGAGATCGAGGTCCGAGGGCCGTGGGTCACCGCGCGGTATTACGGGGATGACGACCCCGCCAGATTCCACGACGGCTGGCTGCGGACCGGCGACGTCGGCGCCATCGACGAGCTGGGCTTCATCACCATCAGCGACCGCTCCAAGGACGTGATCAAGTCTGGCGGAGAATGGATCTCTTCGGTGCGGCTGGAGAACCTGCTGATGGCCCACCCGAAGGTGGTCGAGGCCGCAGTGGTCGCCGTCCCGGACGACAGATGGTTGGAACGTCCGCTGGCCACCGTGGTCGTCGCTGAAGGCGCGCAGGTCAGCGCTGCCGAGCTACGCGATCATCTCAGCGCCTCAGCGCCGGCCTGGCAACTGCCCGAGCGTTGGTCGTTCATCACCGAGGTGCCCAAGACCTCAGTAGGCAAGTTCGACAAGAAGCTCATCCGCCATCGCTACGCCACCGGCGCCCTCGACGTGATCCACATCGAGTAGCGCTGCGCTCAGCGTTCCGGAGGGGCGGTTACCCGGCGGACGTCGGCGCCCAGGGCGGTGAGGTTTTCCAGGAAGCTCGGGTAGCCGCGGTCGATGTGGAAGACGTCCCAGACGTCGGTGGTCCCCTCGGCACACAACCCGGCTAGCACCAGGCCCGCGCCGGCCCGGATGTCGCAGGCCCACACCGGGGCACTGGAGAGCCGCTCGATGCCCCGGACCACCGCGTGGTGCCCGTCGGTCCGGGCGTCGGCGCCGAGGCGGATCATCTCCTCGACGAACCGGAATCGGGCTTCGAACACATTCTCGGTGATCATCGAGGTGCCCTCGGCGACGGCCGACAGGGCGATTGCCATCGGCTGCAGGTCGGTGGCGAAACCCGGGTAGGGCAGCGTCACGAAGTCCACCGCGGTGGGCCGGCCGGGCATCACCACCCGGAAGGCGTCGCCCGCCCCTGGTTGATCGACGTCAGCACCGGCCAACCGCAGCTTCTCCAGCACCAGGTCCAGATGATGCGGATCGACGCCCCGGACCGTGACGTCACCCTGAGTCATCGCCGCGGCGAACGCCCAGGTGGCCCCGACGATGCGGTCGCCGATCACCCGGTGATCGGTAGGCGCCAGCGCGTCGACCCCCTCAATGGTGAGAGTGGAAGTGCCCGCGCCGCCGATGCGGGCTCCCATCTGCTGCAACATCACGCACAGATCCACGATCTCCGGTTCGCGCGCCGCGTTGTCGATGACGGTGGTGCCCTCGGCAAGCACTGCCGCCATCAGGATGTTCTCGGTCGCCCCCACGCTCGGGAAGTCCAGCCAGATCTGCGCCCCGTGCAGGCCCTCCGCCTCGGCCACCACACAGCCATGCTCGATCTCGCTGCGGGCACCCAGCTTGCGAAGCCCGTTCTGGTGCATGTCCAGCGGGCGCGAGCCGATGGCGTCGCCGCCGGGCAGTGCGACCCTGGCCCGCCGGCAGCGGCCGACTAACGGACCGAGCACGCACACCGATGCCCGCAGCTTGCTCACCGATCCGTAATCGGCCTCGTGCTTGAGCTCAGCCGGCGCGGTGATGCTGACCTGCGAGCCGGCGACCTGCACGGCACAGCCCAGCCCCCGCAGCACGTCACCCATCAGCGGGACATCCAGAATCTCGGGACAGTTGGTGAGGGTCGTGGTGCCCTCGGCCAGCAACGCAGCCGCCATCAGCTTCAACACACTGTTCTTCGCGCCGACGACCTGCACCTCGCCCGTCAACCGGGCGCCACCACGGACCCTGAAGTGCTCGCTCACGCCTGCGCACGCTAGCGGGTGCACTCGTCACGGCGCGCAGCCGTAGCCTGATCTCATGGCTGTGCACCTGACCAGGATCTACACCCGCACCGGCGACGACGGAACGACCGGCCTCGGCGATTTCTCCCGGGTGAGCAAGTCCGACCCGCGGCTCATCGCCTACGCCGACGTCGACGAAGCCAACTGCGCGCTCGGCGTGGCACTGGCGCTGGGATCGTTGGAACAACAGCTGATCACGGTGCTGCGGCAGGTGCAGAACGACCTGTTCGATGTCGGCGCCGACCTCTGTACCCCCATCGTGAGCAACCCGAAATATCCTCCGCTGCGGATAGACGAGAGCTACGTCACTCGGCTGGAGGGTTGGTGTGACGAGTTCAACGCCGAGCTCCCGGCGCTGGACTCGTTCATCCTGCCTGGGGGCACTCCCGGCGCCGCGTTGCTGCACACCGCCCGGGTGGTCACCCGGCGGGCCGAGCGCAGCACCTGGGCGCTGCTGGAGGTCGACGCGCAACGCACCAACCCGCTGACCGCGCGCTACCTCAATCGACTGTCCGACCTGCTGTTCATCCTGTGCCGGGTGGCCAATCCAGGTGGGGATGTGTTGTGGGCGCCTGGGGG
>DATAWX010000248.1:0-14276 GCA_036266995.1 Pseudonocardiaceae bacterium | reverse complement strand
GCCACCGGGCAGCACCAGTGCGTCCACCGCGTCCAGCTCGGACGGCCGGCGCACCGGCACGGCGCGTGCCCCGCAGTCGGTGAGCACGGCGACATGCTCCCGGACGTCGCCCTGCAGGGCGAGCACGCCGATCGTCGGCATCCGCCCCGTCGTATGCACTTTCCTATGCCCCCTCGTATGCACTGTCATCTCCACCAGGGTAAGCGTCCGCGGCCGGCTCGATCGGGATCAGCCCAGCCACCCCAACGGGGTCAAATGTCACAAACACCCACGGTCGAGCCCTTGTACGCGCCCACCAACGGGTGTGAGATCGAGCACAAGACACGGAGGTAACGGGCAGGTAGACGGAGGTGGTCGTCATGGCGGTCAGAGCTGATTCCGGCCAGGGCGGAGCAATCGTGGCCGAGGATCCGACAGCGATCCGCAATGTGGTGCTTGTCGGACCGTCCGGGTCGGGAAAGACAACCTTGGTCGAGGCGCTGCTCGCGGCCACCGGGGTGATTCCTCGACCGGGCAGCGTCGGCGACGGCACCACGGTCTGCGACCACGACCCGGCCGCGGTCCGCCAGCAACGCTCGGTCGCGCTCTCGGTCGCGCCGCTGCGCCACCAGAACGTCAAGATCAATCTGATTGACACCCCCGGTTACGGGGACTTCGTCGGCGAGGTACGCGCCGGGCTGCGCGCGGCCGACGCGGCATTGTTCGTGGTCAGCGCGTCCGAGGGGGCCGACGGCGGGATCGACGCCGCCACCGTGGCGCTGTGGGAGGAGTGCGCGGCGGTCGGCATGCCACGCGCGGTCGTGGTGGCCCGGTGCGACCACCAGCGGGCCGATCTGGAGAACGAGATCAGCGGCTGCCAGGGCGCCTTCGGCGCCGGGGTGCTGCCGCTGTACCTGGCGATGCGCGAGAACGGGGCCATGACCGGGCTGTACGGGCTGCTCTCCCAGACGGTCGCCGGCCAACCGGTTGCCGAGCCCCCGGCCGACGCCGAGCAGGCCCGCGAGACGCTGATCGAAGGGATCATCGCGGAGAGCGAGGACGAGTCCCTGATGGACCGCTACCTCGACGGTGAGGATCTCGACGTCGACGCGCTGATCGACGACTTGGAGACCGCGGTCAACCGGGGCTCATTCCACCCCGTCATTCCAGCCTGTGCCAGCAGCGGGCTGGGCCTCGCCGAACTCCTCGAAGTACTCACCGGCGCGTTCCCCGCCCCCAGTAAGCACGCTCCTCCCCCGGTGACCCGTCCCGATGGGTCGGCTCACCCCTTGGTGGCCGTCGATCCTGCCGCACCGCTTGTCGCGGAGGTGGTACGTACCACGGTCGACCCCTATCAGGGCCGGGTATCGCTGGTGCGGGTGTTCTCCGGAACGCTGCATCCGGATCATCCCGTGCACGTTTCCGGGCACGGGCTGGCCGACCGCGGGCATGCCGACCACGACGTCGACGAGCGGGTGGCGCATGTGTACACCCCGCTGGGCGGCACGCTCAGTGACGTAACGCACTGCGTGGCCGGTGACCTCTGCGCGGTGACGAAGGTGATCTCCGCGGAGACCGGGGATACGCTGTCCTCACCCAACGATCCGCTGGTGGTGACACCGTGGACGATGCCGGAACCGTTGCTGCCCGTGGCCATCGTGGGTCGCACCCGCAGCGACGAGGACGCACTGGCCCGAGGGCTGGGCCGGCTGGTGGCGGCGGATCCGACACTCCGGCTGGAACGCAACGCCGAAACTCACCAGATGGTGCTGTGGTGCATGGGCGAGGCGCACGCCGACGTGGTGCTGTCCCGGCTCCGCGCCGCAGGCGCCGACGTGGACATCGAGCCGGTCGCGGTGCCGCTGCGGGAGACCTTCGCCGGCTCCTCCAAGGGGCATGGGCGGCACGTCAAGCAGTCTGGCGGGCACGGGCAGTACGCGGTGTGCGACGTCGAAGTCGATCCGCTGCCCCAAGGGTCCGGGTTCGAGTTCGTGGACAAGGTGGTCGGTGGGGCCGTCCCGCACCAGTTCATCCCAAGTGTGGAAAAGGGCGTTCGGGCGCAGATGGAACGCGGCCTGGGCAACGGTTTCCCGCTGGTCGACGTCCGGGTCACGCTCGTCGACGGCAAAGCGCACAGCGTGGACTCCTCTGACGCGGCCTTCCAGACCGCGGGATCGCTGGCGCTGAAGGACGCCGCGGAGAAAGGCACTGTGGTCACGCTCGAGCCGCTGGACGACGTGGAGGTGCGGATGCCCGACGACCACCTGGGGACCGTGCTGGGCGACCTGTCCAGCCGGCGCGCTCGGGTGTTGGGCACCGAGGCCGACCAGGCCGGCCGGATGTTGGTCCGCGCCGAGGTGCCAGCCGCTGAGCTGGTCCGCTACGCCGTTGACCTACGCGGGCTGACATCGGGCACCGCTGTGTTCAGCCGACGTTTCTCCCGCTACGCGCCGGCGCCGTCCAGCTCGAGTCCGTAACTCGGCAGCGCCGGTTCGGCGATCTCGAAATAGCGTGGCAGTGCAGCGGTCCCGGCCAGCCGCAGCCAGCGCACCATCCGGTGCGAACGCAGCGCGAGAGTATCGCGAACCGCGTCGTTGTAGACCCGGCGAGCGATCATCACCCGCTGCTCCGCGTCGGCCAGCCGGTCCGCACAGGCCGATTCCAGGCCGCTGCGGTCCAGTACAGCCAGCACCCGGCCCAGCTCATTCTCGACGTCCTCGCGGGCCGCCACACCGGCACGGTGGGCCCGACGCCCTGCCGTTCGCAGGGTCGGATCCACACCGGCCAGCAGGGCAGCGTCGGCGGCACAACGCAGCGCGGGACTCCCCCCATCCATGGCTTCCACACCCGTGACGGCACGCGCTCGACCGGCCAGCGCGGCGTCCAGAGCGGCCCAGGCGGCATCAGTCCGCACGTGCAACCGGTCTAACCGGGTGGCCGCGCGCATGGCGCCCAGCGCGCCCGCAGCGGCAACGAGCACCGCTACGGTCACCGCCACCCGCGCAATTCGCACCGCGCGACCCTAGCCACGCCGCAAGCGGCTGAGTCCAGCGACCGCCCCGGAAGTGAGCTGGCGCGGGTCGGCGGCCACTGCTGTCTCATAAACCTGCAGCACCCGGTGCGCCACCACCGGCCAGTCCCACATCGCCGCCCGGCGGCGGCCGGCGGCCGCCAAAGCGGTGCGCCTGTGCGGATCATCGAGCAGATCATCGAGTGCAGTCGCTAGCGCGGCTGGTGATCCGACCGGCACCAACACGCCGGCCTGCCCTCCGTCGAGCACAAGGCGGAAGGCATCGAGGTCGCTGGCCACCACGGGAGTGCCGGCGGCCATCGCCTCGCTGAGCACTACGCCGAAGCTCTCCCCGCCGATGGCGGGGACGCACAGCAGGTCCACGCTGGCGAGCACGGCAGCCTTGCCCGCGTCGCCCAACGCGGGCAACACCCGGATCCGGGGCGCTAGCGTTGGCCCGGCAGCGCGGAGCAGTGCCGCGGCGTCCCCACGGCCGACTACCAGCAGGAGTAGGTCCGGTCGCGTCTGGACCACTGCGCGCAGGGCCGCCAGCAGCACCGGCATTCCCTTGCGCATCTCACCGAAGCGGCCCACGAAGCCGATCGTGCCGCCGATCCGCGGGTACCCGGGCAGAGGTTGAGCGCTGGCGAGATACGACACGTCGACTCCGTTGGGGATCTCCACCGCGTCGCCACCGAGATATTCCACCTGTACCCGCCGGGCCAGCGGGGATACCGCGATCCGGGCAGTGATCTTCTCCATTGTGGGCTGCAGCAGACCGTGCGCAGCAGCCAGCGCCCAGGACCGCGCGGTGGCGAAGTGGAAGGTCGCCACGACGGGCCGGTCGGCCAGCGCCAGGGCGATCAACGACAAGCTCGGCGAGGCGGGCTCGTGTACGTGCAGCAGGTCGAAATCGTGGTCGTTGAGCCAACGCCGAGTCCGGTTGAGCGCGACCGGGCCGAACGCCAACGGGGCGATCGATCCGTTGTAGGGCACCCCCACGGCGCGACCCGCGGAAGTGACGAACTCGGGCAACGCGCTGCCTGCCGTGGTCGGGGCGAGCACCTCCACCTGGTGGCCGAGACCGCGCAGACCCGTGGCCAACCCCAGTACGTGCGCCTGCACTCCGCCGGGTACGGCGATGGAATACGGGCAGACCATCCCGATCCGCAACAAGACTCCCT
The DNA here is from genome assembly GCA_036266995.1 of Pseudonocardiaceae bacterium. GTDB lineage: Bacteria > Actinomycetota > Actinomycetes > Mycobacteriales > Pseudonocardiaceae. Next base: position 10,103 of record DATAWX010000248.1, on the reverse strand, counting down.
ATCCCGCGTCGCACAGCAATGCGATGGACAGATCATCCATCCACAACGGCTGCAGCATGTGCCAGTCCTGCGGGTGCGCCGCGATGTCGGTGGCGAAGCAGTCCGCCAGCGCCTGGGTAGCCCGCATCACCGCCGACCGATCCGGCACGGGTACCGGCGGGTGAAATCGAATTCCCCAACCGTCCGCGGTGAACCAGCAACCGACGGCCAACAACGTGGCACCGGTAGCTGCGGCCAGCCGAGCCGGTCCGATCGGCATCCGGGCTGCGGCGCCGAAAAACTCCACGGCTATTCCGGCACCAGTGAGGTCGCGGTCGGCGAGCAGGCACACCACTCCCCCGGTGCGCAGCCGGCCCAGCAACCGTCGGGTCGGATTCGCCGCACCGGTCAGCGGGATGATATCGAAACCCAGTGCGGCGCGATAAGCGACAAACCGCTGGTAGAGCGCCTCGGGCGCAAGGCGCTCGACAACGGTGCTGAATTCTCCGTGTTGCCCGACGAACCACAAACCAGCCATATCCCAGTTGCCGCTATGCGGTAGCGCTACGACCACCCCCCGACCCCTGGCCAGTGCGTCGTTGAGGTAGCCGACGCCCTCGACCGCCCCGTCCAGCCGACCCACCAACGCGGCGTGGTCGGCCCACGGCAGCGTGAAGACCTCCTGCCAGTACCGGGCGTAGGAGCGCAGCCCGTCGCGGACCAGCCCGTCGAGCACCCTCGCGCTGACGTCGGGCACCACTCGGGCCAGGTTCCGGCGCAGTTGACGGGAGCCAGGGCCGTCCCGATGCGCGGCCAGGTCGGCACCGGCTCGGAACGCCCGGGTAGCCACATCTTCCGGTGCGAATCGGAGCAACCGCCATCCGGCTGCGTATCCGACGTCGGCGAGCCTGCTCACGCCGCCTCGCGTTCTGAGGCGCTGCGCCAGACGGAGAGCATCCGTTGCATCACGGTCACCAGTTGTAACCCGGCAAGCAACCACAGTGCGACAGCCAGCGCGTAAGGTACGCCGAGGCCGGTCAAACCAGCCCCCAGCAGCGTGATGATATAGCGCTCCGCGCGCTCGGCCATCCCGCCATCCCCGGTCAGGCCACTGGCTGTGGCTCGCGCCTTGATGTAGGAGATGACCTGGGCGCTGACCAGGCACAACAAAGCTGCCGCGGCCAGCAGCCGATCGTTGGCCACCACGAAACACCACCAGGTCAGCCCGGCGAACAACGCACCGTCGGCGATCCGGTCGCAGGTGGCGTCCAGCACGGTCCCCCATGGAGTCCCGGATCCGCGGGCTCTGGCGACCGCTCCGTCGAGCACGTCGAGTAGCACGAAGAACGCCACGACGACGCTGCCGGCCAGCAGCTGACCGCGCGGGAAGAACCACAGCGATGCGGCGACCGACCCGATCGTGCCGGTGAGGGTGATGGCGTCAGGCCCGATCCCCGCGCGGACCAGCCAGCCACCGACCGGGTCCACGACCCGGGAGATAGACGCGCGGGCGAAGATGTTGATCATCGCGGGACCCCAACTATCGGGGAACAGACTGGGCGTGAGCGGCCCCGCCGTTCCCGAGGGCGTCGGGGGAAACGTTCAGGACAGCTCTTTCCATGCGTTCACCAGCAGAGTGTGGGTCTCGGCCAGCAGCTGCGGCAGCACCTTCGTACCGGCGACGACCGGCATGAAGTTGGCGTCCCCGCCCCACCGGGGCACCACATGCTGGTGCAGGTGCGCGGCGATGCCGGCGCCACCGACAGAGCCCTGGTTGATCCCGATGTTGAAGCCATGCGGGGCCGCTGCGCGTCGGCAGGCGAGCATGGCCCGCTGGGTGAAGGTGGCCAGTTCGGTGGCCTCCTGGATAGTCAGGTCCGGGTAGTCGGCGACATGCCGGTAGGGCACCACCATCAGGTGTCCGGGGTTGTAAGGATAGAGGTTCAGCACCGCATACACCGCGGCACCCCGGGCAATGATCAGACCCTCAGCATCCGCCATGGTGCTGATCCGGCAGAACGGGCATTGTGCTTCGCCGGCGTCAGGGTCGGACTCGCCCTCCCGCTTGATGTAGGCCATCCGGTGTGGCGTCCACAGCCGCTGCAGCGCATCCGGCGCTCCGACCCCGTCCTGCGCCTCGGCGGTCATCACCCCGCCTCCGCGATCACGGCTGTCCTATCGGCAGTTCTGCGGCGCTCGGAGAGCGGTTCTCGCGTCGCGCCACCCACCCGGTGATGGCACCGACCGCGTCTTCGACCCCGACACCGTTGATCTGGGTGCCGTCGCGGAACCGGAAAGACACCGCGCCGGCCTCAACGTCCTTGCCCCCGGCGAGCAGCAAGAAGGGCACCTTCTGCGTGGTATGAGTCCGGATCTTCTTCTGCATCCGCTCGTCGGAGGCGTCCACCTCCACCCGGATCCCCCGGGCCCGCAGCGCCTTGGCGACCTGTTGCAGGTGCTCGACGTGTTCGTCGGCGATCGGAATCCCGACCACCTGCACCGGCGCCAACCATGCCGGGAACGCGCCTGCGTAATGCTCGGTAAGCACGCCGAAGAACCGCTCGATCGACCCGAACAGCGCCCGGTGAATCATGTAAGGACGCTGCCGTGAGCCGTCTTTCGCGGTGTATTCCAGCTTGAAGAGATCCGGCTCTTGTAGGTCGACCTGGATGGTCGACAGCTGCCAGGCACGGCCCAGCGCGTCCTTGGCCTGCACGGAAATCTTGGGTGCGTAAAAGGCGGCCCCACCAGGGTCGAGCACCAGCTCTAGCCCGCTAGCCTCCGCGGCGAGGCGCAGCGCGTCGGTCGCCTCCTCCCATTGCTCGTCGGTGCCGACATACTTTTCATCGTCACGGGTGGACAGCTCCAGGTAAAAATCGTCCAGCCCGAAGTCGCGAAGCAGGTCGAGCACGAAAGTCAACAGCGAGCAGATCTCGCCCTGCAGTTGCTCGGGCGTGCAGTATATATGCGCGTCATCCTGGGTCATCCCGCGCACCCGGGTCAGGCCATGCACCACGCCGGACTTCTCGTAGCGATACACCGACCCGAACTCGAACAATCGCAGTGGCAGTTCCCGGTAGGACCGGCCCCGGGAGCGGTAGATCAGATTGTGGAACGGGCAGTTCATCGGTTTGAGGTAGTAGTCCTGCCCGGGCTTGCGCACCGTGCCGTCCTCGGCCAACTCCTCATCGAGGTGCATCGGCGGGAACATGGCGTCGGCGTACCAGTCCAGGTGCCCGGAGGTCTCGAACAGCTGCCCCTTGGTGATGTGCGGCGAGTTGACGAACTCGTAACCCGCCTCCTCGTGCCGGCGCCGGGAGTAGTCCTCCATCACCCTGCGCACGGTGCCGCCGCGGGGGTGGAACACCGGCAGTCCCGAACCGATCTCGTCGGGGAAGCTGAACAGGTCCAGCTCAGCACCGAGCTTGCGGTGGTCACGGCGCTGCGCCTCGGCGAGGAACTCCAAATGCTGCTCCAGCGCCTCGGTCGATTCCCACGCGGTGCCATAGATTCGCTGCAGCTGCGGGTTGTGCTCGTTGCCCCGCCAATAGGCGGCCGCCGTCCGCATCAGCCGGAACGCCGGGATGTGCCTCGTTGTGGGCACATGCGGTCCGCGGCACAAGTCGCCCCAGATGGTCTCGCCGGTGTGCGGGTGGACGTTGTCGTAGACGGTCAGCTCCCCCGCGCCGATCTCCATGACCTCGTCAGGATCAATCGTGACCGTCGACGCTTTGAGGTCGACCAGCTCCAACTTGTACGGCTCGTCCGCCAGTTCCCGCTTGGCGTCCTCCGCCGAGCCCAAAACACGACGGGAGAATCGCTGACCGGCCTTGATTATCCTGCGCATGGTCTTCTCGAGCACGGCCAAGTCCTCAGGAGTGAACGGCCGGTCGACGTCGAAGTCGTAGTAGAAACCGTCTGCGACCGGCGGACCAATGCCCAACTTGGCGTCGGGAAAGTGCTGTTGCACGGCTTGGGCGAGCACGTGTGCACACGAGTGCCGGATAACGCTGCGCCCATCGGGGCTGCTCGCTGAAACCGCGTCGACCTCGGTGTCGCTGTCGGGCGCCCAGGCCAGATCCCGCAGGACGCCCTGCGGATCCCGAGCGACGACGAGAGCGTCTGATCCAGTGGTGGGCGCTCCGGCGTCGCGCAGGGCCTGCCCAGCGGTCGTCCCGGCCGGCACCGTCACCCGTAGGGCGGCCTGAACAGCTGGGGACGACGCGACCACGATAGCTCCTCGACGATACGACGATGGCGATTCGGTGGTCGATCCTATCCAGGAGCCATCCAGCCGCGACCGAGGGATGAGGCGTGCCCGGCCCAGGGAGTCAGCCCTTCGGCAGCAACGAGGTGAGCATTGCCATCGCCGGCTTGGCCGGTTGGACGACCGGTTGAGCCACCGGTTGGATGGCATTGCTGACGGGCTCGGCGACCTGCCTGACCGACGCGACAGCGTCGCTGGTGACAGAATCCCTGGTGGATTGGCCCGACTGCGCAGCACGCGGGCTTGCCGCCGGTTCAGTACCGAAACCGCCGGTCTGCTCGCCATTCGGTTTGGTCGGTGCCAGCACCCCGCCCACCGGAGCGACCCGACCTACCCTCTGGGTGGCGGGATCCAGCACCGGGGCGACTGGTGCGATGGGACTGCTCGGAGCATGACGAGCCGCCGGTGGAGCCGGCTCCCAAGACTGTTGGTCAGTAGTCGAGCGCCGGCTGGGTACAGCCGGCGCGCTCACCGATACCGGGGTATTCCGGCGAACCTGCCCAAGCCTCGGATGAAGTGCCGGGCTGTTGTCCGAAACAGTCTGGGCGCTGACCAATTCCGGCGCGGCAGATTCCGGTGCCGCAGACGGGCGGTCTACGGAAGCGTCCGCACGGTAGCCGTCGAGATTGCCGGCGCCCACTGCGACTGGGGTGCGGTTGGGCAGGGCCGCGTTGTTCCCGGCGAGTGAACCGTCCCCCGCGTGTGTGGCGCTGGCCAGCACGGACCCACACGCCAACAGGGTTCCAGCCGCAACCCCGCAGGCCCGACCGACGAGGACCGCCCGACTACGGGGAAGCCGAGGGGTGTTCCCACCGTAGATCACCGAGACCGGTGCTGTCATGGGGGTACTGATTGCCGCCTGCCTGGCACCGACCCAGGCGATCAGAGCGGTGGCAGAGGGCCCGGAGCCCGACTTCCTACGACGCCGCGCGGTCATCGTGCGTCACCAGCTATCTCCTCAGGGTAGTGGAACTGGGGAAGAATACAGGGTTACGGGCACATGCCCAGACCCATCACTCCTCCGGCCCAACGCTGGCGCCGCTGCTCCAGCGCAGCCGTCCGACGCGCCGTAGTCGCACCAGGTCAGCAGGGTCGACCTGCCACAGATCGGGCCCGGCGAGCATGAGGTAGAGCCGCGCAGTCAGTCGGCCGACCTGGAGAATCGCCAGCTCACGCAAATCGCCGTCCAGGGCCATCTCGCGAAGGATCACGCCACCCAGGCGCAACAACGCGACGAACGCGGCCTCGGTGTGCGCCAACAGAACATGTGCAACGGCGGTCGGCGGCGCAACACCCGGGCTACATCCTCAGCGGCATCGTCGGGGTCGAGGTAAGGCAGTCAGTCCATACTGGAACCCAACCTGGCGCTGCCTCCGGGCGGCGCGTTAAGCGGTGCTAACGATTGAGTCCGGCAATTCCGCTGAACTGCGGATGCACCAGCAGGAATGCGTGTCCTCTTGTCGCCCATAGCTGACGGACGCGGCCCATTGAGTGATGCTGGCCAAGGAATTCACGACCGAGCGGAGCTGAACTGCACGTCGCCAAATCGTGCGCGGTGGCCTGATCTGGCGTTCAGGAAGTAGACGATACGGATTTCCGTCTTCCATCCTCCGGAGTCAAGCCAACTCGAAGTGAAGGCGACGATCATGCCACCAGGTGATCAGCAAACGCATGGTCAAAAACGGCAGATGCGCTGGACACCGCGTGGCGTGTACCTACGGTCGCAGGACGGTTCCCGAGGGACGGGTATGCAGTTGATGGTCCACTATGGCCGAAGGCACGTTGCCAGGTGAGGCCAAGAAGCTCGTCTCGCCGGTTCTTATGCTTGCACTCCGAGATGGATGTTGTGATAGCCGCCAGGCAAGTCGGGAATGGGACCGCAGCTACTCCCTGGAAGATCGAAGCCCTCGATCCGGATCAGAACTGGGTCAGTATGTGCCACAGCGATCCAAGCTCTCCGAGGATCTACAGGGCGGCGACAAGCCTGTCGAGTGTGCGGATCAGTTCCTCTCTCGATACTCGGGGCATCGTCGCGAGCAGTTGTTCGTCGGTGACCGCGGACCAGTCGTAGGTCAGAGTCACCAGGGTCTGATCGTCGCCATCCGGTTCGAGTGTGAAAGTGAAGGTATAGCCGAAAGGGTCGCGACCGACCGGACCAGGTGACCAGCCAACGGCCCGGTCGCGGACATAGGTGGTCACTACGCTCTGGCTCTGGGAGTGCCCAATATCGTCGGCGTGCAGGTCCATGATCAAGGCGTCACCGACCTCGGTGATCACTGTGTGGGTTCGCGAGGCTCGCAACGTCCCTGATCCGTCCAGATCAGGATGTCGATCGGGGTCAGCGATCAAGGCGAACACCCGCTCGACCGGTGCCTCGACGGTCCGGGAGACCTGGATCTGCTGCATGTCGTTCATCCCGCTGGAGGTTACCGCGTCCGGCCTGGCGAACGTTCTCTCACTTGGTCAACGCTTAATCGTGGTCGTGATCACTCGTGCACGGTTCTACGCTCTGCGTTGACCGGGCGCCGCCAACGGTGCGTGCCCGCCTTGCTCCGTGCGCGAACAGACGATGGTCGGCGTGCGCGGAAGGATGCTGTCGTGGGTGAACTTCGGCGGGGTGAGCCGGTGGTGCTAGCGCGGCACGGCAGCTTCGGCCGCGGCGTTGTCTTCGCCCCGATCGCGGACCGACTCCAGGGAGTCGCTCGGGTGGTGGCGCTAGACCAGCGCGGTCATGGCCTTGCCGATCACGGCGGCTCTTTACTCGCGCCGAGTCGTGGCTGACGCCGCTGCGGTAATCGACCGATTGGGTAGCGATCCCGCAGTGGTGCTCGGACACTCCCTTGGGGGCATCACGGCCTACCAACTCGCCGCCCATCATCCCGAACTGGTCCGAGCCCTGATCATCGAAGACGTCGGCGCTGTCATGCGCCAACCCGAGGTTTCCCACCGTGTGCTCAACGTCCGTGGCTGGTCCCGCTTCGCGCCCGCGCGTGAGACACTAGCTGAGGCGATCCGCGCCCAAGGAGTTCCTGACGTGAACTACTTCCTACACAGCGCCGTCGCGGTAAGCAGGGTTGGCGGCTGCTTTTCGACTTCGACGAGATGGTGGCCGTCCGGCAGCATGGCCTTGGCGACTGGTGGACGACTGGCAGGCTTCGACCTGCCCGGCCCTGCGTTAATCCAGTCCGTCGGCGGCGACGCCGTGCAAACGGCTGCTCCCGGTTCACCGGCGGCAACGGTGCTGGCCCGCGGCGTCCCCCTCCGCAGCCGCGAGGCGGCAACGTCGTGAGTCGATCGGTGCGACACCCGGTTTTGAACCCCAGTCGCCCGAGTGAAGCGTTCACTAAATGGGCCGGTCGGGCCCACTGTAAGATCTCGATATCACGCCGGCTTCCAGCCGGCCAGAGCTAGGAGGACTCATATGAGCAGCACGCCCGATAATGCCGAGCAGTCTACCGATGATATGAACGACCCCATCCCTTCTGTGAATGTTCCTGACCCTGGGGACCCTCTCGCTTCCGCGGTGGCTCATGCGACGCAGCAATCTCCTCGGTCGGAGTCACCAAAGACAAGAGGTGGGGGGTCGCTTGGGGACCTAGCCCGGGAGGTTAGCGGTACGCAGTCTAAGATGGACGAAGAAAGCAATGGTGATCGGTAGAGGCTTAGTGCGTCAACACTTTGACGGCGCCCGGCGGGCCGTGACCGGCGACGAACGCGGCGGTGCAGTCGAAACACTGTGTACTGAATCCTAGGCCTCTATTCCCACCGAGGAAAGGGCACCTGCGCATGAGGACGACGGTCGGAGTGTGATCGGGCCTCGACCCGTGCGTTGTTGACGCGGCTGGCCACGCCCAATCGCACGCCCACGGCACATGATGGAAGCGGTGCTAGCTGTGCTAAGCAACTCGAGGTACTCACCTCCGTTGCTTCGCCTCCGCTGGTATCCAGGACCCGAATCCCTAACCCGCTGATGATTCTCAGACTACTGTTTCGGGCTGGTTGCAGATAGATGCGACGACCTCGGTTTTCCCGATCCCAAACGTTCCACGTCTGCGGTCGTTTGGTGCTCACCGGTGTTATTAAGTGACCGAACGGTATCCATTAACAGATGCGTGCAGGTCCCTGATCGGATCGCGCGACAGCGTGCGAGCGGTGTCGGATGGGCCGGACGGGTTACCCGTGTCGTGGCCCGGGCCCAGCCGTCGCCGGAACTCGTCACCCAGAGCCGGCCGCTGTGACGCGGTGAAAATGCGAAAATGCAACAGTCTGGCCCGGGCGCAGGGCCGTCCCTTGGGGCAGCGCCGGCCGGGCACCTCGCGTGAAGATTCGGTCTCGAGACGAAGGGAGCGACCACGAGGGAGTGTTCGCGTCGAGCAGGGGGACCTTGAGGGGCTCCAGGGGCGACCGGGCGTTCCCTAGGTCGCAACGGCAGAAACGCTTGAGAACACCTCGTACTTAGTGCCTCCTGCGCCGCCACTGCCGGGCCGTAAGCAGGATCCAATCCCGGAGGAACCAACACCAGAACAACACCGCAACACACAGTAGAACTCGCTTTGCGACCCGCACAGCAACCCCCTGCCAGCGATCTACCACCCATACACAGCATTGAGTGTTAGGACAGTGAAAGTCTATGGGATTCCTCGACTATGACGTCGAGATCCGCAAGATCATCTGTTCGACCAACGCGCACGTTATCTTGAGCCAGCAGAGTGATCAAGGCTGTGAACTGGTATTTTGCGTTGCGGACGGTGTCGCGGACGTAGTTGTTCGGGCTGTCCCGATCGGCGGTGAAGTTCGTAGTCTCGGCGTGTCGCGCTGTTGTTCGCGGGCAAGAGCGGCTCGCCGACCGCCGAGGGCCTCGGCGAGGGCGTGGCGGAGCCGCTTGTTGTCGGTCTCCAGCTCACGGATCCGGTGAATGGCGACCTCGACGCGGCGCAGCAGCGAGGCGTCGGAGGAGCGCTAGGGGCCTGCCCGGCCCGGGATGCTGTCGGTCACGCAGCCGTTGGGCCTCGGCCCGCAGGTCGGGTTGGTTGTAGATCCAGGATCGGGACACGCCCGGCTCGCGGGCGAGGGCGGCGATGGTGACGGGCAGCCAGGTTGGCCATGCGGCGCAGCGCGGCGACGGCTCGGCGGCGGGGAGCTGCCGCGCGGCAGATAACCACGTCCACCAGGCAGAATCCGGGACCTCCGGTGCTCGTCAACGACGTCCAGGACACCCTGCGATCGGCTCCAGATAACGATCGAGTCACTCAACGCCCACTACCGACGCGCCGTTGCGAGGCCAGACGACACTTGCCGACCGAACACTGCGCTCAAGTGCCTCTACCTCGTCACCCGCTCACTGGACCGACCTGATGCGGCCAGGCACGCTGGGTCGCCCGATGCGTCTATGACCACCGCGACCATTTTTAGCAAGATTGTCCCCCGCACCAGCCGCAAGGAGGTCCACCGCCACAAAGCCTAGGGTCACACCACCAACCACCAAACCGGCTAGGCACCGTTACCCATCACACGAAGCCAAAACGGCACCCATCACGTGGAACCTGACAGACATCTAGACCCCACACTTGTCTGATTCCGGTTGATGGGGGTCACGGTGGCCATCGTGAGCCTCTCGCACCACATAATCGCCGTGATGCTGGCATGGCCGGTGGCGGCGAGGATCACAATACGCCACCCGGCCCACCGAGCGCGGCAGCCCAAAACACGACGGCTCGACGCCGCCCCAGGACCTGCGCCACGGACGCCGCCAATAGGTACGACATGACGACAACAACCATGACGCTCATGACCGCCCAGCTCAGATGATTCACTCGAGGAATCCCGACGAAGACACCGTGGTAGACGGCTCCGGCCA
>DATAWX010000247.1:0-47004 GCA_036266995.1 Pseudonocardiaceae bacterium | reverse complement strand
CCTTGGCGGGCCCACCACCGACACCAACTCAGGACCACTGTGCCGGCACGATCACCAGCTGAAGACCGCTGGCTGGTGGCGGTTGCACCAGTCACAACCCGGACACTTCACCTGGATCAGCCCGCTCGGCAGGAGATACCACACCCAACCCCCACCCATCATCCACGACCTACCCGAACCTCGGCCCCGGCCAATCGACGTCGACTACTTGCCGGTCGCCACCCTCGAGGACGACACGCCCATCCTGGAACGACCACCACCACAACCCGAACCTGCGCTCCCACCCACGCTGCCAGATCCCCACGAACCACCCCCCTTCTAGCTGCGGCGTGGGGTGCCGGACGTGGCGATCTCCGCGCTGTTGCGAGTGACCCCTGTGCATCGATATTCCCGCACTGGTCGCCCCCTGTTCCTAGCGTCAGGCGAGCATTCGACGTACCCACCGGCGTACCTGCTCGACTTCCTGGTCAGACAGGCACCCGAGGGGCGCAGGACGGGTGAAGCGGGTGGTCGAGATTGCGCGGATGTCCTCGGTGCGGGCCCAACTCGGTTGTTTCAGACCCGACTCGGTCGAGTTGATCGCGATGTGGTGCGGCAGGCCGCGATCACGGGTGGTGAGGGGTACCACCAGTGCCATCGCGATCGGGAACCGGCAGTGGTCCTCGGAACCCACGATAACCGTGGGCCGGGTCCCGCCCTGCTCGCTTCCTGCGGGTGAACCGAAGTCGACCAGCCACACCTGCCACGGTTCGATCATGGCGGTACGGGTCACCGGTCATACTCGGGGTACTCGTCAGAAGCGTTGCCGAGCCCGTCCGCGGCGGTGTTCTCCGCAAGCCGGAGTTCCTGCTGGTACTCGGCCCACTGCTCGGTGTCGTTGCGAAGCCGCGCATAGGCTGCGTGAACCTGCCGCATCTCGTGCTCGTCGATCAGCCGGTTGAGGGCGGTTTCCTGGCTGACACCTCCGAAGTGCTCGCGTGCCACCGTCGCAAGCCGGTCCCGGGTGCGGCTGTCCAGCCGTACGGTTGTGGTAGCCATAGGACGAGTATGCCAGAAGGAATGCGCAAAAGTATGTATTAAAGGCATACGCCGGGTTGGTCGGGCGCACGATGCGGATATGGCGTGCACGAGATGCGGACACGCCGGGCTACGGTTCGCGGCGTGACCGAACAGCCCGTGCTCGACACACCGCAAGAGCGGCAGATCCGCGACGAGCTGCAGCGGCTCGTCCTGGCCGACCTGCACGGTCCACTCGGCGGTGACGACGAGGAGTTCTCCGGCGAGAACCCCATCGACCGATACCCGTTGGGCCGCCTCGCGCCCAGAGGCGTGGTGCTGGAACCGGACACTCACGACGACCTCGCCGCCGCCGATGCGGGCGACCCCAGCGAGGTCGATCCGGAGCCCAGCGCGCCGAACATACCCAGCTTGAACCCGTCCGCGCTGGGCTTCACCGCACACGTCGACGGCCAGGCGGTCGAACTCCGCGCCACCGCCAAGTGGGCGCGCTACGAGTCCGCTCAGTCCGAGCGCGAGGAAACGCTCGGCAAGCGGATGTGGCGACGTGTGCAACAGGGCGGAACGGTCCGGCTGCGGCTCGCCGAAGGGCTTCTTGACCCGCAGGCCCCCGATCCCGATCAGCCAGACGTCGTGGTCCGCGGCCGCGCCCGCAAGCACAACGGGAACTGGCTGGTCTCACTGTTCCTGGAGAACCGGCAGAGCGAACCGGACCGCAGACGGCACGCGCCGTCGTGGATCTTCCAGGTGCAGCTGTCCGCCACCGGTACCCACGACCAAGCGGTGTTCCTCCCTCGCCCGGAGCGCCCGAACGGCGGGAACCACGATGACGCGGCCGAGCAGCAACGGCTCGCCATGGCCTACCGGTTCCATCCCGAGTTCGCGGTCGGCAGTGGAGTCGCGGTACATGCCGACGTCACTGCGGACAATCCGTTGCGGGCCAGGGAGATTCACACCCGGACGGTTCCCGACTTCGAGATCCCGGCCACCGATGTGCCCAGCGCCGACACCGATCCGGATCTCACCGACCTCGCCGACCTGGAACTGGACATGAAGCGCCTGGCCGAGCTCGCCGAAACCTCGTCCGATTCGCTGGTCACGGTCTTGCGACCGCTAGTGGCCGGCTACCGGGCGTGGATCAAGCGCAAGACTGCGGATATCGACGAGCCGCGCGAATGTCTGGCCGACTACGCCGACCAGGCCCGCGACAACCTTGACGCCGCGGCCCGAGCAGCCGACCGCATCGAGGCGGGCATCGACCTGCTGGCCGGGGACGACGTCGTCCGGCGGGCATTTGGATTCGCCAACCGTGCGATGTACCTGCAGCGTTTGCACACTCAGGTGGCCGCCCAGCGCAGGGCGGACCCGCAACGCACCCTGGACGACACCGTGGCCAGCATCGATGCAGCGGGCAGTCAGCGCTGGCGACCGTTCCAGCTCGCCTTCGTGCTGCTGAACTTGGCGGCGCTGGCCGATCCCCGGCACCCTGAACGGTCCGAGGACAGCAAGCAAGCGATCGCCGACCTGCTGTGGTTTCCCACCGGAGGAGGCAAGACCGAGGCGTACCTCGGGCTGACAGCGTTCACCATGGCGGTACGGCGGCTACAGCCCCGGTTCGGCGAGCTGGACGCCGCCGCCGGGATCGCGGTGATGATGCGTTACACGCTGAGATTGCTCACCATCCAGCAGTTCGAACGTGCTGCGACGCTGATCTGCGCCGCCGAGGTACTGCGCCGCGGCGAGTTGAACACCTGGGGTGATCACCCGTTCCGGATCGGGATGTGGGTCGGGGCGCGGGTCACCCCGAACACCACCGACAAGGCCGAGGAGTGGCTCAAGCAGCGCCGGCGGTCCCGGGGTCCGGTGGTCCGAGGGCAGGGCTCGCCACACCAGCTGTCCAGTTGCCCCTGGTGTGGCAGCAAGATCGACGCCGGCCGGGACATCGTGGTGCACAGGGCATACCGGCGCACGCTGGTGCTGTGCCCAGACATCTCCTGCCCCTTCGGGACGGTCCCGTTCGCCGACGGCGGCCCCGATGCCGAGGAACGTAAAGGCCTGCCGGTGCTGGTCGTCGACGAGGAGATCTACCGGCACCCGCCCTCGCTGCTGATCGGCACGGTGGACAAGTTCGCCCAGCTGCCTTGGCAAGGTGAGACGACCACGCTGTTCGGCCGCGTCAGCCGCCGATGTGAACGGCACGGATTCGTGACCGACGACCTGGCAGCCAAGGACTGGGAGCGCGAACGTCACCAGCCCACCCCCGATGCGCCCGCCGCCCGGATTGTCGGGGTATCCATGCTGCGCCCGCCCGACCTGATAATCCAGGATGAGCTGCACCTGATTTCCGGCCCGCTGGGTTCACTGGTTGGGCTTTACGAAGGTGCCGTCGACAGGCTCGCCACCTGGCGGGATCCGCAGACCGCCCGTAACGTCCGACCGAAGGTCATCGCCTCGACCGCCACGGTCCGGCGCGCCAACCAGCAGATCGGATCGCTGTTCAATCGCAGCACCGAGGTGTTCCCTCCGCCCGGCCTGTCCGCCGATGACAATTTCTTCGCCCGGCAGCGAGACATCGCGATTACCCCGGGCCGCCGGTACGTCGGTATTTGCGCGCATGGCGCCCGGATCAAGTCGACCCTGATCCGGGTATACGTCTCCGTGCTCGGCGCCGCGCAGAAGCTGCATACTCGCTACGGCCGTAACCGCGTCACCGACCCGTACATGACGCTGGTCGGGTACTTCAACAGCTTGCGCGATCTCGGCGGGATGCGTCGACTCGCCGAAGACGACGTCAGCACCCGGCTGGCACGGGCCGACGAGCGGGGTCTGGCCAAGAGGTTCGAGCCCGAGATCAGAGAACTGACCTCCCGGCTGTCCTCCGAACAGATCCGGCCGCTGCTCGACCTGCTTGCGGTGCCGTTCCCCCGTGGCGCAGGCAAGGACGCTCCACGTCCAGTCGATGTACTGCTGGCGACCAACATGATCGCCGTCGGCGTCGACGTCTCCCGACTTGGTGTCATGGTGGTCTGCAACCAGCCCAAGTCCACTGCGGAGTACATCCAGGCCACCAGCCGCGTCGGGCGTGCGGCGCCGGGCCTGGTGTTCACCGTGTACAACTGGGCCAGGCCACGGGATCTTTCGCACTATGAAAGCTTCGAGCACTTTCACGCGACGGTCTACCGGTATGTCGAGGCGCTGTCGGTGACACCGTTCGCCGAGCGCGCGGTGGACCGGGGTCTCACCGGTGTGTTGGTCTCCCTGATCCGCGAACTCGACCCCGCCTACAACGGCAATCTCCGGGCTCAGGACTTCAACAAGAATTCTCCGCTCGCTGATCATGTGGTGCGCTACCTGCGACGGCGCGCCGAGGAGATCAGCAGTCGCGATACCGGCCGCCGAGTGGAGGACGAGTTGCAGGATCGGTTGGACAACTGGGACCGGCAGCGGTCGACGCCCGGCCGCAGGCTCGCCTACTCCCAGCCGTTGCAGGCCGATGACATCGCCGGTCTGTTGCACAGGCCCACCGAGGGTCCCTGGCGGCAAACGACCTGTCCAACCTCGCTGCGCGACGTCGAGCCCGCCATCCCGCTGCTACTCCAACCGCCCGGCGGATACCTACCCACCGAACCGCCGTTCCGTCCCCCGGAGGCACCGGACAATCCTGCCGGTGCGGAGGGGACCGCCTGATGGCTGTCGGAGTGACGGGGAGTGCTGAGCTGCATCCGTTACGGGTCGGCGGGCTGCGCCCGAACCAGCTGCTGCACACCTACGGCGTCGGTGCCATGGCCGACCTGCCGAACCTGTCCGTGGTGATGCTGGGTTTGGACTTCTGGAACCTCGAGCGGTCGCGGACCGTGCCAGAGGAGCGCCTGCTCGCCGCAGTACGGGCAAAGCTAGGCCAGCAGGTCGACGCGCTGCGCTTACCTCCCTACCTACCCGAGACGTTCGATCCGTTCGCCGAGTGGACTCGGGTGGGTGTGCCGGTCGGCCTGTTCCCCAGTTGGCTGCGGTGCTCGCGCTGCAATCGCCTTGGCCGAGCCGACGCCGGCTTCTTCGAACTGTTGAGGCACGCCGTCCAGCCGGACATGATCCGCTATGTGCACCCGTGCTGGGGTCGGGGCGGAACACAACCGGTTGCCGTGCCGGCCCGATTCGTGCTGGCCTGCGACGACGGGCACCTGGATGACTTCCCTTGGCTGTACTACGCCCACCGCGGTGACGTGCCGCAATCCGGACATTCCCTCAAGATGACCGAACGAGGCAGCACTGGTGAGGCGGCCAACGTGTTCGTGTCGTGCGACGAATGCGGTAAGAGCAGACCGATGTCGGAAGCCTTTGGCGAAGCGGCGGAGCTGAGCTTGCCCGCCTGTCGCGGTCGGCACCCGCACCTGGGCACCTTTCAACCGTGCGACCGGCCGACCCGGACCCTGGTGCTGGGCGCGACCAACAGCTGGTTTCCCTTGCAGCTGCGAACCTTCACCCTGCCGCGCGATCGAAACCCGCTCGACCATCTGATCGCCGAGTTCTGGCGGCATCTGGAACCGCTGGCCAGCCTGCCGGAACCAATTGCCAAGCAGCTCATGCCGACCCAGACCTGCTGGCCGGAGCTGGAGCCCTACGGGGCCGATCGAGTGTGGCAGGTGATTCGATCGAGGGCCTCGAGCGGTAGACCTGACCAGCAGCGGACCGATGAACTTGATCTGCTGGTGCCCGAGTGGGACGCCTTGGCCAGCGACATTCCGGTGAACCTGCCCGACTTCACCACCCATCACGAACCAGTTCCCGCCAGCGCCCACACCTGGCTCCAGTCAGTGGTGCTGGTGTCACGCCTGCGCGAAGTTGCAGCGCTCTACGGCTTCACCCGCATCGATGCTCCGGAGTGGGATGTGCAAGACGTCCCGGACAGCCGACGAGCCCCGCTATCGGCCATCGAGCCGACCTGGGTGCCCTGTGCCGAGATGCGGGGCGAGGGCGTGTTTCTGCGGTTCGACGAAACCAGGGTCGCCGAATGGGAGCGCAGCGCCGCGGTCCGCGAGCGTGCGCAGAACTTGCTCGTTCCCGCTCATCGAGCTTGGTGCGAGCGGCGACGGGTAGACCCCAGGCAGTGGCCGGGGCTCCGGTATGTCCTGCTGCATACCTTCGCCCATGCACTCATCCGCGAACTGGCGCTGGACTCCGGATACAGCGCAGCAGGAATTGGTGAACGGATCTACGCCCGCACCGGAGAGGAGCCGATGGCAGGGGTGTTGCTGCATACTGCGGCGCCGGACAGCGAAGGAACCCTCGGTGGTCTCGTCTCGCTTGGTCATACTGACCGGCTCGGGCGACTCATCGACCGCGCGTTGGAGGCCGCCAGATTGTGCAGTTCTGACCCGCTGTGCGCCGAGCACGATCCCCGAGTCCATGGCCGGCTCTACGGTACTGCCTGCCACGCCTGTCTGTTCGCCGCAGAGACGTCCTGCGAAGGGGGCAATCAGTACCTGGATCGGGCGCTGCTCGTCGACACGTTAGCGACCACCGGCTGCGGGTTCTTCTCCTGAAGACGATTCAACCGCGCGGCGGCGGGACGATCTCGACGCTGGAAACCCGGCTGATCTCGAACTGGCGTCCGGTGTGCCGCAGTTCGCCGACCACCCGCAGCGGATGTTGCGCGCCGTGCGCGGACAGCGCGAGGTCGTAGTCCCGGGGTGCCAGCCGCATGGTCACCCGGCCTTCGTGTCGCTGGCCGGCCTCCTGCACCACACCCTCGACCTGCACCTTGCCGAGCCGGTCCATCGGGGTGCGGTGCAGGTCCACCACCCGCCCAATGATGGTCGCGGCCTCGGTGACGGGGAGTCTGCGCAGAAACTTGGCCCCGGCCTTGAGCGCCGCGATCGTCGGCGGGTCGAATAGCACTGCGGGCGTATCCAGGTGCAAGGGCAATGCCGGAGCCCAGGCGAATCGGATGTCGAAAGAGCTCCGTCGTTGCCCCCCGATATCGACCAGCGCATCGCACAGGTTCGCTGAGACGCCGTCGCCGACTCGCTCGACAAATGGTGTGAGGTCGCTGTTGGTGCTGCGAGCGGCGGCGGCGTGGGCAGCGCTCGTCGCTTGGTAGAGGTGCAACAGCACCTCGCGAGAGGACACCGGCGGCTCGATGTCAGGCGGCGGCAACGGGGTCTCCACCCGCAGCACGTAGCTGCCTCTGCTCGTCTGCCCCAGCCGGACTTGGTCGATAAACCCCTTCGCCAACTGGGGCTTCTGGCTGGGTAGCACTGTCGGTCGAGTGGTGGACACCGCGGAGGTAGCCGCCGCGAGAAGCAGATCGTGCACTCCCTTGACTGCGAGGTAGCCCTCGTGCAGCGGCGTTGATCCGCTCGGACCGTCCGGCATCATCCGGATGTGCTGCACATCGAGGGTCGGGGAGCGGAGGTCCTGGAGGACGTCGGCGGCCGGCCGGTGCTCGACCGCCGTCAGCGTGCTCACCAACTCCGCCAGCCGGGCCGCGTAGTCCCGAAGCTCGGCGCTGTCGGGCACCAGCACCTCCGCGTCGCTGCCGTCCACAGTTCGAGTCCAGATCACGGTGCGGACGTAGGTGCCCGCCTCCCGCCAGCCGGTTGCCCGCAGGTACGTGACGACACCCGCCAGATCGATCGAGGCCAGCTCACCGGCCGGCACACCAGCCCGCATCACGCCTCCCTGCACTTGTGCTCGTCGTGCAACATCGCGTGTAGGGCGTCGACGGTAAGCAGGTTCGCGCACGGAACGGGTACCGGGACCTTGGTGTCCGGGGCCAGGTCCACCCGTTCATGGTCTCGCAGCGAGCGCCAGTAAGCGGCGTACTTTACTTGCATCGAGTCGGGGCTGACGGTCGCGTAGTCGGTCCAGTGGTCGGGCACGACGACCAGGACGAGGAAGCGGGGCAGCGCAAAGTCCGATCCGGCGAGCTCATTGAAATGCCTCGCTCGCAGGTGGTACTGCCAGTGCTCACCCCGGCAGACCGGTCGAGACCAGGACTTGACCTGAACCTCGATCTTGGGGTGGCGGGTATGGCCGATGACCCCTTTGTAGCTGATCGTCAGGTCTTCGCCGGTCACGTCAAGCTCTGCTCTTGCCACGATCAGCCCGGCGGCCGACGCGAGCATGCGAACGAACGACTCGCCGAACGAACCCTGATGCTGGTTCCGGTCCAATCCCATGCTCACCACTTCGTGCTGGTAAGGGTCAGACCGTATGTGATCGTCCGGCGGCGGTTGGCATCGGCCTGCGGCGGCTCGTGCTGGCCGACCTGCACACGATCGGTCGGTGTGGTGACGTGTGCAACCGGACGGAACGGTCTGTCACATTGTTGGTGGCCGTCTTTCCGGTGAAATTAAGCCACGCCCGGTTGCGCCGTGCCGCCGATAAGGGTCCCGGGAAAGTGTGGAGTAGCCTCTGAATGTTCAATCGGCGCAGGACAGACCTTGGCTGCTTGCGCAACATGCGGGAGGCACCGTGTCGACGAAGAATCCGAACGCGATTCTGCGAAGTATCCGATCCTCGATGGCCACGCTGTGCCAGGGCAGTCCGGCGGCCACACCGCCCCCCGTGCACGATCTCATCCAGGCGATCAAGGACCTGGACAACCACCTGTCCTGGGGTGGAGTCCCGCCGGACGAATGGCACAGCGCCCCGTTCGCCCTGGCCCCGGCACGGGTCGTCGACACACGGATCCATCCAGTCCAGTTGCGCGAGGCAGTGGCCTCCGAACCTGATCCGGTAGAGGACATCATCCGCCGGATGTGATGGTCGGCGCAGCATCGGCACGTTACCGTCGGAAGCATGTCGAGCACCGGGTCACCGCCGTGTGTAGTGATCCACTGCACCGGTTACCGGACCGACCCGCAGCACGAGGTACCGATCGGCGGCGGCGACGAACTCAGCCGGGTGCCCGTGTGCGATGTCCACCATGGCCGGATCGGGCAGGGTGAACCGTGGCTGTGGGTGCCGTGGCAGCGGTTGAAGGGGGCCAGTTCCGACCTGTCAGAGGGCTGCATCCTGATGGGCGAGGAGTTGGCCGGCTACGGTCTCGTCGTTGACGTCGACGTCCGGATGAGCAACAGTCTGGTCTTCAGCGCTGACCTCGTCGACGGCCGGGAGACGACGACGTTGGCGATCGATGGTCGGGTGTTCGGCGCCAATCAGCCGGTCTCCCTGGAATTGGTCCTCGCGCCGGAGACGGTGGCGCGTCTGAAAGAGGCGCTGCGTTTCGTGCGGCCCTGAGAATTGGTTGTGGGCTACGGCAGGGCCGCCAGGTAGCGCATCGCGGAGATGCTCGGTAGGAAGCAGTAGGCGCCGCCGCGGGTGGTGACAAATCGTGTGAGTCCTTGCAAGACCACAGATCCCGCCGGCTGCGGTATTGAAAAGCTTCCGGCCTTGTCGTCCTGTGCGCCGATCAGGGGATCGTTGGTGCGGCCGAGGCCGGCGGCGAAGATCCCGTCGTTTGCCCATTGGGTCATGAGGAACTCGAACTGGTCTCGCAGGCTGACCCCGATGAACAGCCCGAGCAGTCCCCGAGCCTGCCCGTCCCTGGGATGGGTCGGATCATACGGCGGACCGTAGGCGATCCCGCGCCGGACGATGCGGTGCAGATGGCCGCCATCGCCGGCGACGCGTTGCCCGCGCGGATTCATCCGGCGAATGTGCGATCCGATCGGGCAACGGTAACCCCGCTCGTCGCCGTACTCTCCGGTGTAGTCGAAGTCGTTCAGCGCTTCGGGCGGAATCGGCGACTCGGGCGTGTCGGTGTCCGGTGAGAGGACCAGCGGCGTGCCGTTGCGCCAGCGCCCGCACAGCTTCGCCTCGATCAGTTCTTCCGGCAACCCGGTGGCCGATGCCTGGCGGACGACGAATTCCGCGAACGCGTCTACGTCCTGTTCAAGTACGCGGAATGCGGCGAAGCTACCGTTAACGCCTAGCTCGGCGGGCTCGGGTACTGGATAGCTGAACTGGTCGAACTGGCTGGGGTATCCGAGCAGGAATTCGCCTACTGGAGCTTTCGGCAGATGATCCGGCAGCCCAGCGAGCGGAACGCCGTCGATGGTGGGCTGGGACAATCCGTCACGGTAACCGAAGTGCGCGATATCGCCGGGCAGCGACGTGCCATCGTGGCGACCCAGCTCGACGCAGCCGGCGGACCAGAGCTGTTCAAGTCGCTTCGTCGCGGCGTCGAGCGCCTCGCCCGACTGGGCGGACAGCATCAGCAACAGGTGCAGCCCCGGGTCCACCAGCCACCGCAGCCATTTGTCGGGCGCGCTGGTACCGACGTCGCCTACGGTGGTCGCGCGCTGGACCGCGCCTTCGCGGTATTCCGCGGGAAAGCTGGTCAGAGACGCTGGCGACACCCCCAGCGCCACTAGGCCGGTAAAGGTTACGCCCAGGTTCACACAGTACTGCGGTTTCACTCCCCAAGGGTGCGCGGTGGTAATGGTGGGAACAGCCGGATCGCTGGCGGCCAAGGTCGCCAGAAGGGTGCGGGCACCCGTCGACTCGCGAACACTCAGACCGAAATACCGGGCCACTGGCATGGTGTAGCCCCGGAGGATGAGCCCCTGCACATCCGCGAGCTCGACGGCCACCATCGCGGTACTCCCTCCTTGCGGTAATCAGCTCGGGGCACCGACGGGGCCGAGAATATCGAGTACCGTGCGCTCGGGATAGGCGCTGTAGAACGGTCTCACACAACTGACGTCGACGCTGCGGACGTAGTCGAGAAATTCCTGGCGATAGGTCTGCACCGGCAGCGGCGGGGCACCCTCCACGTGAGCCATGAGAGCGTTGAACACGTCGCCGATACAGTCGATGAACTCGTTGATGTACACCGCGAAGTCGCCGTCGTAGGTGGTGATCACCCCGAGCAGGTCGTTGCCCAGGAGGGCGAACCGGGCGAAGTGGACCGTGCCGATCTTGTTCAGCGCGTTGATGACTGGGTTCTGATCCGGTGGCAGCGATTGCAGGTGTTCGACGAGCTGTCGAAGTGCAGCGTAGTCTTCGTCAGACTTCGCCTTCATCACCATTGTCAGGGGGTTCTGAACGGGCGGCGGTGGCTGGTCGGGCAAGGCATTTTCCTCTCAAACGATAGGTCGATCAAGCGATGGGTGGTCGATCAGGTTCAGCTCCGGCTGGTCAGCCCGCGTTCGTCGAGCCTGCGCCGCAGCTGGGTCAGGGCCCGCGCGCGAGTGGGTCCGATGCCGCCGGCTGGTATTCCAGTATTCCGGGCGACCTCGGAGTACGGTCGCGGGCTGTCGAAGAACAGCTCGCGGAGCAGTATCTGACGGCGGGGTGACAACGTCGCGACAAGACTCCATAGCAGCGCAGCGGTGTCTGCGTCAATGACGTGCTGCTCGGGGCCCGCGGATGGGTCAGCGACCCGCTCTACTACCGTCGCGGAGGACGGCGCCGGGATCTGCTGTGCCTGCTGTCGCAGGATGCGCAGGCACTCCCGGCTCGCGGTGGTCGCCAGCCATCCGGCGAGCTGCTCGGGCAGCTGTATCCGATGACAGTTCTCCGCCAGCCGTAACCAGGTCATCTGCACAGCGTCGTGGGCGTCGGCGTCCTGCAGTCCGAACGAGCGCACCTTCGCGATCACGACACCGCAGTATCGGTGCACGATGTCCTCCCAGGCCTGGGGATCTCGCTGGCCCGCGCGCTCTAGCAGGTCAGCGATGCTCTGAGTGGCCTCAGGTGGGCTGATGGTTGTCATGTGGATACCCCCGGTTGCCGCGTGGGTGCCGGTGGGCACGAGGCGTGTGCCCAGTCGTGATCAGGTCAGTGCCGTCATGAAGTACGTTGTAAGCGAAGCGTACGTTGTATGTTTGCATGTACAGTGTTATGGTGTGGGTAGGAAAGCTGCTATAGCCCAATCGGGTATACGTTGTACGTATCGCGTTTAGTGGCTAGCGAGGAGAGATCAGGTTGAACGACCAGTCCAGCGGTCCCGGGCGCTCCGACCCGACTACCTGGGTCGGAGTCGACCCCAGCAAGGACTACACGCGGCCACCCCCACTGTCGCGGCCCCGGATCGTGCGGGCCGCGCTGCGTCTGGTCGACGAGAAGGGCCTGACGGCCTTGACGATGCGGGCGCTGGCCACTGAGCTCGAAGTCTCGCCGATGGCCCTGTACAACCACGTGCAGGACAAGGACGAGCTGGTTGACCTCATGGTTGACCTGATGCTCGGCGAGGTGGACACCACATCCCGCGAAGGCGACTGGCTGACCCAGCTCCGCGCGCTGGTGTGCAGCTACCACCAGGCGTTGGCAGACCACCATCAGCTGGCCCGCGTCTACAGCCGCCGGGTCAGGATCGGCCCGCATGGTCTATTGATCATGGAGCGGGCGATCGGGCTCCTGCTCGAGGGAGGATTCTCGCCCTCCGAGGCGTCCGACGCCTTCTTCGCCCTGTTCACCTACACCGCCGGCTACCACCAGGTAGGCCAGATCGCTCCACTGCGCGACAACACAACCCGAGACAAGACCGGGTACTACCCACCGCTTCCTCCAGAACAGATCCCCGCCATCAACACGGTTAGCTCGCACCTGGATGGCGTGCACCGCCCCGGACGGTTCGACTATGGCCTCGACCTATTACTCGCCGGGTTGCGAACCAAGGTCACCAGGGCTGCTGAGACCGCGGCTGCGCCGCAGTGAGGGCCGTCACCTCGCGACGGATCTACCGATCGGTAACATTGTGGTCATGAACATCGTGGTTCTGATCAAGCAGGTGCCGGACACCTGGTCCGTACGCACACTGGCCGACTCCGACCACACTCTGGACCGCGCCTCGGCAGACGTCGTCCTCGACGAGATCAACGAACGCGCCGTCGAGGAAGCGCTTCAGCTCAAGGAGGCGAGCGGCGGGGAGGTCACCGTTGTCACAATGGGCCCGGAGCGTGCCGCCGACGCCGTCCGAAAGGCCCTCTCGATGGGTGCGGACAAAGCGGTGCACCTGTCCGACGAGGGCTTGCACGGGTCCTGCGCGGTGCAGACCGCCAAGGCCCTGGCCACAGTCATCGGCACGCTCGGCGACGTCGATCTCGTCATCGCGGGCAACGAAGCCACCGACGGGACCGTGGGCGCCATCGCGGCGATGGTCGCCGACGTCCTCGGGCTGCCGGAGCTCACCCATGCCCGCAAGGTCACTGTCGAGGGACGCACGGTGACTGTAGAGCGGGAGACCGATGACGCGATCACCGTCCTGCAGGCTGACCTGCCCGCCGTGGTCAGCGTGAACGAGAAGATCAACGAGCCGCGCTACCCGTCGTTCAAGGGCATCATGGCCGCGAAGAAGAAGCCGATCGCCACGTTGTCGCTGGCCGATGCGGGCATCGACAGCAGCGCAGTGGGGCTGGCCAACGCCACCTCGACGGTGATCGAGTCCAGCCCCCGCCCGCCGCGGCTGGCCGGGCAGGTCGTCACCGATGAGGGTGATGGTGCGGCCAAGCTCGCCGCATACCTCATCGGCCAGAAGCTGATCTGATCGGCGCAGAGGAGAACAGTGATGGCAGAGGTCCTGGTCCTCGTCGAGCACTCCGGCGGCGAGGTCAAGAAGGTCACCAATGAACTGCTCACGGCGGCGGCGAAGCTGGGTGAGGTGTCTGCTGTGGTGGTCGGCACACCTGGCAGTGCCGCCAAGCTCAAGGACCGGCTGGCCGCCTATGGCGCCGCGAAGGTCTACGTCGCCGAGTCCGATGACGTGGACAGCTACTTGACCGCTCCCGCGGTCGGAGTGCTGGCGGCGCTGGTCGAGTTGGCCCAGCCGACCGCCGTCCTGATCGCATCCTCGCCGGACGGCAAGGAGATCGCCGGCAAGGTTGCGGTGCGTACCGGATCGGGCCTGCTCTCCGACGCCGTTGAGTTGGCCGACGACGGCACCGCCACTCATTCGGTGTTCGGTGGTTCGTACCTCGCCAAGTCCCGGGCCACTACGCCGGTCGCGGTGATCACCGTCCGGCCCGGAGCGATCGAACCGGTCGAGTCACCGGGCGCGGCCGCTGAGCAGGCCGTCGAGGTCCCCGCCGTGAGCGCGACGAAGGCTGCGAAGATCATCGAGCGTAAACCCATCGAGGGTGGTGACCGCCCGGAGCTCAGCGAGGCCAGCGTGGTGGTCTCCGGTGGCCGTGGCGTCGGCTCGGCGGACAACTTCGGGGTGGTCGAGAAGCTCGCCGACTCGCTCGGCGCCGCGGTCGGGGCGTCTCGGGCGGCCGTGGACTCCGGCTACTACCCGCACCAGTTCCAAGTGGGCCAGACCGGAAAGACCGTCTCGCCACAGCTCTACGTCGCGCTCGGCATCTCCGGCGCGATCCAGCACCGCGCCGGCATGCAGACGTCCAAAACTATTGTCGCGGTCAACAAAGATCCGGAGGCGCCGATCTTCGAGATCGCCGACTTCGGCGTCGTAGGCGATCTGTTCACCGTCGCCCCACAACTCACCGACGCGGTCACCAAACGCAAGAGCTGACGCTACGGGCAGTACTCTGCCACCGGGCCGGGATGCGCCAGGGACAGCAACTCTGGCGAACGGTTGCCATCGGTGGCCACTCCGCATGCTGCGATAATCCTTCCCCCAGTTCTCACCGACTGCGACATCGCCGACCTCCTGCTGGAGGTGTGGGGCCGAGCGTGGGTGCGGGCGTGGCGAGCGGCCCGCACCGGCGCCACGGCGGGCGCCGTTAGGCTGGGGTCTCGATGACCTACCTCGACCATGCCGCCACGACGCCGATGCTGCCGGAGGCGGTCGCCGCGATGAGCCAGGCATTGTCCACCTTGGGCAACGCCTCGTCGCTGCACGGCTCGGGCCGGCGAGCGCGGCGCACTGTGGAGGAATGCCGGGAGAGCATCGCCGAGGCAGTGGGTGCCCGCCCGTCTGAGGTCGTGTTCACCGGCGGCGGCACGGAGGGCGACAACCTCGCCGTCAAGGGGTTGTTCTGGCAACGGCGTACCGCAGACCCTCGCCGTACGCGGGTACTGGCGTCCACCGTCGAGCATCACGCGGTGCTCGACGCGGTGTCCTGGCTGGCCGATCACGAGGGCGCCGAGGTGGGCTGGCTCGAGGTCGACGAGCACGGCCGGGTGCATCCCGAAACCCTGCGGGCCGCGCTGGCACGCGACCCGGGCTCGGTGGCCCTGGTGACCGTGATGTGGGCCAACAACGAAGTCGGCACCGTGGCGTCGGTGCGCGAGCTGGCCGAGGTCGCCGCAAGTTACGAGGTGCCGCTGCACACCGACGCCGTGCAGGCTGTGGGCCAGTTGCCGGTGCACTTCGGGCGATCCCAGGCTGCCGCTCTCACCTTGACCGGGCACAAGCTGGGCGGCCCTTACGGAGCCGGGGTGCTCTTGCTGGGCCGAGAGGTCGCGGCGACCCCGCTGCTGCACGGCGGCGGCCAGGAGCGCGATGTGCGCTCCGGCACGCTGGACGTCCCGGCGATCGTCGGGTTGGCCACCGCGATCCGCCACGCCGTGGCTACCCAGCCGCAGAGCACGATCGGAATCGCGGCGCTGCGAGACGAGCTGGTCGACGGGATCCTGGCCAAGGTGCCCGATGCGGTGCTCAACGGCGATCCGGGTGACGGCGAAATCAACGGTGGGCCCTCGCGGTTGCCGGGTAACGCCCATTTCACCTTCCCGGGCTGCGAGGGCGACTCACTACTGATGCTGCTCGACGCCCGCGGCATCGAGTGCTCCACGGGAGCTGCGTGCACCGCCGGTGTGGCGCAGCCGTCGCACGTGTTGCTGGCGATGGGAGCCACGCCGGCCGCGGCTCGCGGCTCGCTGCGCTTCTCCCTCGGGCGCACCTCGACAGCTGCGGACGTGGCCGAGGTACTCGATGCCATCGAGCCGGTCGTCACTCGGGCCCGGGGCGCTGGATGCCGGCGGGCGGCCGCGTCGTGAACTCGTCGGGACGAAAGGCGATGAAGGTCCTGGCCGCCATGAGCGGCGGGGTGGACTCGTCGGTGGCGGCGGCCCGGGCGGTCGACGCCGGGCATGAGGTGGTCGGGGTTCACCTGGCGCTGTCGGCGCAACCCGGCACGCTGCGCACCGGAGCGCGTGGATGCTGCACGAAGGAGGATGCAGCCGACGCGAGGCGGGTCGCCGACATCATCGATATCCCGTTCTACGTCTGGGACTTCGCGCAACAGTTCAGCACCGACGTCGTGGACGACTTCGTCGCCGAGTACGCCGCCGGGCGCACCCCCAACCCGTGCCTGCGGTGCAACGAGCGGATCAAGTTCACGGCGCTGCTGGACCGAGCGCGTGATCTCGGCTTCGACGCGGTCTGTACGGGGCACTACGCGCGCCTCGCCGACGGCGTGTTACGCCGGGCCGTGGACGTCGGCAAGGACCAGTCCTACGTGCTCGCCGGGCTCACCGCCGAGCAGCTGGCGCACGCGCTGTTTCCGGTCGGCGACACCGCCAAGGACGAGATCCGGGCTGAGGCGACGCGCCGCGGCCTGGCCGTCGCCGCCAAGCCGGACAGCTACGATATCTGCTTCATTCCCTCGGGAGATACCCGGACATTCCTGGCCGGCCGGCTGGGCTCCCGGCCCGGAGAGCTGGTCGACGGCGAGACCGGGGAAGTCCTCGGCCACCATGATGGCGTGCACGGCTTTACCGTTGGCCAGCGCCGCGGCCTGGGATTGCGGCACCCAGCGCCCGATGGCAGGCCACGGTTCGTCCTCGGACTGGAGCCCGCCACTGGCACAGTCCGGCTGGGATCGGCGCCGCGACTGGACGTCGGCGTGATCGAAGCCCACCGTCCGGTCTGGGCGGCCGGTGCGCCGGATGGCCCGATCGAGTGCATCGCGCAGGTCCGGGCCCACGGCGGCTGCGCCGGCGCGGTCGCTGAGACCGCCGGCGATGGCCTGCGAGTGCAGCTCCGGGAACCGCTGCGCGGAGTGGCACCCGGCCAGGCCGTCGCCCTGTACCGCCCCGACCCTGGTGGCGACGTCGTACTCGGCAGCGCCACCATCACCGCTACCAGCTGAGCCCACCACAAGCGCACTCAGCCGCTGGCGCCACCGTTGCCATCATTGGCGCTGCCGTCAGCGCCGGAGCTCGAAGGGTGGGCCACGCCCGTCGCACCGAGCACGAACCAGGTGAGCGCCCCGGGGGTGATGCCGCCGACGGGGCTGGCGCCGCCGGGGTCTTGGACGCTGAACATCGACAGGACGGTACGGGCCGGCAACAGCTCCGTGCGCTGCTCGTCGAGCTCGGCGAAGCTCACTGTGTCAGACATCAAATCCTCCTAGGGAAGGTGGTCGAGGTGGTCTCGGGCACGGAAAACACCTCATCGATGGAATTACTGATTCGGTAGTCGCACGTAACTGTTCCCGTGGGCTACCTAGTTGCTGGAGTTGCAGACCTCAGAGGGGCGGCCGAAACGCGGCCACCCCTCCCCAGCAAAAGCGTTGGACTCAGCCCTACTCAGACGCGCCCGAAGCGCCATCAACCATTAGCGGAGGCGCCGCTCGAGCCGTAGGCGTTGCCGGCGCCGGGCGGTATCGGTACGCCGAGGATAGTCATGCCGAACGTTCCGGTGGCGCCTTCGCCGTTGCCGGCGCTGCCGCCGTCGCCGGCGCTGAACAGCGACAGGACGGTACGGGCTGGCAGCAGCTCCGGGTGCTGCCCGTCGAGCTCGGCGAAGCTCACTGTGTCAGACATCAAAATCCTCCTACGGAAGGGGGTCGAGGTGGTCTCGGGGCACGGAAGACATCTCATCGTTTGTTTTACTGATTCGCCATCACATACCGTGCCCGACGGTAATGTGTTGTGGCAATCGGTAGCCGCACGTAAATCTCGCAGGTGGACCACCTAATCAAGGAGCTACTTTTCAAATACGTAGCCGGGTCGCGACAGGCTACGGAGATTCCCTACTCCCGCTACCTGATAGAAAGACCCGGTGACTGACCAACCTCCCTGGCCCCCCGGCTCCGCCACCGGGATCGGCTCGATGCCCGGCACCGACGCCCGCGAAGCTGCCCGCACCGTGATCGGCGAGCTGCCTGATCTGCCTTACTTGCCCGAGTTGCCCGACCGGGGCGCAGGTGCTGACATCATCGGGCGCACCGCGGCTCTGCTCGTCGACGTCGCCGTTGAGCTGGTGCCGTCGGGTTACCGGGTCGCCACCCGGGCCGGTCGCGATCACCGCCGTGGTGTCGACCTGCTGCGCGCCGACCTGGACGCGTTCGAGGAGGCGATGGACGCTGCAGGAGCCCGACCGAGCGTGGTCAAGGTGCAGGCCGCCGGGCCGTGGACGCTGGCCGCCGACGTGGAGCTGCGCAGCGGGCACAAAGTGCTCACCGACCCCGGCGCGTTGCGTGAGTTTGCGGGGTCGCTGGCCGAGGGGTTACGGGTGCATGTCGGCGAGGTGCGCGGCCGGCTCGGCGTGAACACCGTCGTGCAACTTGACGAACCCGGCCTACCAGCGGTTCTCGCCGGCAGCGTGCCCACCCCGTCCGGGTACGGCACCGTAGCTGCGGTGCCCGAGAGCGCTGCGGCCGAGCTACTACGTAGCGTGCTCGAAGCGCTGCCCACGCCGCGGATCGTGCACTGCTGCGCGCCGCGCCCACCAATCGCGCTGCTGCACGAGGCTGGGGCTGACGCGCTGGCCGTCGACGCCGCGCTGCTCGCCGGCGCGCCCCGCGCCACCATCGATGCCCTCGGTGAGGCTTGGGACTCCGGGGTGTCAGTGTTGCTCGGCCTGGTGTCGGCTGTTCCGCACGCAGGGCGGCCGGCACCGGCCGGTGGACCGCCCACTCTCGCCGACCTGGCCCGACCGGCGCTGGATCTGGTAGATCGGCTCGGCTTCGACCGCACACTGCTTGCGCGGCGCTGCCTGCCTACGCCGTCCTGCGGGCTGGCCGGCGCCACCCCGGACTGGGCTCGGCGAGCGTTGAGCCTGGCCCGCGAACTGGGACAGGCATTCGTCGACCCACCCGAGTCCTGGTCATCATGACCGTCGCGATGCGGCGGGAAATTCGGTGGCGCGCGGCATCGACACCAGCAACGCTGATTCCAACCCACACATGGTCAGGATCAACGAGGCGATGGGATTCCGGCCGCATCACCGGATAGGGGAGTGGCAGCTCGACTTGTGGTCACGTTATGTGATCAGCCGACAGCCACACCGGCGTGGGCGGTCTGGCGCTGGGCGGCGGGAGGGGCTGGCTGACGCCCCTGTTCGGCTTGACAGCGGACAACCTCGTCTCTGCTGCGGTGGTGACCGCCGACGGGCGTCGCCTGCGGGCTGCCGCTGACGAGAACCAGGATCTGTTCTGGGCGTTGCGGGGTGGTGGCGGCAACTTTGAGGCTCGGCCGGGACCTGTTCGCCAGCCTGCCCGGGAACGCCAACGCCATGATCATCAGCGTCAATGCCCCACCGGCGCCGTTCGTGCCCGAGTGGTTCCATTTCATGCCTGGTTACGTCGTGGTGGTCGTCGGCTTCGGATCGGCTCAGCACCACGACGGTGTGCTGGACCCGATCCGCGCGGCGCTCCCGCCGCTGTTCGAGTTCGTCACCCCGATGCCCTACACCGAGCTGCCACAGATCTTCGACGAGGGCGCACGGTGGGGTCTGAACTACTACGAGAAGGCCCGGTCCGGTCGTTCTGGGAGGCGCTGCGCCCGCACGCGACCGGTGCCGGCAGCTACATCAATGCCATGACCGAGATCGAGGAGGATCGGGTGCGCGCCTCCTACGGGCCGGCCAAGTACGAGCGGCTGGCCCGGATCAAGGCCGAGTACGACCCGGACAACGTCTTCCACCACAACGTCAACGTCAAACCTGCGTTGCAGCCGATCGGAGGGATGTCGGCTGCGAGGCCTGCTACCGCAAGGTGGTAGCATGGTACCTGGTTGTGGTCGTGTAGTTCCCCGATCGTTGTGAAGCGTCCGTGGAATGTCTGACTACGGGCTTCGCGCTCCCGTCGGGGATACCTCCCATCGAGAGTGCGTGGTTCGCGCAACCGCGGATCGGCACGGTGCCGGTCCAGGCATCAGATTCCACAGGGAGAGCACATGGCACAGGGCGTCGTGAAGTGGTTCAACGCGGAGAAGGGCTTCGGCTTCATCTCCGTCGACGGGGGTGGCCCCGACGTGTTCGTCCACTTCTCCGCCATCCAGGGTGACGGTTACCGCAGCCTGGACGAGAACCAGCGCGTGGAGTTCGAGTCGAGCCAGGGGCCCAAGGGCCCGCAGGCTGACTCGGTTCGCGCCATCTAGCAGCGACTCACCTCGCGGCTCCGCACCATTCCCGGTGCGGGGCCGCGAGCTGCATGCGGACTGTCGGTGTCCAGAGCTAGTCTCCCGGCGTGACCACCCCCGCTGCCGAACCGCCTGCCGAGGTCCGCGCTGAGTACGGCGGGCTCGTCGAGACCGTGCGCGGGCACCAGTTCCGCTATTACGTACTGGACGCACCCACCGTCTCCGACGCCGAGTTCGACCGGCAGTTCCACCGGTTGCAGGAGTTGGAGGCGCGGTGGCCGTCGCTGGTGACGCCGGACTCGCCGACCCAACTGGTCGGCGGCGGCTTCAGCACCGAGTTCGCCGCCCATGACCACCTGGAGCGGATGCTCAGCCTGGACAACGCTTTCGATACCGAAGCGCTGGGTGCCTGGGCCGACCGGGTCGCCCGCGAGGTGGGCACCGCCGTGCACTACCTGGCCGAGCTGAAGATCGACGGGCTGGCGGTGAACCTGCTCTATGAGAACGGGCGCCTGGTCCGCGGCCTGACTCGCGGTGATGGGCGCACCGGCGAGGACGTCACGCTCAATCTGCGCACCCTGCGCGACATCCCGGACCGGTTGCGCAGCGGCATCGAGTACCCGGTACCTGAGCTGCTTGAGGTGCGGGGCGAGGTGTTCTTCCGGCTCGCCGACTTCGCCGAGCTCAACGCGACGCTCGTGGAGGCCGGCAAACCGGCCTTCGCCAACCCGCGCAACTCCGCGGCGGGCTCACTGCGGCAGAAGGACCCACGGGTGACCGCGACCCGACCGCTGCGGATGCTCTGCCACGGCCTGGGGCGGCGGCGGGGTTTCGAGCCGGTGCTTCAGTCGCAGTCCTACCAGGCGCTGGCGGCGTGGGGGCTGCCGGTCTCCGGGCACACCCGGTTGTTGTCCACGGTCGACGAGCTGACCGAACACATCGCCTACTGGGGTGAGCACCGCCACGACGTCGAGCACGAGATCGACGGCATCGTGGTGAAGATCGACGAGGTGTCGGCGCAGCGTCGGCTGGGGTCGACCTCCCGGGCGCCGCGCTGGGCGATCGCTTTTAAGTACCCGCCCGAGGAAGCCACCACCAAGCTTCTGGACATCAGGGTCAACGTCGGGCGCACCGGCCGGGTCACCCCGTTCGCGTTCATGGAACCGGTGACCGTCGCCGGGTCGACCGTGTCGCTAGCGACACTGCACAACGCCGATGAGGTACGCCGCAAGGGTGTCCTGATCGGGGACACCGTGACGATCCGCAAGGCCGGCGACGTCATCCCCGAGGTGCTCGGCCCGGTGGTCGACCTGCGCAACGGCGACGAGCGTGAGTTCGTGATGCCCACGCAGTGTCCGGAGTGCGGCACGCCGCTGCGTCGCGAACGGGAAAACGATGTCGACATCCGCTGCCCCAACGCCCGCTCCTGCCCAGCCCAGCTCCGGGAGCGGATCTTCCACATGGCCGGGCGCGGCGCCTTCGACATCGAGATGCTCGGATACGAGGCCGCGGTCGCGCTGCTGGGCGCCGGAGTGGTGCACGATGAGGGTGATCTGTTCACCCTCGACGAGGGCAAGCTGCTGGCGGTGGATCTGTTTCGCACCAAGGCCGGGGAACTGTCCGCCAACGGGCGCAAGCTGCTGGCCAACCTCGACGCCGCGAAGGACCTCCCACTGTGGCGGGTCCTGGTGGCACTGTCGATCCGGCACGTCGGCCCCACCGCGGCGCAGGCGCTGGCCCGGGAGCTCCGTACGTTGCCGGCCATCGAGACCGCCGACGAGCAGGCGCTGGCCGCCGTCGACGGAGTCGGCCCGACGATCGCCGCGGCCGTGCGCGAGTGGTTCGCGGTCGACTGGCACCGTGAGGTGGTCGCCAAATGGCGCGCCGCCGGGGTACGGATGGCCGAACCGGTCGACGACTCGGTGGTGCGCCACCTCGAGGGACTGTCCATCGTGGTTACCGGCTCGCTGGAGGGTTTCTCCCGGGACGAGGCGGTGGAGGCGATCGCCGTGCGGGGCGGCCGGGCCGCCGGGTCGGTGTCGAAGAAAACCGCGTTCGTGGTCGTCGGGGAAGCTCCCGGCTCGAAGTACGACAAGGCCGTGACGCTGAAGGTGCCGGTGCTCGACGAGGCCGGTTTCCGGATTCTGCTCAACGATGGTCCTGATGCCGCGCGAGCCGTGGCGTCACCGGCGCCCGGATAGTTCGCGCGCGTACCCATACTGGTCGTGAACTCACCTGCACTGGTCGTGAACTCGTCAGCATGGACCTTTTCGCCGCTAGGAACGTCGGTAGCGCCGAGTTCACGGCACTGCGCCACTAGTGCATCGCCACGCCACCACCGTCGAGGGAAACCCACTCCGATGACGCAGCGGGGCAAGCGGTGGGCGTACTGTCACCGGCCCATGGGGTCGATGAGGCGATCAAAGATGCGGCGCGTGGTGGCGCTCGTTGCGGGCGCGACGGTGGCCCTGGCGGCCTGTGGTGGCGGTGGTGCGACGGGGCGGGGAGGTCAGCGCCAGACCGGGACCGCCTTCGCGGCGTGCGAGGCGAACCCGAACACCTGCAACTCGGCAACGCCGGACAAGCTGCGCCAAGGTGGCCAGCTCACCTACGTCATCGAAAAGAACATCGCGAACTGGAACCTGCTGTCCAACGAGGGCAACGTGTTCGACAACAACGAGGTCCTCAAGGCCGTGTTGCCCTACACCTTCGTCACTCAGCCGGACCTCACAGTGACGATGAACACCGATCTGCTTGACTCGGTGAAGGTGACCAACTCCAGCCCGGAGACGATCGTCTACAAGATCAAGCCGACCGCGGCGTGGTCGGACGGCACGCCGATCACCGCGGACGACTTCGTCTACAACTGGCGACTCCAGAACGGACGCGACTGCCCGGGCTGCCCGGTGTTCACCACCGCGGGCTATGACCAGGTTCGATCGGTCGTCGGCTCCGACAACGGCAAGACGGTGACGGTGACCCTGACCAAGCCGTTCACCGACTGGAAGCAGCTGTGGAGCGGGGGTTCGCCGATCTACCCGGCGCACATCGCCGCGCAGCACGGGGATACCAAGACCCCGCAGGGGCTGGCCTCGTCGTTCACCTGGTTCGGGACGAACACGCCGACCTACTCCGGGGGCCCCTTCCAGATCGAGAACTTCAAGAACAATGAGTCGGTCACCCTGGTGCCCAACCCCAAGTGGTACGGGCCGCGGCCGAAGCTCGACCGGCTCATTTACCGGATCATCACCGACGCCAACCAGGAGCCCACCGCGCTGCAGAACCGTGAGGTCCAGGTGATCTACCCGCAGCCACAGGTCGATCTGGTGGCGCAGGTACGCGGGATCCCGGGCGTCTCCTCCTTCGTCGGGCTCGGCCTGACCTGGGAGCACTTCGACTTCAACCTGCAGAACGGGTACCTCTCAGACCCTGCGCTGCGCACCGCCATGTTCACCGCGGTCGATCGGCAGGCAATCATCGACAAGACCGTCGGTCAGTTCACCAACAAGATCAAACCGCTGAACAGCCACAACTTCGTGCCCCAGGAAGGTGGCTATGAGGACGTGGTCAGCGACACCGGTCAGGGCTCCGGAAATCTGGCGAAGGCCAGAGAAACTCTCGTGGCCGCCGGATACAGAATCGACGGTGGCCAGCTCAAGACACCCATCGGATTGCCGGTGCCGCCGATGCGGATCCGCTACACCATCGGAAACCAGGTTCGGCAGGTGGAGTGCGAGCTGTTCGCCCAGATGGTCAAGCCGCTCGGGATCACCGTGCAGGTGGTGCCGACCGACGACCTCGGCGCGACGACGTCCAGAGGCGACTACGACATCATCGTCTTCGCCTGGGTCGCCTCTCCATTCCCTTTCGCCAACGCGGTGCAGATCTGGGGCACCGGGCAGGGCAACAACTTCGGTCACTACAGCAATCCGGACGTCGACCGCCTGATCGCCGCCGCCGGTAGCCAAACGGACCAGTCGCTCGCCAAAGAAACGCTCAACGCGGCGGACCAGCGACTGACCAAGGATGCCTACGTGCTGCCGCTGTATCAGAAACCGACGTTCATCGCCCTGTACAACGACATCGCCAACGTGCGCAACAACTCCTCGCTGGACGCCCCTCCGTACAACGTCGCGCAGTGGGGCTTACGCGCTGCCGGTTGATCACGCCAGTGGCCCCGGACTGGAGGTACGGCACGGTCACCGTCGAGCGCCAGCCTGTTCAGGGCCGTTGCTCAGGGCGCGTCGTCAGGGCGCGTCGTTCAGGGCGTCTGGCACGGTGTCGGCGAAGGTGAAGTGCTCCCGCAGTCCGGTGGTCTCCAGGGTCAGGTTGGCGGTCGGGGAGTTGCACACCAATCGCAGGTGGCGGTGTTGCTGTGCGGCGAGTTCGTTGACCTCTAACAGCACGCGCAGCCCGGTAGATGCCAGGAAACGCACACCGTCGAGATTCACCACCAAGAGTCGGGCAACGGCCAGCTGCGCGGTGAGAAAGTGGTCCAGTTCCGGCGCGGTCAGCGAGTCCACCTCACCGGTCACGGTGACGACCCGTGCGTCGGGACCGTGCTCGGCCATCTGTAGATCCACGAGGCTGTTCACAGTCCGCACAATATAGCGCGAGCCACAGACAGTCACCCCTCGTCATCTTCACCCGATAGCCGGTTCATCTCCCTGGCTGAAACCTGATTCACTCGTCGATGGGACTGGTCGTTCCCGACGAGATTCGCCAGGACAGCGGGAGGCCGCTGAAGTCAGACACACGCCACCGGATAGCAGGCATAGGCGCCCGCCGAGCGGGCTACTCAACACCGAGCACAGTTTAGGGCGGACCCGAACCGAGCACGGGTTCGTCAGTGTCGATGATTGGGGTGAGTCACATGGCGAGTCGGTCCGGTAGCCCGGCTGGTGGCGTGGGCGTCGTGGAAACCCACAACGGGACATGACCGCCACCCTCGTCCTCGAGACCCAGCTCCGAGGTCACACCCTGGTAGTACGGCCAGTGGGAGAGCTGATCCCGGAGACCTATGAGCGGTTGCGGGATGGCCTGGTGAAGTACGCGGCCGAGGAACCCGCAGCGATTGTGGTGGACCTGGGCTGCATGCGGGCGGCTATCGCGTCGTTGCTGACGGTGTTTCCCGCCGTGCGTGACCGCATCAGCGACTGGCCCGGGGTGGCGCTTGTGCTGGCCGCGGCTCGGCCACCGCTACGCGCTCTGCTCGACTTCAGCGCCGCGCCGCGGTTCGTTCCGACCTACCGCAGCGTCAGCGAGGCGCTGGAGGGTCTCGATGCCGCACCCCCCCGTCGCCGGTGTCAGACGGAGCTGCCATGCGATCTGGCTAGCCCGCGGCTGGCCAGGCAACTGGTCGAGCGGACGTGCCACGAGTGGGGCGCCCCGGGGATGGTCGCCGCCGCCGAGGTGGTCGCCTCGGAGTTGACCGACAATATGGTGCACCACGCGCGGTCGGCGGGCTGGCTGCGCCTGGAACTGCGGGGCGACATGCTCACTATCGCGGTGGCCGACGCGGACCCGCGCCCACCTGTGCTGCGCGTGCCCGGTCTCCGCGCCGCCGGCGGCCGTGGCCTGGTGCTTGTCGACAAGCTCAGCCGGAGATGGGGAACCGCACTCCGGCCGCCCAACGGCAAGGTGGTCTGGGCGGTGCTCACCGTCGCCTCCCGAATGCGGACCCGCGCCCACCCCAACCACGCGAACCCGGCCTCCGCGCCGTCCGCCCGGTGTTCGTTATCAAGCTGAGCTGAACCTGGGAGCCGGGCCCGGCCAGGACGGTGATCTACCTACCGGGTGTCATACCGAGCCGCCACGGTGCGGCGACGTAGGCTACGGTCGCCGGCGCCACGTGCACTGCCGGCCGCAGCGGACCCTGCAGCAGGAAGACGTCGATGCTCGCCTACGCGGTACGCCGGGTGCTCGTCTCGGTGCCGATTCTGGTCATCGCGACGTTCGTGGTCTTCGTCATGGTGTCGCTGTCCGGCGACCCGCTGTCCGAGCTGAAGACCCGCAACCCGCCGCCACCGCCGCGCACGCTTGCCCTGGAGGCACATCGGCTGCATCTTGATGAGCCACTCCTGGTGCGCTACTGGCACTGGATCACCGGGGTGTTCCACGGTGACTTCGGGCCGTCGGTGCAGTCCACCCAGGTGATCGGTCCGGAGCTGGCACATCGTTTCCTGGTCACCTTCCGGCTCATCGGGGTGGCGATGCTGCTGGCGGTGCTGCTCGCCGTGCTCGTCGGGGTCATCAGCGCCGTCAAGCAGTACTCCGCGACCGACTACACGTTCACCTTCTTCGGGTTCCTGTTCCTGGCCATGCCCTCGTTCTGGTTCGCGATCCTGCTCAAGGAAGCCGGCATCAGCTTCAATGACACCGTCGGAAACCAGGTACTGTTCACCATCGGTGACAGCTCCGTATACGTCGACGGCGGCACCTGGGCGTCGATCACCGACGTTGTGGGTCACATGATCTTGCCGACGATCTCGCTGACGCTGCTGTCCTTCGCCGCCTGGAGCCGTTTCCAGCGGGGATCCATGCTTGAGGTACTCAACACCGACTATGTCCGGCTAGCCCGGGCCAAGGGCCTCCGGCAGGGCCCAGTGATGATTCGCCACGCCCTGCGCACCGCGCTGATCCCGCTGGTCACGGTCACCGCGCTGGACCTCGGTGCGATCATCTCCGGGGCTATCGTCACCGAGAACGTCTACCAGTGGCGCGGGGCGGGCAGCTTCCTGCTCGACTCGATCCGACACGACGACGCCTATGCCGTTGCGGGGTGGCTGCTGATCGCGGCAACCTTCATCATCGCGTTCAACCTGGCGGCCGATCTGCTCTACGCCGTGCTCGACCCCCGGATCCGTTATGCCTGACCAGGAGTTCGGTGTCACTCAGCGCAGCCAGGCGCAGCTGGTGGCCCGCCGCTTCCGGCGCCACCGGCTGGCTGTGGTGAGCCTGGCCGTGTTGCTGGCGCTGGTGTTGCTGGCCTTCGTCGGTGGCTGGTTGTGGAAGTACTCCGTCGCCGACCTCACCTCCGACGAGTCGGTGCCCCCGTCGTGGGACCACCCGTTCGGCACCGATGCCGCCGGGCACGACACCTTCGCCCAGGTGCTGCGCGGCACCCAGATCTCGATCGGGATCGCGGTGCTGGGCGCGCTGGTCGCCACCGTCGTCGGAACCGTCTGGGGCGCCACCGCGGGGTACTACGGGGGCCGGCTGGACACCCTGATGATGCGGATCGCCGACCTGGTCCTCACCTTGCCGTTCCTCGCCGTCGCCGCGGTGCTCGGGCACAACCTCGGGGGCAGCTGGTGGCTGATCGCGGCGGTGATCGCCGGCCTGTACTGGGCCTACGTCGCTCGGGTCGCCCGCGGTGTGGTGCTGTCGCTGCGGGAGAAGGAGTTCGTGGAGGCGGCCAGAGCCATCGGTGCGGGCGACGCCCGGATCATCTTCCGACATCTGGTGCCCAACGCGTTCGGCTCGATCATCGTCAACGCCACCGTTCTGGTGTCCATCGCGATCCTGCTGGAGACGGCGCTGTCCTACCTCGGCTTCGGGGTGCGGCCGCCGGACACCTCGCT
The DNA here is from genome assembly GCA_036266995.1 of Pseudonocardiaceae bacterium. Taxonomy (GTDB): domain Bacteria; phylum Actinomycetota; class Actinomycetes; order Mycobacteriales; family Pseudonocardiaceae. Next base: position 19,189 of record DATAWX010000247.1, on the reverse strand, counting down.
GGGTCTGCTGGTCAGCGACGCGCAGACGGCGGTGGACACTCGGCCCTGGCTGTTCTTCTTCCCGGGTCTGTTCATCATCCTGATCGCCTTGACGATCAACTTCATCGGCGACGGACTGCGCGACGCGCTGGACCCTCAGCAGACGAGAATGCGCAGATGACGGCCGTGCTGGAGGTCGCGGACCTGCGGGTGGAGTTTCGCACCGACGAGGGCCGGGTGGCCGCCGTGCGCGGCGTGAGCTTCCAGCTGCACCGCGGTGAGGTGCTCGGCATCGTCGGCGAGTCCGGATCCGGCAAGTCGGTGACCTCGCTGGCCATGATGGGCCTGTTGGGCGGCCCCGTCCGGGTGTCCGGGTCGGTGCGCCTGGGCGGTACCGAGTTGCTCGCAGCGTCGGACAGAGAGCTCAGCCGGGTGCGTGGCCAGAGCATCGCGATGATCTTCCAGGATCCGATGACCTCGCTCAACCCGGTCTACCCCATCGGATACCAGATCGCCGAGGCGATCAGGGCGCACCATGACGTCACTCGCGGCGCGGCGCGCACGCAGGCGGTGCAGCTGCTCGAAGCGGTCAGCATCCCCAACCCGAACGAGCGGGTGGACAACTATCCACATGAGCTCTCCGGTGGAATGCGCCAGCGGGTGGTGATCGCGATCGCGATGGCCAACAGCCCCGATGTGATCATCGCCGACGAGCCCACCACCGCGCTGGACGTGACGGTGCAGGCACAGATCCTCGACGCGCTGCACACCGCAAGGGTGCGGACCGGCGCGGCGATGCTGCTCATCACCCACGATCTCGGCGTGATCGCCGGGCAGGCGGACCGGGTGCTGGTGATGTACGCCGGCCGGGTCGTCGAAGCCGGCACCGTCGAGGAGATCTTCTACGCCCCGCGGATGCCGTACACGCTGGGTCTGCTGGGCAGCCAGCCTCGGCTGGATGTGCGCAGCCAACGGTTGCACCCGATCAGTGGCGCGCCCCCATCGGCGCTCAATCTTCCGCCAGGGTGCCCGTTCGCCCCTCGCTGCCCGCTGGCCGCGCCGGTGTGCGAGGCCGAGGAACCCCCGCTGGTGGCGACCGGTACCGGCGGGCATCTGTCGGCTTGCCACTTGCGCGACCAGCTGGTCGGCATGGCGCCCGTGGACCTGTTTCGCCCTGTCTCTCAGGACACCGCATTGTGAACCCGCCACCTGGGACCCCGCCGCCGGTTCTGGAGGTGCGCAACCTGGTCAAGCACTTCCCGGTGGGTGGCCGCGGGTTCGCTCGCCGCCGAGCCGGCGAGGTGCATGCCGTCTGCGACGTGTCATTCGACCTGTACCCGCAGGAAACGCTGGGGCTGGTCGGCGAGTCCGGCTGCGGCAAGACCACCACGGCGCGGGTGCTGCTGAACCTGCAGCCGGCGACCTCAGGCCACGTTCACTACCAGGGCACCGAGCTGACCCAGCTGCCCCGCAAGGAGATGCAGCGGCTGCGGCGCGAGTTGCAGATCGTCTTCCAGGATCCCTACGCCGCCCTCGATCCGCGTCTGCCGGCCAACGAGATCATCGCTGAGCCGCTGCGCATCCACGGCCGTTACGGTTCTTCGGGACGTGCGGACGTGCGGGAACTGCTCCGGCTGGTCGGCCTGCGGTCCGAGCACGGCAACCGGTACCCGCACGAGTTCTCCGGCGGGCAGCGCCAGCGGATCGGCATCGCCCGGGCGCTCGCGCTGCGCCCGAAGGTTCTCGTCCTCGACGAGCCGGTGTCCGCGCTGGACGTGTCCATCCAGGCCGGCGTGCTCAACCTGCTGGCCGACCTGCAGGCGCAACTGGGCCTGTCCTACCTGTTCGTGTCCCACGACCTGTCGGTGGTGCGGCATATCGCCGACCGGATCGCCGTGATGTACCTGGGTCGCGTCGTGGAGATCGCAACGTCCGACGAGCTGTTCAGTTCCCCGGCACATCCCTATACCCAGGCCCTGATCTCGGCGATCCCGCTGCCTGACCCGCGCAAGGAGCGCGCCCGGGAGCGGATCATCCTCACCGGCGAGGTCGGCAACCCAGCGGACCCCCCGTCGGGGTGCCGGTTCCGAACCCGCTGCCCGCTGTTCGCCGAGCAGCTCACCGATCCCCAACGCCACCGCTGCACCACCGAGATCCCCGCGTTAGCGGATCACACCCATTCCCACCCCAGCGCCTGCCACTACACCGAACTCTCCCGCCTTCCCACATTGAGCGGGCTCAGATGAGCGCGCCGCGACGGCTCGTGGTGGTGCATGCGCATCCGGATGATGAGACGTTGTGGACTGGCGGGACGATCGCCCGGTATGTCGCGGCCGGGGTCGCGGTCACTCTGGTGACCTGCACGCTCGGCGAGCAGGGTGAGGTGATCACCGACGAGCTGCGTGGCCTGGCGGCTGATGGCGCCGACCAGCTCGGCGGCTACCGGGTGGCCGAGCTGCGCGCGGCCTGCGCCCTGCTCGGCATCACCGACCAGCGGTTCCTCGGCGGGATCGCCCGGTGGCGTGACTCCGGCATGGTCGTGCAACCGGGCGGGTGGGCCAGCACGCCCGCGGATCTGCACCCGCGGGCATTCGCCGCCGGGGTACTCGACGAGCAGGTGGGCGCGCTGGTCGAGGTGCTCGAACAGGTCCGCCCGCAGGTCGTGGTGAGCTACGGCCCGGACGGTGGCTACGGGCACCCCGACCACGTCCGGGCCCACCAGGTGACGATGGTCGCGGCGTCGCGGATTCCGGAGGTGGCCCGGGTGTTCTGGGCGGTGCGACCGGCCTCGGCAGTGGCTGCCGGGATCGCCGAGCTGCGGGCGATGCCTGGGCTGCCTTTCCCAGTGCCCTGGGTGGACGGCGCCGCGAACGGGCTACCCGGGGTTCCTGATGCCGAGGTGACCACCTCGTTGGACGTCAGCGCGTACCGAAGGACCGTGCTCGCGGCGATGCGCGCCCACGCCACCCAGGTCCGAGTCTGGACCGCGGGCCCCCACGCCGCGTTCGCACTGTCCGACGGGGTGGGCCGGCCAGTGTCCGGCATCGAGTACTTCACCCTCGCGCAGGGCACCGCTGCCGGCTCGCGCGACGACCTCTTCGGTGGCCTACCCGGTCCCGTGTCGGGGCCGACCGGGACGCGTCAGTGACCATGATCGCGCGCATCACCCTGGTGGTGCTGGTGTTCGACGCGCTGGCCCTGGCTGCGGTGGAGCTGCTGTACCTCCCGCTGCGGGTGGGTACGGTGCCGCTGCCGATCACCATCCTGCTCGCCGCGCTGACCACCCCATGGTTGGTGCGCACCGCGGCGGAGCTGGGCGGCCCCCGCGTCGTGGCCGCGGTGCCGCTGGTGGCCTGGGTGGTCGCTCTGGGTGTCCTCGCCTTCGGTGGACCGGGCGGTGACGTGCTAGTTCTCGCGGACATTCGCTCGGCCCTGCTGCTGGGCGCCGGCCTGTTGCCAGCCGCTGTCGTGCTGGGTCGCGCATTCGCCCGCTCGTAAGTGACGGGGTCGTTGGTCAACGCCCGGCAGACGGAGATACTGTGCAGGTAGACGGCCCGGTGCGGGTACCGCGAGTGAGGAGCAGGAGAAACCCCGTGACATATGTGATCGCAGAGCCGTGCGTGGACGTCATGGACAGATCGTGCATCGAAGAATGTCCCGTGGACTGCATCTACGAGGGCGCCCGGATGCTCTACATCCAGCCCGACGAGTGCGTCGACTGCGGTGCCTGCGAGCCCGTCTGCCCGGTGGAGGCCATCTACTACGAGGATGACGTTCCCGAGCAGTGGAAGGATTACACCAAGGCCAACGCTGACTTCTTCGCCGAGCTCGGTTCGCCTGGTGGCGCGTCGAAGGTCGGTGTGGTCAATGACGACCCGCCGATGGTCGTCGAGCTGCCACCGCAGGGCGAGGAGTGACGCGCGGATGACCTCGGGCGCCCGCGCGCGCCTGGACCTCCCCGACTTCCCCTGGGACAGTCTCGCGGGCGCCGCCCGGCTTGCCGGCGAGTATCCCGGCGGTGCGGTGGATCTGTCGGTCGGCACCCCGGTGGACCCGGTTCCCGAAGTTCTTCGAAAGGCGCTGGCGTCGGCGTCGGAGCTGCCTGGCTATCCGGCCACGCACGGCACGTCCGAGCTTCGCCGGGCCGTGGTCGCGGCGCTGGCGCGGCGGCACGGGGTGACGGGTGTGCCGGCTGATGCGGTGCTGCCGACGGTGGGCTCCAAGGAATTGGTGGCCTGGCTGCCCACATTGCTCGGCCTAGGCCCCGGTGATGTCGTGGCGCTACCGGAACTTGCCTATCCCACCTACGAGATCGGCGCCCGGCTGGCCGGTGCCACCGCGGTCCGGCTTGCCAACGCCCAGCCCGCCGCGCCAGGCACCCGGCTGCGTTGGCTGAACTCGCCGAGCAATCCCACCGGCGCCGTCGCGCCCGCTGGGGTGCTGGCCAGCGCCGTGCGGCAGGCTCGCGAGATCGGCGCGGTGGTGGCCTCCGACGAGTGCTATCTCGCGCTGGGCTGGGAGGCGCAGCCGGTCTCGGTGCTGCACCCGCAGGTGTCCGGGGGGGACCACACCGGGCTGCTGGCGGTGCATTCGCTGTCCAAGTCTTCCAACCTCGCCGGCTACCGGGCCGGTTTCGTCACCGGTGATCCTGAGCTGGTCGCCGCACTGCTCGCGGTGCGCAAGCACGCCGGGATGATGGTCGCCCGGCCGGTGCAGCAGGCGATGGCGGCCGCGCTGTCCGACGACACGCACGTCGCGACGCAGCGGGACCGCTATGCCAGGCGCCGTGAGCTGCTGCGGCCGGCGTTGGACCGAGCCGGGCTCCGGGTGCAGCAGTCCCAGGGTGGGCTGTTCCTGTGGTGCACCGCGGACGAGCCATGCTGGGACACGGTCACCCGGCTCGCCGAGTTCGGCGTGCTCGTCGCCCCGGGCGATTTCTACGGCCCCGCTGGCGCCCGGCACGTCCGCGTCGCGCTGACCGCGACCGACGAGCGGGTCGCCGCCGCGGTACACCGGCTGACCATGTTGCCCGCAGCGCACACGAGTTGATCCGGTGTGCCGAGCACGGTGAAACGCTCAGGCCGTGGGCTGCAGGGATTGTGCCCGGTGTTGCACCTGCCGCCACGCGGTCGACCAGGATTGTCGAGTGGCGATTCGGCTGACCTCCTCGCGCTCCGCCAGCCGACCGGCGACGAAGGCCACGTTGACGTCGACGACGTCGCCGAGGTCGTCCAGCAGCATCATCACCCGGTGTTGTGCCACGCAGGCATCCTGATGCTCACCCAGCACGTCCTGTAGCCCCACTGTCGACTCCACCAGTTGGCGCACCGGCTTTCGTTCCGGCTTGCGACCTGAGGTGGCGACCAGTTCGCCGGTGTAGCGCAGCCGCTTGCCCTGGATACGCAGTGCGTGCAGAACCTCGTCGGGTGGGTCCTCACCAGCGGCCCGCACCGCCTTGGAGAGCCTGCGGTACTCGGTGCGGACGAGTTCGACCAGTGCGGGAGCGACGACGCGGCCGCGGGGGGTGGGCAGCGGTCGAGACACCGCAGTCGCCAGCCGGCGCAGCAAGGCGGTGTAGCGGCGACTGCCCAGCACGGCGAGCATGTCGGCGCGAGCGGACTCCCGGCCGGCCACCAGCGCCTCGATCAGAGTCTCCACCGCCGCCCGACCGATGTCGTCGAAGTCCGCCGAATGGCCGCGAAGGCGCTCGATAAGCACGTCGGCGTCCCTGACCGGCCCCAACGCCCGGCCCAGCCAGCCCAGTTCGGCGCGCAGATCGTCGGCCCAGGTCCGGTCCAGCATCGAGCGGGCGGCTTTGAGCATGGCCCGCATCCGGCGCACCGCAACCCGCATCTGATGCAGCTCTTCGGGATCTTCACCCACTCGGGTACCCGGGTCGTGGGCGAGCAGGGCACGCAGCCGGGTGTCCAGCGCGGCGCGTAACTGGTGCACGGTGGGATCGGACGGTCGGACCCGGACCGGGTCACCCAGCTTGATGAGTTTACCCGCTCCGCTGCGACGAGGGAGCCTGCCGGGGTGGTCATGGGTGACGGCGCTCATCGGCTCGATCGTAGTGGTCTGAGCCGGTCAGCGGCTGGTACGGAGGCCGTCATCAGTCGTTGGAGTGCAGCATGGCGTTGAGCTCGATACCCGCCTTGCCCTCGCGGTGTCTGGCCTGCACGGCACCGGTCACGGAGTTGCGGAGAAATAGCACCCCGGCTGCGCCGGACAGCTCCCGGGCCTTCACCACGGTGCCGTCGGGCAGCGTCACCTTGGTTCCTGAGGTGACGTAAAGGCCCGCCTCCACCACGCAGTCGTCGCCCAGCGAGATCCCGATCCCCGCGTTGGCGCTGACCAGGCAGCGCCGTCCGATCGAGATCTGCTCCCGGCCACCGCCCGACAGGGTCCCCATGATCGACGCACCGCCGCCGATATCGGAATCGGCACCGACGACGACGCCGGAGGAGATCCGCCCCTCCACCATCGACGTGCCCAGCGTGCCGGCGTTGAAGTTGACGAACCCCTCGTGCATCACCGTCGTGCCGGCGGCCAAGTGCGCGCCCAGCCGGACCCGATCCGCGTCGGCGATCCGTACCCCCGAGGGCACCACGTAGTCGACCATGCGAGGGAACTTGTCCACCCCGTAGACGGTGACCGCTCCCAGCTGGCGAATCCGCATCCGGGTGGCCTCGAAGTCGGCCACCGGGCACGGCCCGAAGTTGGTCCACACCACGTTGGACAGCAGTCGAAAGACCCCGTCCAGGTTGATGGTGCGTGGTGCTACCAAGCGGTGCGACAGCAGGTGCAGGCGCAGGTAGACGTCGTGGGCGTCGACTGGTGGGGTCTGCAGATCCGGCACCGCGGTGCGCACCACCACCAGGTCGACGCCGCGTGCCGGGTCCGGGCCGAGCAGCGCGGCGAATTCCTCGGGCACATCCTCCGGCGCTACCCGTACAGTGCCGGCCTCGGCGTCTGGCGGCAGGTCCAGCGCCGGGTTCGGGAACCAGGTATCCAGTACGGCGCCGGCGTGGGTGAGGGTTGCCAGCCCCAGGCCGTGGGCGGACGGGATCTGCGCGGAACTCACCTGCGGTTGGTCCACGACGGGCCACGGTAGCGCGCCGAGGATCGCCGAGCGTGCGGGCTCCCGGCTGATCACTGTTTGTGTGCCGAAAGCGACAAAGAATGTCGCCCGCGGCACACAAACAGTGATCAGGCAGTTACCGTCGCACCCGTGGACGTGAAGCTGGACTTGACGGCTGACCCGGTGGAGTTGACCGCCGCGCTGGTGGATGTTCCCAGCGTGTCGGGGGAGGAGGAGGTGCTGGCCGATGCGGTAGAGCGCGCGCTGGCGGCGCAAGCGCCGCACCTGCGGCTGGTGCGCTCGGGCAATACCGTGCTGGCCCGTACCGACCAGGGGTGCGCGCAGCGGGTGCTGCTCGCGGGGCACCTGGACACGGTGCCGGTCGCCGGGAATCTGCCCTCGCGGCGCGACCGCGACCTGCTCTACGGCTGCGGCACGTCGGACATGAAGTCCGGCGACGCGATGATCCTGCACCTGGCGGCCACGGTGCCCGAGCCCGCGTACGATCTGACCGTCGTGCTGTATGACTGCGAGGAGGTCGAGGCGGCCCGCAACGGGCTGGGACGGATTGAGCGGGAGCATCCCGAGTGGCTGGCGGCCCAGCTGGCGATCCTCGCCGAACCCACCAGTGGGCTAGTCGAGGCCGGCTGCCAGGGGACGCTGCGGGTCACGGTGCGCACGGCGGGGCGGCGCGCCCACAGTGCTCGGTCCTGGCTCGGCGACAACGCCATTCACGCTGCCGGCGACGTGTTGGCCCGGCTGTCCGGTTACCGGCCACGCAGCCTCGAGATCGACGGCTGTACCTACCGGGAAGGACTGCAGGCGGTAGGCATCTCCGGCGGAGTCGCCGGCAACATCGTGCCCGACGCCTGCGAGATGCAGATCAACTTCCGGTTCGCACCGGACCGCTCGCTGGCCGACGCCCAGCAGCACGTCCGCGAGGTGCTCGACGGCTTTGAGCTGGAGTTCACCGATGGAGCCTGTGGAGCGCTCCCAGGACTGGGCGCGCCGGCGACCCGAGACTTCCTGGCCACCATCGGGCTCGCCCCGGTCGCGAAGTACGGCTGGACGGATGTGTCCCGCTTCGCCGCGCTGGGGATCCCCGCGTTGAACTTCGGACCAGGTGATCCCAACCTCGCGCACACTCGCGACGAGCACGTGCGCACTGACCAGGTCACCGCCTGCACCGAGCTGCTGCGCCGCTACCTCACTGGCTGCACCTCGTGAGTGCGTAACAGTGTTCTGGCACTTAATGCCACTCACGAGGTCAGCCGTAGGCTGACGCCATGGCGATGGACGGGTGGCGAGGGACCAGTCCGAACGGGGCGGATGAGGAACATCCACAGGAGAAGCAGCGTGGGCCGGTGGTGCTGCGGCGGGAGCGCCGTCACGAGGCGACCACCACCGATCAACGGCTGCTCGACTCGCGCGGACCCAGCGCCTGGGTGCACACCGACCCGTGGCGGGTGCTGCGCATCCAGGCCGAGTTTGTCGAGGGCTTCGGAGCGCTCGCTGAGCTGCCCCGTGCGGTGACCGTCTTCGGTTCGGCACGCACCGCCCGCGATCACCCGGAGTACGCCACCGGATGCGCGCTGGGAGCCGCGCTCGCCAACGCCGGCTTCGCTGTGATCACCGGTGGTGGCCCCGGCAGCATGGAAGCGGTCAACCGCGGGGCGTCCGAGGCCGGCGGCCTGTCGGTAGGTCTGGGCATCGAGCTGCCTTTCGAGCAGGGACTCAATCCCTGGGTAGATCTCGGAATCAACTTTCGCTACTTCTTCACCCGCAAGACCATGTTCATCAAGTACGCCCAAGCCTTCGTTTGCCTGCCCGGCGGATTCGGCACTCTCGACGAGCTGTTCGAGGCACTCACCTTGGTGCAGAACAAGAAGGTCACCAAGTTCCCCGTAGTCCTGTTCGGGCAAGCCTACTGGGGCGGGTTGTATTCTTGGCTGGCCGATACCGTGGCGGCGCAGGGCAAGCTCCGGGAGGCCGAACTCGCCCTGCTGCACATTACTGACGACGTCGACGACGTGGTCCGGCTAGTCGGCGAGTCCTATAAGGCATGGCAGGACACGCACTGACGTCGCACGGCGCGGGGGAACACGTCAGGCTGGGGTGCCAAGACTTCCCAGCAGGTCGTCTGCTGGTGATGGCGGTGATCAATCGAACCCCCGACTTGTTCTATGACAAAGGACGACATTATTCTTTGTCGAACGCATTGAGCGCCGTCGACCTGGCGGTTGTCGACGGCGCGGATATTGTGGACATCGGAGGTGTCAAGGCTGCGCCCGGTCCGGCGATACCTGTCTCTGGAGGAGATCGAACGTGTCGTTCCGCTCATTACCGAGATCCGTAGATCACACCCAAAGATCGTCATCAGCTCAGCGTCGACACCTGGCGACGTGAGGTGGCAGCGGTGAGCGCCGAAGCGGGCGCGAACCTCGTTAATGACGCTTGGGTGGCTACGATCCGGCTCTTGCAAAGGTCGCGGGCCGTTATGGTTGCGGTCTCGTCTGTACCCCGTCTCCGTCTCGAACAAAGACTTCATCGGCGAATCTCTGAACCTCCCCGTGACGGAGCGACTGAAGGGAACGTTGGCCGTGATCTCGCTCTGCGCATATCGATATGGTAAGTGTCGTGATGGGAAAAAGCAGCCCCTGATTGCGAAGCGTGCAACGAGCTAAGGGAACCGTATCTCATGCTCCCGCAGACCCGGCGGTGGTTGCGCGAAGCCACCGTGCAAAGTGTTCCCTGGACAGTTGAGCAGCTCGTCGCGGCCAAGCGGGGCCGCACCGTCAGCGTGGTGTTGCCAGCGTTGAATGAAGAGGCGACTGTGGGCACGCTGGTCGGTGAGCTGCGCCCGCTGGTCGGTAATTTGGTCGATGAGCTGGTGGTGATGGACTCCGGCTGCACCGACCGGACTGCTGAGGTGGCCCGCGAGGCCGGCGCCCAGGTCGTGCATCGCATCGATGTGCTGCCCGAGTTGGAACCATGGCCCGGCAAAGGGGAGGTGCTGTGGCGCTCCCTGGCGGCTACCTCGGGCGATGTGCTGGTCTTCATCGACTCCGACCTGATCGACTTCGATTCCGGGTTCGTGCCGGCCCTGCTCGGGCCGTTGCTGCTGCCTCATCGGCCAGGGCGCCGGGTTGAACTGGTCAAGGGCTTCTACCGGCGCCCGCTGCGGATTGACAGCGTCGAGGCGGGTACCGGCGGCGGTCGGGTCACCGAGCTGCTGGCCCGGCCGTTGCTCAATGCGCTGCGCCCCGAGCTGGCTGGAGTGGTGCAACCACTGGGAGGCGAGTACGCGGCGAATCGCGCGTTGCTGGAGTCGCTGCCCTTCGCCGCCGGCTACGGCGTGGAGATCGGGCTGCTACTCGACACGCACACCCGCCACGGGCTCAAGGGCCTGGCTCAAGTCAACCTCGGGGTGCGCAAACACCGGAACCGCTCGTTGCTTGAGCTCGGACTGATGTCCCGGCAGATTCTCGGCGCCGCGCTGCCCCGGTGCGGAGTGGCCGAGGTACCGGGAGCTACCGGCATCACCCAGTTCGTCCAGCTCGGTGCCCGCTTCATGCCCACCGAGAGTGGCGTCCTGGTGGGCGACCGGCCGCCGATGCGCGACGTCCTCGCCGCCCGCTCAGCCTGAGTTGGTCACTCTTCAAGGACAGCCAACCCCGGTTCGGAAGTTCATTAACCGCTACCAACCCCGTCCCGTCGGGAGGGGGTTGGTAGCGGTTTGCGGCAGCCTCAAGGGGGGTTGGCCGTCCTTGAAGGGTGACCAACGTGCCACGATCTCCGAACGTGGGCACCGTGCTGATCTACCTCATCGTCGCGGCGGTGGTGGGCGCAGTGGTGTTTTTGGTCGCCTCGCTGGTGTTCGGTCGCGGCGAGGAGCTGGCCGCGCTGCCGCCCGACGGTACGCCCACCTCGCTGCCGGCCGGCCCGATTGTCGGCGACGACGTGCGCGCCATCCGGTTCTCCCAGGTGTTGCGCGGGTATCGGATGTCCGAAGTCGACTGGGCGCTGCAGCGGACCGCGGCTGAGCTCGACGCGCTGCGCGCCCGGGTGGCCGAGCTCGAGGCCCGGCAGTGAACCCGACGGCCGGAACCGATGGTCGGATGCGCTGCCCGTGGGCAGTCTCGGCGCCCGACTACTGCGTCTACCACGACGACGAGTGGGCAGTACCGTTACATGGCGAGGCAGCCCTGTTCGAGCGGCTGAGCTTGGAGGCGTTCCAGTCGGGTCTGTCCTGGCTGATGATCCTACGCAAGCGCGACGCCTTCAGGCGCGCCTTCGCCGGCTTCCACCCAGCCATGGTCGCCGCGTTCACCGCCGACGACGTGGCGCGCTTGCTCGCCGATGCATCCATCGTGCGTAACCGGGCAAAGATCGAGGCGACGGTGCGCAACGCCCGTGCAGTCGTCGAGCTGGGCGAGGATTTCGACGCCCTGCTGTGGTCCTTCGCGCCCGACCACTCCGGGCGGCCCGCGCCGCGCACGATGGCCGATGTGCCTGCCCGGACTCGTGAATCCGAGGCGATGGCGAGCGCGTTGCGGCGCCGCGGCTTGACCTTCGTAGGTCCCGTCACCTGCCACGCGCTCATGCAGGCCACCGGGATGGTCGATGACCACCTGGCCGGCTGTTTCCGCCGTGCCAGCAGGTGAGCTCCGGCGGCGGTGAATCGCTGGTCCCAGGTGGACAGGGTGATGCATCCACGTGCGAGATCATCGGTTGCTTTCCGAGCGTCAGAGCCGATAGGGGAGAATGCAGGCGGTCGCCGGTGTCGGGGCCAGCTGCGGGTGACGAAATGCACGGAGGGAGCACGCTATGGCGGCCATGAAGCCCCGGACCGGCGACGGTCCCCTCGAGGTGACGAAGGAGGGGCGGGGCATCGTGATGCGCGTCCCACTCGAGGGCGGGGGGCGACTCGTCGTCGAGTTGTCGAAAGACGAGGCCGGCGAACTCGGCGAGGCATTGCGGGCCGTCGTGGAGTGACGGTCAGCGCACTGCGTCCGTCGTTCTGTGGCCTCGGTCGATGCCCGAAAGGCGCGCCGGGGCCTCGCCACGAGCTGACCCGGAGATGCCCGTGCACGTGATACCCGATGTCCCGACTCCGCTGGTCGAGGTCCGGATGCAGGCGCGGCGCGACCCGAAAGTTCCTGACGTCGTCCTGGTCGGCCAGCCACCCTCCACTACGAATGGCCACTTGATCTTGGGTCCTGGTGCCGACGAGCTCGGCGTGGACGAGCAGTGGCTCGCCCGGTACCGGGTTACCGCCGGCGCGGGCTCGACGCAGATCGTGCCATTGGCCACCGGACGGCTGGATCACGGCTGGCTCCTAGGCACCGGGCAGGGCACTGCGGCGCACTGGCGGGCGGCCGGTGCCGCTCTGGCGCGGGCTGGCTCGGATCGGGCGAACAGCACTGTTGTGCAAGTGCGCCTGCCGCCCGGGACGACCGACCAGCAGGCGGCGTCGCTGGCCCTGGGGTGCATCGTGGGCTCGCACCACTACCGCGTCACCGGCGCGGCCGGCGAGCATCGGATTGCCGGCTCGGCCGGCGAGAGCACGCCGTCGATGACCACCGTGGCGCTCATCGCACCACCCGGCGACGGGGTCGGGGCGATTGCCGAGGCCGTCGCCAGGGCGCAGCTTCTCGGGCGGGCTACCGGGCTGGCCCGGGACCTCGCCAATACCCCGAGCGGGGACAAGGACCCCGCGTGGCTCGCCGGCACCGCTGCCCGGTTGGCTCACACCGTGCCGGGGCTGCGGGCCACTGTCCGTGACGAGCACTGGTTGGCCGAGCACGGGTTCGGGGGAGTGCTGGCGGTCGGCGGCGGTTCGGCCCGGCCGCCGCGACTGCTGGAACTGGCCTGGGATCCGCCCGGCGGGAGCCCAGAAAGCGAACACCTGGTTCTGGTCGGCAAGGGCATCACCTTCGACACCGGCGGCATCTCGATCAAGCCGGCCGACGGCATGCATCTGATGCGCACGGACATGTCCGGGGGAGCTGCGGTGATCGCCACCTTGCTGGCCGTCGGGCAGCTGGCGCTACCGCTACGGGTGACCGGGCTGGTGCCCTGCGCGGAAAACCACGTGTCCGGGGCGGCGTACCGTCCGGGGGACGTGGTACGGCAGCTAGGCGGCACCACCACTGAGGTGACCAATACCGACGCCGAGGGTCGGATGGTACTCGCCGATGCGTTGGCTCACGCGGTACGCACGCTGAAACCCACCACGCTGGTCGATGTCGCGACGCTCACCGGAGCGATGAAGGTGTCGCTGGGCTTGCGCACCGGTGGTCTGTTCGCCACCGAGCACCAGCTCGTCGAGCGTATCCAGGCCGCTGGCGAGGCTGCCGGCGAACTCTGGTGGCCGATGCCGCTGATCGACGATCACGTCGAGGCTTTGCGCTCCGATATCGCCGATCTGCGGCAGTGCCCACCCGGACCCGGTGGTGTCACGGCGGCGCTGTTCCTGCGGGAGTTCACCGGCGGGCTGCCCTGGGCGCACCTCGACATCGCCGGTCCGGCCCGCGCCGAGCAGAGCTACGACGAGGTCAATCCGGGCGGCACCGGCTTCGCGACCCGGACCCTGATCGAGTTGGCGTGCTCGTTCACCGGCTAGGCTCCGCCGCGATGGGCACAGCACCAGCCTGGACCGGCCGGGTCGTGATCACCGGGGGCGCCGGCTTCGTCGGTCGTGCCGTGGTCGCCGCTTTCGTCGGCCGGGGCAACCCGGTCACAGTGGTCGACCGCAACGCGCATCCCGACCCGGCGGTCCGCAGTGTCGTCGGCGATCTCACCGACCCAGGGTTGATCGCCGATGCATTGGACGGCGCGGATGTGGCCGGTGTGGTCCACCTGGCTGCCATCACCTCGGTCCTGCGCTCGGTGGAACACCCGGTCGCCGTGTACCAGGCGAACCTGGCGGTGACCCAGGATCTGCTCGAGGGCTGCCGGCAGGCCGGTGTCGGGCGGTTCATCATGGCGTCGACCAACGCGGTGGTCGGTGACGTCGGCTACGCCACGGTGCACGAGGGGGTGCCGCTTGCCCCGCTGACTCCCTACGGCGCGACCAAGGCGGCGGCCGAGATGCTGTTGTGCGGCTACGCGGGTTCCTACCGGATGGCTACCTGCGCGCTGCGCTTCACCAACATCTACGGTCCGGGGATGGAGGAGAAGGACAGCTTCGTGCCGCGGATGATGCGCGCCGCGCTGGCCGGCCGGGGGGTTCAGATCTATGGCGACGGGCGCCAGCAGCGCGACCTCGTGCACATCGATGATGTTGTCACCGCGGTGCAGTCAGCGTGGGATCGGCGGTTCACCGGTACCGTGATCGTCGGCTCCGGCCAGTCGGTGACTGTGCTGGAGCTCCTCGACGCGGTGCGCGCGGTAACCGGCTGCCCGCTGCCTGCCGGGCACGTCGCGGCCAAGCCCGGCGAGATGCCCGCGGTGATCGTCGACATCAGTCGAGCGAGCGAGCAATTGGGCTACCGACCGTCGGTCTCGCTGGCCGACGGGCTGGCCACGGTGTGGCACGACTTCCTGGCCGCTGCCGCAGCCACGGCAGGCGGTCCCGGCCGGTGACGGGACTGCTAGCACGACCGGAGACCAGCGCCTCAGAATCTAGTGCCCTCATGGTGGCCTCCCGAGCGCCGCGATGGCTACGCCTGCACTGGATGCTGCTGGTAGTGCTGGTCATCGGTGCTGGCTTACGCGTGCTCACCGTGCTGGCCTACCAGCCCGCGATCCTCTACATCGACTCGTTCAGTTACCTGGACAACCTCCACGACCTGCGTCCCGACATGGTGCGCCCGATCGGTTACGACCTCATCCTGAAGCTCCTACTGCCGCTGGGCGGACTGCGTGCGGTCGCCGTCCTGCAGCACCTGCTCGGGTTGGGCATCGCGGTGGTGATCTACCAGCTGTTGTTGCGCCACGGTGCCCGGCGGTGGCTGGCTGCGCTGGCGACCGCGCCGGTGCTGCTCGACGCCTACCAGGTGCAGATCGAGCACAACATCATGCCCGACGTCTGGTTCCAGGCGCTGCTGATCCTGATCATCTGGGTGCTCACCTGGCGCGGGTTGCCCAGGCCGTGGCACGCCGCCTGCGCGGGCGGCCTGATCGGCTTCGCGGTCATCGTCCGGCTGGTCGGGATCACCATGCTGGTCCCCGCGGTGGCCTACCTGATCGTCGCCGGGTCACTGTGGGCCCGCCGGACCGGATGGCGGCAGATCGGGTTGCGGGCGGCGGCGATGGCCGCCGGCTTCGCGATCCTGCTCACCGGTTACGCCGGTTACTACCGGATCACCACTGGTCTCTGGGGCATCAGCGGCGCCAGCGACGGTGTGCTTTACGGCCGCGCTGCGGTCATCGCCGATTGCGAGCGATTCTCGCCCGGGACTCCGGAACGCGCCGTGTGCCCGGGGGAGCCCCTCGATCACCGTTTCGGCGTCGACTACTACGTGCACGATCCGGCGTCGCCGGCCATGACCGTCGTGTTGCCGCCCGGCCAGTCGATGGACGCGACCCAGGCCTCCTTCGCTCGCACGGTGTTCGCCAACCAGCCACTCGATCTCGCCGCGGCGGTCCTGACCGACTTCGTGAAGGGTTTCCGCCCGGTTCGCGCCGACGACGTCAACGACGTGCCGGTGCAGCGGTGGTACTTCCAGACGTCGTACCCGTACTTCGGTATCCAGGACCGGGTCGACGCGAGGGCGTTCCAGTTCGGTGGCGCGCCGATCGGTGTCAACCCCACCGTGGCGCAGCTGCTCCGGGGCTACCAGCTCACCATCGGGTACACCCCAGGCCCGCTGCTCGCTCTGGGACTGCTGGCCGGACTGCTCGGCGGGTTCGGGATCGGCAACGCCCGCCGATCGGGGATTCGCGCTGCCAGCCTGCTGGTGTCCGGGCTCGGCGTCACAGTGCTGATGACGGCGGCGGCCTTCGAGTTCTCCTGGCGCTACCAGCTGCCCGGATTGGTGCTGCTGCCGATGGCGGGGGCGCTGGGAGTCACCGCATTCACCGGGCCACTGCGTCGGCCTGGCCCACGGCGGAAACTCAATCCGCCGATGCAGCCGTACCCCGATGCGGTGGATTCCGCGATGGTGCGCGAGTTCGCCAGAACCGAAGGCGAGGTGACATTCGCGCCGGCGGTGGTGATCATCGCCGCGTATAACGAGCAAGACTGCATTGGCGCGGTGCTCGCCGCCGTCCCTCCGATGAGCTGCGGTGTGCCGGTGGACACCTTGGTGATCGTCGACGGGTGCACCGACCGCACCGCCGAGGTGGCCCGCCGGAATGGCGCGCGAGTCTGCGAACTGCCCAGCAACCGGGGCCAGGGCGCATCGCTGCGGCTTGGTTACGCGCTGGCCCGCCGCGGCGGCGCGCGATATGTCGTCACCACCGACGCTGACGGTCAGTACGACATGGCCGAACTGCCGTTGCTGCTGCAGCCGTTGATCGACGACGAGGCCGATTTCGTCACCGGTTCGCGGGCGCTGGGCCGGCGGGAGACCTCCGATCCGGTGCGGCACCTGGGCGTGAGAGTGTTCGCGGCGCTGGCCAGTGCGCTGACCCGGCAGCGGCTCACCGATACGTCGTTCGGTTTTCGCGCGATGAGAGCTGAGGTCACCGAAACCGTCACCCTGGTGCAGGCTCAGTACCAGGCCTCCGAACTGCTGCTCGGGGTGATCTCGCACGGCTACCGGGTGCTGGAGCAGCCCATGACGATGCTGGGCCGCACCGCGGGAAAGACGAAAAAAGGCAATAACCTGATCTATGGGATGCGTTACGCCCGGGTGTTGGTCGGCACCTGGTCTCGGGAGTCTCGGGCCCGGCGTCGCCGGGCAGCGTCGTCGCAACCGAACACCAACCGATCCAGCAAGGCGAACTTGAGCACGAAGAGCGGCAGGTAGCTGAGGCAGAAGACGATCGCCATGACGGCGGTGTGCACCACGTGGTCATGGAGGGCGCCGCCGACCAGCCGATCAACCTCGGTGGTGAGGCCGGTCGCCACCAGGCCGCTGAATGTGATCACCGCCAGGTAGGGCAGCAGTTCGCGGCGCATCTCCACCGGTCCGGAGCGTCGCCATGTCCAGAACCGGTGGATGAAGAAATTCGGTATCGCCCCGGCCACGAAAGCCGCCGCCCCGGACGCTGCCGCGCCGGCCTGGACAACCCCGAAGAGCAACACAAACGTCAGCTGGCTGCACGCCGTAGAAACAACCGTCCCCGCCGCGAACCGAGTAAACAGCGCCACAAGTCGGGACCGCCCAAGCCGCCGAAGCACCCCGTCATCCTGGCAGACCCATCAGTTGGTGGTAGAGCGCCACGGTGCGGTCGGCGACTGCGGACCAGGAGAACTCGGCGATGGCGCGCTTGCGGCCGGCGTGGCCCATCGCCGCGACCCGGTCGGGGTCGGCCAGGAGTTCGTTGATGTTGTGCGCCAGGCCATCCCGAAAGCCCTCCAGGTCCTGGTCGTCATAGGGCACCAGCAGGCCGGTGACGCCGTGGTCGACAACCTCAGGGATCCCCCCGACCGCGGAGGCGACCACCGCGGTACCGCAGGCCATCGCCTCGAGATTGACGATTCCCAGCGGCTCGTAGACCGACGGGCAGGCGAACACGGTGGCCGCTGACAGCACCTGCCGGATGTCCTCGACGGGCAGCACGTCCGGCACCCAGATCACCCCGGGGCGGTTCGCGGACAGCTCCGCCACGGCGGAGCGAGCCTCGGCTTCGATCTCCGAGGTATCCGGCGCTCCGGCGCAGAACAGCAGCTGGGCGCCGCGGTCGATGTGATAAGCCGCCGCCAGCAGGTGCCCGACTCCTTTCTGCCGGGTGATCCGGCCCACGAAGGCGACGATCGGCCGCGCTGGGTTGGCTCCGAGCCGGCGAACCACGTCGGTTTCCTGGACCGGACGGTAGAGATCGGCGTCGATGCCGTTACGCACCACATGCACCCGCTCGGGGTGTACGGCGGGATAGCAGTCCAACACGTCGGCACGCATGCCATCGCTGACCGCGATGATGGCGTCGGCGTGCTCGTAGGCGGTGCGTTCCACCCACGACGACACCCGGTAGCCACCGCCGAGCTGCTCGGCCTTCCACGGCCTGCGCGGCTCCAACGAGTGCGCGGTGACGACGTGCGGCACGCCGTGCAGGGTCCGGGCCAGGTGGCCGGCCATGTTGGCATACCAGGTATGCGAGTGCACCAGGTCCACGCCGCCCAGAGCGTCAGCCATCGCCAGGTCCACCGACAAGGTCTGCAGGGCAGGGTTCGCACTGGCCAGTCCCGGTGCAACGGCATGGGTGCGGGCTTGTGGACGGGGCGCGCCGAAGCAATGAACCTCGACGTCACACCGTTGCCTTAGCTCGGGGACCAAATGGCTGACGTGAACCCCGGCGCCGCCGTACACCTCGGGCGGGTATTCGCGGGTCAGCACTCCGATGCGCACGCTGTGTCACGCTAGCGTCTTCCCGGGTGGAGCCCGCAATCAGAGCGCCGCCGGCACCCGTCTCAGCTCATACGCTACTTCGGCTAACCAGTGAACATTCGATGACCGAGGTCGATTCTCACGTGGCTCCGCGGTGCGACCGGGGCTAGGGTGGCCTATTGTGAAGGGACAGCCGCATGTGCTGGGCATCGTTCTCGCCGGCGGTGAGGGAAAGCGGTTGTGGCCGTTGACGGCGGACCGGGCAAAGCCGGCCGTACCGTTCGGTGGCAACTATCGGCTGATCGACTTCGTGCTCTCTAATTTGGTCAACGCCGGATATGTCCGGATCTGTGTGCTCACTCAATACAAGTCGCACTCGTTGGATCGGCACATCACCACAGCGTGGCGGCTGTCCTCGATGCTGGGGCAGTACATCACCCCGGTGCCCGCGCAGCAGCGGCTCGGTCCGCGGTGGTACACCGGCAGCGCGGATGCGATCTTCCAGTCGCTCAACCTCGTCTACGACGATGCACCGGAGTACATCGTCGTCTTCGGTGCCGATCACGTGTACCGGATGGACCCGTCGCAGATGGTGGAACAGCATATCGCCACCGGCGCAGGAGTGACCGTCGCCGGAATTCGGGTACCACGGGAGCAGGCGAGCGCGTTCGGATGTATCGGCGCTGACCTG
>DATAWX010000246.1:0-1710 GCA_036266995.1 Pseudonocardiaceae bacterium | reverse complement strand
TGCTCGCCGTTCGCCGCCTCGCCGACAACCTCGATCTCGGGATCGGACTCGAGGATCATCCGAAAGCCGGCGCGAACCATCGCCTGATCATCGGCCAACACCACCCGGATGCTCACAGCACACCGCCCGAACTGGCAGCGGCGTAGGCGAATGGCTGATAAAAGGCCCCTAGCCTGGATTCGCCGGTAAGGGTGTATCCGTAGGCGGTTGGGAACGTCCTCCCGGGCCGTGAGAATCGGGATTGCGAGGTCTCGAGATCACGATCCAGGAGGACACCCAGTTGGTGAAGCCAAAGGCTTGCTCTGAAACGGTAATTGTCAGCGCGGACGGCGAAGGGCTCGTGTCGCGTGCGGGCACGGTGCTGCTCGCCGAGCTCGCTGATCGGGTCGGGTTGACCGCCGGGCTGTCCGGAGCGTTGGCGGCGACCCGGGAGCGCCGATCCCCGCACGCGCCTGGGCGGGTGCTCAGGGATGTGGCGGTGATGCTCGCTGATGGCGGGGACTGCGTCACCGATCTGGAAGGACTGCGTGGTCAGGAGCGGTTGTTCGGGCCGGTCGCGTCGGAGACCACGACGCATCGGACGTTGAAAGCGGTCGACGAGACGGTCCTTGCCCGGGTTCGTCAAGCGCGGGCTGCGGCTCGCGCGCGGGCGTGGGACGCGGGTGCCCGCCCGGACACGTTGACCTTGGATATCGACGCGACGTTGCTGACTGCGCACTCCGAGAAGGACCGGGCGGCGGGGAACTACAAGCACGGCTACGGGTTTCATCCGATCGGTTGCTGGCTGGCAGAGACCGGCGAACCGCTCGCCGCGATCCTCAGACCGGGGAACGCGGGGTCGAACACCGCCGAGGATCACTTCCAGGTACTTCAACTCGCGCTGAGCCAGTTGCCCAGGCAGGACCTCGCGCGGGAGATGCTGGTCCGCACCGACGTCGGCGGCTGCACGCATGCGTTCGCCGGCGACTGCCGCGACGCCGGGATCCGCTTCTCGATCGGCCACCCCGTCGATGAGTCGATCCGCGAGCAGATCCTCGAAGCCCAGCAAGCCCAATGGGTTCGGGCGGTCGACAGCGACGGTGCGCTTCGGGACGGGGCGTGGGTCACCGAGCTCACCAACCGCCTGGATCTGAACCAGTGGCCCGAGGGGACTCGGTTGATCGCCCGTCGCGAGCGCCCGCACCCCGGCGCGCAGTTCACGATCTTCGACGAGCACGGCTACCGGTACACCTGCTTCATCACCGACCAGACCGGCGCCAATATCGCCGTCCTTGAAATGCGCCACCGCCAGCGCGCCCGGGTCGAGGACTGCATCCGCAACGGCAAGGACACAGGGATGCGGAACCTCCCGCACCACGCGTTTGTGCACAACCAGACTTGGCTGGAGCTCTCGCTGATCGCCCAAGACCTGTTGTGCTGGACCAGAGTGCTCTGCCTGACCGGGCAACATCAGCACGCCGAACCGAAACGCCTCCGTCACCGACTGCTGCACATCGCCGGCCGGATCGTCGCTCACGGCCGCCAGCTCCGGCTGCGGCTCCAGGCCGACTGGCCATGGGCCCGCACCCTCGCCGGCGCGTTCATCCGTCTCCGGGCGAATCCCGCGCTCGGCTGAACGACCGCGCCGGACCCGCCCAGCAAGCAAGCCGACCAGCAGGACGGCGTCAGCGTGCCCAGACACCGCGCCGACCGTCCACTCCTCCAACCGCC